>NC_010602.1:2277500-2617500 GCF_000017685.1 Leptospira biflexa serovar Patoc strain 'Patoc 1 (Paris)'
GAATTCTATAAAGCAAATAATATTCTATCAGAAGGATTAGAAGGTCAAATACTATTAAATTATTTAGGTGAAGAAATATATAAAGAGTATCTAAATGATTTGTTTAACTAAAATAACGACGCATAACAGCGACTTACCGCTACGCTTCGGCACGAGGCCTCGCTCGGCCTACGGCAAATTGTCCTCCTGTCACTCGTTTGCATCCGCAAACTACGCGCCAGTCCCTAACGTCCCGTTCCACGGGACTCAGGGTCGGACAACTTCGGTAAGTCTAGTTCGTTATGCGCAATCGTCGACAAACATTTAACAATAGGCAAAAATGAATATAATTAATTTTCTCAATGATCTGATCGCTGATTCAATAGATCAAATAAATGAAAAAGTATTGGAAAGACTAAAAGAATGCAGCCTAGAGGAAAAATATGAATTAGAAATAATAAAAAATATTACTACTCTCGTCTTAACTCCAGATAACAAAACGCAACTTTATTCACCTAAATTCGTTCTACAAAGTTTTCGCTCTGCTATATTGGAAGATTTTCAGGAAAACGAACTAAATTTTTTAAAAATTATATTGGATCATGTCGAAAATAGAATATTAAAAGCACGTATAGCAGATATTATTTGGATTATATCAAATCCAAGGGAAATAAAATTTGCTATTACTGCAATTGAAAACTATATCGAATTTTGTGAAACATTTGAAGCCATAAATGGTGAAGCATTAAATATTTGGAAACGTTCATTTCAACTAGCGGAATCAACGAACAAACCTGAATTTATAATTAAAATAAAAGAAAATATTTACAAGTTATTTCAATCTACAATATCTGATGCAAATTTCTATCATCTAAAAGCATCCAAAATCCTTCTATCTTCCGAAGAAAATAAAAACAAAATTATCGAAATTTTAAATGCACTAGAAAATATAGCCTACTCCAAACAGCAAGAAAACTATTTTCTATCTATTTCGATTTTAGAAGAAATTTCTTCTTACCATAAATTCAATAAAGACTTAACCAAATTTTCAGACTACCAATTGGAAATTTTTAATATTTATCAAAAAGAAATAAATAAATTAGAAAATAATCAGAATTCATCATATTTTCAAATTCGAACAATCTTAGAATCTTCTATAGCCACACTAAGAAAAATTCCAAGGAAGCAAAGAAAAAGACTTAACGTTGACGAATTACTAAAAAACACATTCCAAGAATATACTGAAGTAAGAATCGAATCTACATCAGAATTAAAATCTATTTCCAATTTCGTTGATTTATCAGAAGTAATAACATCTTGTAGAAATGCAATTTCAAATAAATCCAAGTCTCAGGCATTCAAAATATTCGTTAACATTATAAATTTTCCAAATTTGGATAATCTGGAACGTATTGCTAAATTAAATTTAAAGAAAAACCCATTATTATCTATATTCTCAGAAGAAAATATTGCTAATGATGGAAGAGTAATTTCAAGAGCAAATCGAAATTTAACAAGCGAGATGATACGATTACATCTTGAAAATATAAACTTGAACGTTCAAGCTTATATATTTCCTGCTCTAGGTATACTTAACTTAGAACACAATTATACTGAGATAGATATTTCGAAATATATACACCTATCACCTCTGATCCCATTCGGAAAACACAATATTTTAGCACATGGATTAACCTTTGGTTTCTTAAAAGATTTTTCTACTTCCTTACATATATTAACACCACTGCTTGAAAATATTATTAGGTTTCAACTTCAACTTCATAATGTAAAAACAACCACCTTAGACCCAGAAGGCATTGAAACAGAAGTCGGTTTAAGTAAATTAATGGAAAAGAAAGAAATAATAGATATCTTTGGAAAAGAACTAAAATTTGAAATCGAAGCCTTATTCAGTAGCAATTTAGGTCCAAATCTAAGAAATCAAATTGCACATGGTCTTGCTAATGCATCATTATTAAATTCAACTTATTCAATTTACGGCTGGTGGCTAATACTTAAAATCATAGTAAATAGTAACCCTGAATTTTACCGCGACGACAGCGCATAACAGCGCCTTAACGCTTCGCTTCGGGTCAAGCCCTCGCTCGGTCTGCGACACATTCCTCTCCGTCACGATTCTTGCTACGCAAGAATACGAGCCGACGCTAACGCCTACTCCGTAGGCTCAGCTCCGAGGAACGTCGTTAAGGCTAGTTCGTTATGCGTAATCGCCAAAACATATGAGAAAAATAATAACATTAAAAACAATCTTTACAACGATCCTCCTTTCCTCTATAAATTGTGGTAATTACAATCAAATAAGAAAAGTCAACAAATTAGCTTTCAATTCAAATGAACAATTTGTTCATGAAATATCTCGAATCAGGAAAATTGAGAATAATTTGATTCAAATTTTTGTTCACACTTCAACATCTACAAATTCTTACCCAAAAATAAATTTTGAAGAAAAATGCTTTTATCTAAAATTAGAGGAAAACAATAAAACTCAATTTTATCATTATAATGTAGATAAAATTTACTTAATGGACGAGTGTGATTTCGAATTTATATCCAGGTTATTTTTTTCTAGTATTTCAAAAGAAAGATTTGAAACTTACAAAAATAACTTAAAAGATGAAGTAATTAGACTAAAATTTTTCAATTCATTGAAACCCATTTATTATGAAATCGAATTAGAAGAAAGAAATTTTAAATAAAATCCAGTTTTCAAAATTAATACGAGTACAAAACAAGAAACCAATTCGACCTTTGCACTTTTATTTCCTATAGCAATTACATATGATTTATTAGCAGGAACCTTACATACTATAGGAAAACCGTTTCGTTATTTAACATTATTTAACGGAATATTGGAAAACAATACTTTACCTGCATATAGAAGAGCTATAAATTTCACACTAATTGGAATTTATAAAACCTTTTCTTATTTGGACGAACAATAATAAAACATATTTGCGACTACGCATAACAGCGACTTACCGCTACGCTTCGGGACAAGCCCTCGCTCGGCCTGCGGCAAATTCCCCTTCTGGCATTCGCCTTGCTTACGCAAGCTACATGCCAGTCCCTAACGTCCCGTTGGGACTCAGGGTCGGGGAACTTCGGTAAGTCTAGTTCGTTAATTGCAATGTCCAAAAAGGATTTAAGAGAATCTTTTTTATGTAATTTTCGCTGGTTCTTTCTTTTCGCGCTTCTAAGAAAGAGAAGAGAAAGACAAAAGAGATTCATTTGAAGAGAAGAAAGCGCTTCAATTCAATATTGTCTTTCTCTAATTTCTTTTTGGTACAATTATTAGATCACAGTTCTGTTTAAGAAATTTTAATTTACTTTTCCAGCGAAATGAATGATTTTAAGAGAAGAGACGCTCGGAATGATTTGGACTTCTTACTTTCTTACTTACAAGATATACTATTATTGGACACTGCAATTAACATCGGCTAACCACTTCGCTTCGGGTCTTACGCCCTCGCTCGGCCTACGGCACATAGGCTTTCTGTCACTCGTTTGCAGTCGCAAACTACGTGCCAGCCCCTAACGTCCCGGTCCGGGACTCAGGGTCAGCCTACGTTGATTAGCCTAGTTCGTTAGCCGCAATTTTACAAAAATTATGAATAAAAAAAATATACTTAAATTAAGGAAAGGTGAAAAGCTAATTTACTTTGAGAATGATCTAGAAAAACAAATAAAAGAAAAATACTTTTTCTGTATCACCAAGGATTTAAATTCAGAAATTCCTAGCCTTAATCAAAAATCAAAAATTATAGAATTCGTATTTTACCCATCAAAAATTATTATAAGTAATAGCCTGGAAGCATCATTAAAGTTCAATGATTTCGATGAATTCGACAAATTTCATGCGAATAGAGAATTCGAATTTGGAGAGTATATTTATGTTTCAACCTTAGAATCAATTTCGATATACACAGAACAAAGATTCAAAAGTTACAGTAAAACCGCATTTTTTCTAAAGAATAAAAAGTTCTTATTTGAAAAATGGTATTCGGAAAGCATGATATTTTCAACATCTGAAATTACTATTGAAGATATATTTCTTAAAAACATTCATAAACGCTCATACTCAATCGTATTAATTAAATATTTCCTTTTAAAATCAATTGCACTAACTAAGATTTTCCTTCTACAGCCTTTACTCAGTCCAATTCTATTTATTATCGATCATTTCAAAATTTCCTGGACTTCTTATCGAAAATATAAGATTGCAAGAAACAACGTTATAGAATTACAAAAGGACTTTCAGAAAAACAAAAAGTTTATTTTTGAAGAATCAGAAGTAAAAAATGCGGAAGATTTAATTTCTAAAGCGGTCACTTCAGAAGAGAAATTTGAAAAACTCTATTTAGAAGCTAATAAAACTTTTATTTCAATTTTGTTTACTATTATTACCTTAACTATCTCATACTTTTATTTTCAAAGTGAAATTGCAGAATTAAAAAATATTAATCTTGAGCAATCCAAAGAAATTGAAAAACATAAAAGTGAAAATTTATTAAATAAAATAGAAATAAAAGAACTAAATTCAATGCTTAAAAATCTAAAAGATAATCTACATAAATAAAACTGCGGCTAACAGCGACTTACCGCTACGCTTCGGGACAAGCCCTCGCTCGGGCTACGCCAAATTCCCCTTCTGGCATTCGCCTTGCGTTCGCAAGCTACATGCCAGTCCCTAACGTCCCGGCGGGACTCAGGGTCGGGGAACTTCGGTAAGTCTAGTTCGTTATACGTAATTGCGGAAAATCATTAATAATAAGATTAACGAAAAAAAAATATCAAGAAATTTTCCATAGAAATTTCTAAGTTCAAACATTAGATTGTATAAAATTCAAGTAAGAGTAAAATTCACCAACATGAACCAATTTTTAAATCAAACAATTGTATCGAACAAAATATTTAATTTACTGATACTAGCTTGCCCTATTTATCTAATTATCGCAAATATTGCCTTAAATGATAAAAATGTATTCTCTATAATACTTCCTAACCTCATTCCTTTCTTTATATTTTTAGCAATTCTCTTCAAAATTAAAAATCTAGAAATTGTTTTACAAATATGGTTTGGTTTAATAGCTTTGCTAAGTGTTATTTCGTTTATAATTGTACTTACTAATCTAATAAAAATTGACTTTGAAAATACATTAGTTGATAAAAATACATATATAAGTTTGGCGAGAGATTTACTCAATACCATCATTTTCTTTCCGCTATTTCTTTCGGTTAAAAAGTATATAAAGAAAATTTAAACGACTAAATCTTTATCTTTTACTAAATAATTCAAAAATCATTATGCTATCTAAAATAGAACATATTTCGATTCCAATTCTTATATCAATAATCTTTTTTTTCAATTTCTATTCACTCTAAAGAAAATGAAATTTCACGGAAAAAAAGAATGAAAGACCAATCTACTATGATCCAAATTGTTAAGAGAAAAGAGTGTGTTACAATAATTGTATTAATAAACCAAATTATGCAAATGCGTTTTCTTTTTTCACAACTGCAGTTGATCATCAAATATCTAGCAAAATTCAGTCAGAATGTTTAAAAGAGTGTTCAAATACAATTTGTTACAAAAATGCAATTTAGACTTCCGCAACTACGTATAACAGCGACTTACCGCTACGCTTCGGGACTTCGCCCTCGCTCGGGCTGCGCCAAATTCCCCTTCTGGCATTCGCCTTGCGTTCGCAAGCTACATGCCAGTCCCTAACGTCCCGTCGGGACTCAGGGTCGGGGAACTTCGGTAAGCCTAGTTCGTTATGCGAAATTTTTCAAACTTTAAATACAGAGACAAAAAATGAAATTGCCAATATATTTAACAATCTGCTTTTTTGCTTCATGCAGTTCACTAACTATCATTTCGCCAGGAATTAACTCAAACCATAGATTAAATAAACTTACTGACGTAAAATTTAATGAAGCTGCATTTTACGGCTCTACTTTTTATCAAGCGAATGCATTCTTTATAAATCATCAAAATATTTATGAAATCCTAAACGATCCAAATAATATTGTAGAAAAGAATATTAAAGAAAAATTTGAAAAAAATATCAAAAATAATGATGTTATTCTCATTGCGGAATTCTGTTTCGATAAAGATAAATTTAATTCTAGTATTCTCGATTTCGATCAATACAATTTCAAACTAAACAATACTTCTTTCTCAACGAATTTAGAAGTCTTCTATCTGTATTCTGCTAAAAAGAAGGGAACTTCGTATGCTATCGAACAACCTTTACTTGTATATGATAAGCCACCTAATCAGAAAAATATCATTAAAACTAGTTTTGAATTTATCGCATGCTCAAGGTCAATTCTGAATTTCAAAAATTTAAAATTATCCGAAGGATCTAACAAATTTGAAATAATTACTCCTAGAAGCTCTCAAATCTTCTTTGATTTTAATATTAAAAATGGTATATTTCAGCCTTTTCAAGACGAAGGTGCAGATTTAAAAATCGGAATAAGCCCTTACCCTAAAAACTGAAAAACTTCGCATAACAGCGACTTACCGCTACGCTTCGGCACAAGGCCTCGCTCGGCCTACGGCAAATTCCCCTTCTGGCATTCGCCTTGCTTACGCAAGCTACATGCCAGTCCCTAACGTCCCGTTGGGACTCAGGGTCGGGGAACTTCGGTAAGTCTAGTTCGTTAATTGCAATGTCCAAAAAGGATTTAAGAGAATCTTTTTAATGTAATTTTCGCTGCTTCTTTCTTTCCGCGCTCTTAAGAAAGAGCAGAGAAAGACAAAAGAGATTCATTTGAAGAGAAGAAAAGATTAGAAAGCGCTTCAATGCAATATTGTCTTTCTCTAATTTCTATTTGGTTCAATAATTAAATCGCAGTTCTGTTTTTGAAGGCTTTGTGATCATTTACAGCGAAAAAAATAAAAGAAGAAGAAACTAAAGAGTCTTGGCTTTCTTACCTTTTTACTTACACTGGTTTCTATTATTGGACACTGCAATTAACATCGGCTAACCACTTCGCTTCGGGTCTTCGCCCTCGCTCGGCCTACGGCACATAGGCTTTCTGTCACTCGTTTGCATCCGCAAACTACGTGCCAGTCCCTAACGTCCCCTTCAGGGACTCAGGGTCAGCCTACGTCGGTTAGCCTAGTTCGTTATACGAAATCGCAAAAATGTATGCCTCGGAACATGAGTAACACTTAAATTAATTAAAAAAACCATTGACATATCTCATTTTGAGATATTCTCTGGACTAGTGCATATTATCAGCTGGAAGAAATTGGATGATTTCATTGCAAAACACCCTAATTCTGAATCTTCATTAAAAAGCTGGTTTAAAATCATTAAAAATACACATTTTAAGGACTTTAATGAATTGAAGAAAGTTTTCAATTCCGTGGACCAAGTTGGAAAATTTACAGTTTTTAATATAAGCGGAAATCACTTTCGATTGATTGCTGCTATTCATTTCAATAGGCAAAAAGTTTTTGTAAGAAACATTTTAACACATTCTGAATATGATAAAGGTAAATGGAAAAGGGAAAATTTATGATTCTAGAAATTGAAAAAGTTAAGAATGTTTGGGATGATGTTAAAGATATTCTCTCTGTACCTCATACTGATAAACAATATAAAAAATTAGTTAAGGTTCTTGATGAACTAATTGATGAAGTTGGAAATAATGAAAAACATCAATTAGCTCCGCTTCTTGAAACTGTAGGTAATTTGATTGAAGAATATGAAAATGATCATTTCATACAACCTAATGCTGAACCTATCCAAGTCTTAAAGTTCCTTATGCAAGAAAATAGTTTAACTCAAAAAGATCTAAACATTTTAGGAAGCCAAGGTGTTGTTTCTGAAATCTTAAATGAAAAAAGAGAATTAAATGTACGACAAATCAAAGCTCTTGCGGAAAAATTCAATGTTTCACCATCGGTATTCATTTGATCGTCTAGTTTGCGACTTCGTATAACAGCGGGGAAACGCTTCGCTTCGGCACTTACGGCCTCGCTCGGTCTGCGACACATTTCCCTTCTGTCACTCGTTTGCATCCGCAAACTCCGTGCCAGTCCCTAACGTCCCGTTCCGGGACTCAGGGTCGGGAAACGTCGTCTCCCCTAGTTCGTTATACGACATTTTTAAAAATTAAATAAGAAAATATGATTAAGAAAATAACTATAATATTCGTTGGATTGATGATTCAATCTTGTCTAAGCCAAAAATCATCACTTTTAAATCAGAATTTGAAACCTTCAGATGTAGAACAGAAGGAAGTAAATATCTATATAAGAAAGATCGAGATAGTTAATGAAATTGGGGATTTGAAAAAAATCCAGGAAGAAACATTAAAGACAAATATTAAAATTCTCCTTGAAAATACAAATATCTTCAAATCTGTTAACTATTATTCTGAATTTCCAGTTCCCAGCAATTCGATTCTTTTAGATTTTAAATTTCTAAAATATGAAAATACATTAAAACTAGACCCACTATATATTCCACTTTCAATTGCCACTTTAACTTTATATATCTGGCTTGGAGGTTCTATTGTAAATTTCGATTCAAAAATACAGTTAGAAGTTAATTCTTTTGATAATAATAGAAAATTAATTAAATCCCAAGTATTTGAAGAGGATAATTTCATAAGAGAATATATATACGATCCATGGAGATCTCGACGAATAATCCCAGAGAAAAAAACAAAATTCATTTTGAATTCAGTAATTCAGGTCACTAATTCATGAATTTTATATCAATCATCGCCTTATTGTTTTTTATAACAAATTGTTCAACTATCAGCTATGAAAATAGTCCTAAATTATCCAACAATTTAAATAAATCCACAGTTTCGATTCATATAGGATATTTGTATTACATGGATGGAGAACTATTTGACCATCCTATACAAATTTCTGACGGAATTATTGATGTCCGAAATGACTTTCAACTTATTATGGAAAATCTAAAGTATAACAATAAACTCTCGTACGTAGAAATCGACTCATCTAAATCTCAAAATGAACTAGAAATAAATGTAATTTTCAAAAATAAAATGAATTTTCTTCAAGGTATTTTAAGCGGACTAACTTTAACTTTGATACCTTCTTATTATGATACCGATTTAGAAATTCAAGCTATTCTTTATAATCGAAATTCTGGTAAAAAGTCGAAAAAAGCGATCACCAATGGAAAAATGAGAACATATGTAGGTATTTTTCCTTTGTTTTCCAGAATTTTTTCAGATTCATCGAAAAACAGAGAAATTTTGATTAAAAATCTTTTAGATAACTTATTATCTGATTTAGAAATTTAAAAACGTCGTATAACAGCGACTTACCGCTACGCTTCGGGACAAGCCCTCGCTCGGGCTACGCCAAATTGTCCTTCTGTCACTCGCCTTGCTTACGCAAGCTACGTGCCAGTCCCTACCGTCCCGTTCCGGGACTCAGGGTCGGACAACTTCGGTAAGTCTATTCGTTATGCGAAATTGCTGCAAAACATTAGTTTAAACAAAAAATCAAAACTTTTCTGAAAATCCAAAGGAACCAAAGGGAAAAATAGTTTGATTTCTGATTTCCTACAGGATACTTTAAAATGTAGCAATCATGAAATCACTAAGTTTCCAAGTTCCTGATCAAATAGACCTAAATGAATATGATTTTAAAATGGCTATGGCTGTTAAATTATATGAAACAGGTAAAATTTCTATCGGACAAGCGGCAGATATTGTTAATCTGTCGAAATCTTCGTTAATCGATGTCATGAAAAACTATGGGTCTTCTATTTTATTTGGATACTCTGCCGATGATCTTAAAAATGATCTAGAGAATGCCTGACGTTATCTCTAATACAAGTTGCTTAATTCTTCTTTCAAAAATCCAACAATTTGGTATTTTAAAAAGTTTATACAATTCTGTGATCATTACTGACACAGTAAAAACTGAATTCGGTGAGAATATACCTGACTTTATAAAAATCAAAAATCCTAATCAAGAATTCTCAGTTAAATCTCTTGAACAAATTTTAGATAGCGGGGAAGCGTCCACTATTGCTTTGGCACTAGAATCAAAAAACTCTCTTGTTATATTGGATGATTTGAAGGCTAGAAAAATTGCAAAAAATCTTGGTTTAAAAATAACTGGAACGCTAGGAATTTTAGCAAAAGCGAAAAAACTAGGAATAATAGAAGATTTAGAAAAACAGATTAATGAACTTCAAAAAAAAGGAATCTGGATTTCTGAATCAGTAATAAATGAAATCCTAAAAATAGACAAATCAAATCATTAAAAGCAGCAAATTCGCATAACAGCGCCTTAACGCTTCGCTTCGGCACAAGGCCTCGCTCGGTCTGCGACACATAGGCTTCTGGCACTCCCCTTGCTTAAGCAAGTATCGTTCCAGTCCCTAACGTCCCGTTACCGGGACTCAGGGTCAGCCTACGTCGTTAAGGCTAGTTCGTTAATTGCAATGTCCAAAAAGGATTTAAGAGAATCTTTTTTATGTAATTTTCGCTGGTTCTTTCTTTTCGCGCTTTTAAGAAAGAGAAGAGAAAGACAAAAGAGATTCATTTGAAGAGAAGAAAAGATAAGAAAGTGCTTCATTTCATTATTGTCTTTCTCTACTTTCTATTTGGTACAATTATTAGATCACAGTTCTGTTTAAGTAAGTTTAATTTACTTTTCCAGCGAAATGAATGATTTTAAGAGAAGAGACGCTCGGATTGTTTTGGTCTTCTTACTTTCTTACTTACAAAAAATACTATTATTGGACACTGCAATTAACACCGGCTAACCACTTCGCTTCGGGTCTTCGCCCTCGCTCGGCCTACGGCACATAGGCTTTCTGTCACTCGTTTGCAGTCGCAAACTACGTGCCAGTCCCTAACGTCCCGTTCCGGGACTCAGGGTCAGCCTACGTCGGTTAGCCTAGTTCGTTATATGCAATTGGCCAAAATTAGTTTACTAAATTAAAAAATATGAAAGAGTGGGGATTCCTAAGAGAAACATCAGAATTAGCTAAAGAATCAGGAATTGATAAAGACACCGGTTTACACCGAACTGGTCTTGAAGAATATCTTAAAGTTATTTTTCCTGAAACTCATGACTGGATACATGATAAAACGCTCGGAGAAATCGACGGAATCAAATATAGAAGCAGGCCAGACTATAGAAGCGAATCTTTAAAAATTATTATTGAATTTGATGGACTTCAGCATTATACAAAACCAGATATCATCGAAAAAGATTTTAAAAATACTAATTTATATTCAAGTCTTGGTTATAAAGTAGTGCGGATACCTTACTTTATTCAGCTATCTAATAAAGCTGTAAAAACATTATTTGAAATTAACGTAGAAAAACCTCTGTTTGATGAAAAAATTCCTTCTTTAGGTGTAAAAGGATTGAACACTCCTGCTTACCTTTGTCCCGCTGGATTAAAAAGAATGGCAGATGAGTTCAAAAAATTTCCAGAACAATACATGACAAACATTGAATTTCTTAGGAAGCAAAATGATCCTTTTCGAACAGGCGTACATTTTTTAGAGAGAGAGTATAATCTGACCATTGTTTAGATATGAATAGATGGAAAATTCCAATAGAATTGGAAAACGAAATTAGAAAAAGAGATATATTTTGCGTTTATTGCAATGTCATGATGGATGAGAAAATTCGAAAAGGCCATTCTCGCAAAAATGCTGCCACGTGGGAACACATAATCAATGATGCTACAATAATTAATTTTGACAACATTGCAAGATGCTGTTCAGCTTGCAATTCAAGCAAAGGAACTAAAAAATTAGCCGACTGGATTAACTCAGAATATTGTAAAAAAAATAATATAAATGTAAATACTGTCGCACCAATAATTAAAAAAGCTTTGGGAATATTAAATTAATTAAATGGCCAACTGCATATAACAGCGACTTACCGCTACGCTTCGGCACAAGGCCTCGCTCGGCCTCCGGCAAATTCCCCTTCTGGCATTCGCCTTGCGTTCGCAAGCTACATGCCAGTCCCTAACGTCCCGTTTCCGGGACTCAGGGTCGGGGAACTTCGGTAAGTCTATTCGTTATGCGAAAGCACTAAAAATATGATACTAATATATACAGATGAAACTGGAATTAATTATAAGATAGAAAATAGTCAATTTATTGACGGTCCATATATTATTTATGGAGGGTTATGTTTAAATGATGTTAAATATTTTCATCTAGAGCGACTTTATTTAAATCTTATATTTGAGCATTTTGACATTGCTGACTGGAAAACACAAGAAATCCACGCAACAGACCTTTGGTCTAGAAAAGGATATTTTGAGAAATTTCAAAAAGAACAAATATCAACTTTCTTCGAAGAAGTTTTCCAATTAATTACAAAATTAAATATAAATGTCTTAATTGGTTATCAGTATAAAACGAATACAGACGATAAACTTCTAAAGGAAAAAGAAATAGCAAAATCCATAACTTCATTTTTCCATTTAGCTGAATCTTATTTATCGAAAAATAATGAAACTGGAATTATTGTTTCTGATATTCAAAATAATAGTAAGACTCAGGAAGATAGCATTTTTACGACTATCTTTAAAGAAAAAACAAGCTGGCGCTCTAACCCTTCAGAAACCAGAAATCCATTTATTACAACTAAATATGCATATGAGTCCCGAGCTTGTTTTTTACTCGATAATATACATTATGTAAATAGTAAAGAATCAATTTTTAATCAAGTCGTTGATATTGTTTTATTTGTAATTAGGCGTGTTTTCATTTACCAGGATCTACGAATTACTAATAAAAAAGAGGCAGATATGAAGAAAGTTCCAGTCGATCGAGGAACTTTTCAGCTTTTTTTACAATCAGTCCTTCATTTAGCAGGTTATTCTGAAAGGCAAAATGATATCATTTTTACGACTATTCCTTACATTTCAGATTGGAATGATATAACCTCTATCATTGATGATAATTTTTATATTTCCGGGATTAGAACATCAAATATTTAGCATCAGATAGTGCCTTCGCATAACAGCGACTTACCGCTACGCTTCGGCACAAGGCCTCGCTCGGCCTACGGCAAATTGTCCTCCTGGCATTCGCCTTGCTTACGCAAGCTACATGCCAGTCCCTAACGTCCCGTTACGGGACTCAGGGTCGGACAACTTCGGTAAGTCTAGTTCGTTATACGATATCGCAAAAAAGGAAACACAATGACAAAACAGATAGAAAAAGTATTCACTCCTCGTTCATCGGAAGTAAATTCATCGATGTATATAAGAAGAGAAGAGATTGAAAATGCTTTTAATGAAGCCTTTGAATCAGGAAAACATATTATTGTACATGGCGAGAGCGGAAGCGGTAAATCCTGGCTTTATAAAAACTATTTTCTAAAAAATGATATAGTTTATGAGCCAGCCAACCTGGCTAATGCCTCGCGATTTGGCAGCATTTCAAATGAATTAAAAAATAGTTTAGATAGATTAGAAAAGGCAAAAGTAATTGAATATACTGAAACAAAAGAAGCAGAGGGAAGCCTTTCATTTTGGGGATGGGTAACGTCAAAAGTAAAATTATCTCATAATAAAAAATATACACTTACCTCCAAAGAGCCATATGAAGCAATATTGCAATACATTCACAAACAATCAAAAAAGAAGATTGGTATACTTGTACTAGATAATCTAGAGTCAATCTTAAATTCTGAAAAATTAATGGAAGAATTATCAAATATAATTATACTTCTAGATGATCAAAGATATTCTCAATACAATGTAAAACTTCTACTAGTAGGCACTCCGTCAAATATCAGAGAATATTTTAAACTTCAACAATCTAAAGCAACAATTAATAATAGACTGATAGAAGTACCAGAACTGCCTAGATTCTCCTATATTGAGGTTAATAGTTTGATTCAAAAAGGATTTATCGATTTACTAAATTATTCATTCAACGAATTTACAGATGTTGCTAAACATATTCATTTTGTCACAGATGGTATTCCCGATAAGGTACACGACTATTGTCTAATACTTGCAAAATCGACACCCGATAAAGTAATCAATACTCAAAGTTTAGACATAGCTGATAAAAAATGGCTTTCTCAACATTTATCCGATGCATATCAGACGATAGTTTCATTAATGAATTCAAGAAACACAGAAGTGGGTAGAAGAAATCAAGTATTGTATTCCTTAGGAAAGGTTGAAAATTCTGAATTCAACTACATCGACGTGGAGGAGATAGTTCGAAGTCAATTTCCTGATAATACTCGAGATATTCAACTTGCTATAAATCAGATTCTAAACGAACTTTCTTCGGGAAATAACAATATCCTGAAAAAATCTCAGAAAAAAGATGCCTACTTTTTCACTGATCCAATTTATAAAATGGCAATACGCGCAGTCTTAAAGAAAAAAGAAGATGAAACGGTAGAGAGAATCTATTTTGAGGATGTCAGATAATTAATTTGCGACATCGTATAACAGCGACTTACCGCTACGCTTCGGCACTAGGCCTCGCTCGGGCTGCGCCAAATTGTCCTCCTGTCACTCGTTTGCATCCGCAAACTACGTGCCAGTCCCTAACGTCCCGTTCTCGGGACTCAGGGTCGGACAACTTCGGTAAGTCTAGTTCGTTAATTGCAATGTCCAAAAAGGATTAAAGAGAATCTTTTTAATGTAATTTTCGCTGGTTCTTTCTTTTCGCGCTTTTAAGAAAGAGAAGAGAAAGACAAAAGAGATTCATTTGAAGAGAAGAAAAGATAAGAAAGCGCTTCAATTCAATATTGTCTTTCTCAAATTTCTATTTGGTACAATTATTAGATCACAGTTCTGTTTAAGTAAGTTTAATTTACTTTTCCAGCGAAATGAATGATTTTAAGAGAAGAGACGCTCGGATTGTTTTGGACTTCTTACTTTCTTACTTACAAGATATACTATTATTGGACACTGCAATTAACATCGGCTAACCACTTCGCTTCGGGTCTTACACCCTCGCTCGGCCTTCGGCACATAGGCTTTCTGTCACTCGTTTGCAGTCGCAAACTACGTGCCAGCCCCTAACGTCCCGATCCGGGACTCAGGGTCAGCCTACGTCGGTTAGCCTAGTTCGTTATGCGTCATTAATAAAATTTTGGAATATATATGAAAAAAGAAATCTTTTTAAAAATGCTAGTGATCATCATTTTCATGGCGATCTACCAAAACAATATTTTAAGCCAAGAATATGATGGAATACCCTGTAGTTTTGGAAAAAATCTTAATTTCGATTCAAAAATTCTATCCAAAATAAAAGAAAATAAATCTAGTCTAGAACTACAAGAGCCATTTAGTACTTCAGATCCGGTGCATTATCAAGATTGGGCAAGTTCACAATTAAAAAGTGAATACACCGGAAAGATTAACAAATTAAAATCACCGACTAGCGGAAAATTTGAAATAAACGATCCTTCAGATGTACGAAAAAGCTGTATGTATTCCGCTGCTTCAATTGTTGATAACAATAAAAATACTGCTTGGGCAGAAGGTGTGGAAGGAGATGGTATAGGTGAAATGGTATTTGTTCATCTTGATTTGGATAGAAAATTAAAAATTTGGTCTGGTTTTGGCAAAAATGACAATTTGTTTAAAGCAAACAATCGTCCAGATTTAATCGGAATTCACCTACTTATAGCTAACAAATGTAGCGGAGCACAGGATACTGATATCTATTCTAATTTCACATACGTTGGCTCTTTTGATTATAAACTTGATGACCTTAATGATTATCAAAAACTTGTAATACCGAAAAATCTATTAAAGGAATACAAATCAATAATTAATAAAAATAAAATTTTTTATGATTGTTATAAAAAAAATATTAATTCCTTCCTCATAATAGAGATCAAGAGTGTTTATAAAGGAACTAAATATTCAGATACTCTGATTTCCGAAATAGCATATGATTGATCCTTTAAATATTTAACGACGCATAACAGCGACTTACCGCTACGCTTCGGCACAAGGCCTCGCTCGGCCTACGGCAAATTGTCCTCCTGGCATTCGCCTTGCTTACGCAAGCTACATGCCAGTCCCTAACGTCCCGTTACGGGACTCAGGGTCGGACAACTTCGGTAAGTCTAGTTCGTTATACGCTATGGTTTAAATAAATATAAAATAAAAATGTGGGTTTAAGAAATATTTTAAACTAAACTCCCAGAAAATCATAAAGTGATTAATTCATACTCAAATCAATATTTAGTTAAATTTGCATTCCAAATTAACTTAATTCTTAATTTAGCCAACATAACTAAAATTTAGTTACTAATCTCTCATGATCAAAAAAATCTATTTCATATTTTCTATTCAATTTTTATTTATTCTTTTCTCTTTAAATTTTAGCAAACTTTACCCTGAAAACAAAAAATATCCTATCGATTTTTCAAAATATGAAATAAATGAAACCTATTTTATTGATTGTCCAAAAAAGAAAGAATGTTTTAAAAACTGCTCTAACACAGGATCAGCTATGCCTTATAAAAAATTTGATCAATTTAATACAAATGATCAAATTTTAAGAAATGAATGCACAAGAAAATGTAATGAAATTATTTGCACTGATCAAAATAAATAACTATATTTTCTGTTATTCATAATCGCAATTTATTTTGGAAGATATACCACAGCGTATAACAGCGACTTACCGCTACGCTTCGGCACAAGGCCTCGCTCGGCCTCCGGCAAATTCCCTTTCTGTCACTCGTTTGCATCCGCAAACTACGTGCCAGTCCCTAACGTCCCTTCGGGACTCAGGGCCAGGGAACTTCGGTAAGTCTAGTTCGTTAATTGCAATGTCCAAAAAGGATTGAAGAGAATCTTTTTTATGTTATTTTCGCTGGTTCTTTCTTTTCGCGTTTTTAAGAAAGAGAAGAGAAAGACAAAAGAGTTTCATTTGAAGAGAAGAAAAGATAAGAAAGCGCTTCAATGCAAAATTGTCTTTCTCTAATTTCTATTTGGTTCAATTATTAAATCGCAGTTCTGTTTAAGAAAGTTTAATTTACTTTTCCAGCGAAATGAATGATTTTAAGAGAAGAGACGCTCGGAATGTTTTGGACTTCTTACTTTCTTACTTACAAGATATACTATTATTGGACACTGCAATTAACATCGGCTAACCACTTCGCTTCGGGTCTTACGCCCTCGCTCGGCCTACGGCACATAGGCTTTCTGTCACTCGTTTGCAGTCGCAAACTACGTGCCAGCCCCTAACGTCCCGTTCCGGGACTCAGGGACAGCCTACGTCGGTTAGCCTAGTTCGTTATGCGATATTGTTAGAAAATAAACAGTATTATTAAAGCTAAGTATTCTCCTCAAAAAAAAAATATATTTATTTAAATATATTTTTACCTTTCCAAAAATCTGAAAATTAATTATTTCAATCTTTTCTTTCTCATTGCATTTCAAGTAATTTTCAATAATTCTATTTCTTCCAATGTAAAAACTGATTAAAGAATACTCAAATTGTAAAATATATAATTAAAAGTGGCCATATTTAAAATGTATTGTTAGGAAAAATCAAAATATTTATAATTATCATGAATTTCGGATGAATTTCATTTGAGTCCCAAGTGGAAGTAAACGTTTATTAATAATAAAAAGGCAAACGTAATTGTCCCGATCAGATAAATAACTTCTAAAGGATTAGCCTAAAAATGGAAAAGAAAGAACTAATTAATATATTTGCAAAATTGAATGCCCCAAATCCTAAATTATGGGCAGAAAGCCAAATTGAGGAAGGTATTCCGCAACTAGCTAGATACTTATTTTTAAAAGGAGCTTGGGAAGGAGTCGTACCAGATAATGAAGTATGGATCGACAATATTCTCCAATCTAATAAAAAAGATAATAATCTGCCATATGGTGGGTTAAATATTGCAATTAGAAAAATGCTGGAATGTGGTGTGCCAAAGAAATACATTACTGAATTTGCTAGATGCATAGCCGCGGAAATGATATTTCATATTGGTTATTTGATAGCTGATTCGTCCTCTGTCAAAGGTAATGAATATGTAGATTGGGCATTAGTTCAAATAGATAACGAAGGTAATATTATAGGCCCAATATCCGGATTACATGAGAGCGTATTAGAAACAGATCCGACAGGTAATGAAATGAGACCTGTTAATTTAATTTAAAGAATAAACTCTAACAACATCGCATAACATCGGCTAAACACTGCGCATCGGGTCAAGCCCTCGCTTGGCCTTCGGCACATTCCTCTCCGTCACGATTCTTGCTATGCAAGAATACGTGCCGACGCTAACGCCTGCCCTGCAGGCTCAGCTCCGAGGAACGTCGTTTAGCCTCGTTCGTTAATTGCGATGTCCAAAAAGGATAAAAGAGAATCTTTTTTATGTTATTTTCGCTGGTTCTTTCTATTCGCGTTTTTAAGAAAGAGAAGAGAAAGACAAAAGAGTTTCATTTGAAGAGAAGAAAAGATAAGAAAGTGCTTCATTCAATTACCGTCTTTCTCAAATTTCTATTGGGTCCAATAATTAAATCACAGTTCTGTTATAGTAAGCTTGGTTCTCATTTACAGCGAAAAAATAATGAGATGAAGAAACTGAAGTCTCCTAACTTTCAAACCTTCTTACTTAAACTGATTTCTATTATTGGACACTGCAATTAACATCGGCTAACCACTTCGCTTCGGGTCTTACGCCCTCGCTCGGCCTACGGCACATAGGCTTTCTGTCACTCGTTTGCAGTCGCAAACTACGTGCCAGCCCCTAACGTCCCGGTCCGGGACTCAGGGTCAGCCTACGTTGATTAGCCTAGTTCGTTATGCGACATGGAATAGTCTCAATTTATGAGCATAAAAAATAATTTCGAATCATTATCAATAGCAATTGAAAAAACAAGCAAATTTCACTTGCAGTTATTAACGATTGTAAATAAAGATCTCTTCCTAATTAATAATTATCTTTCAAGATCTAATGAACTATTAGAAATACGGGACGCAATCTATCTAATAAAAAAATGCTCAGATATATATAACACGACAATATCGTTAATTAAAAACAAAGAATTTTACCAATGTAAAATTTTATATAGAAGTTTAATCGAACATTATCTTAAGGCGCAATACATTATATTCAGTTTAGATAAGGATATAAATTTCTCAAGAAACTATCATTTGTATGGGCAAATTGAAGAATTTATAACTTACTTAAAAAACAAAAATATACACAACTTCCTAACGAAATCACCCTTGCTTAATGAATGGGAAGAAGTTTATAAAAACTTTCACGTAATAAATCAATTGAATAAGAATCAAATTCAATCAGAAATACAAAAATTTAATATAAAAACGATTATCAAAAAAATTGCAGAAATATTTGAGTCATTTCCACAAATACATGATCATTTCGAGGTTATTCTCGAAAGTTATGCAAGCTGTTCAATGTTCGTTCATGCAAGTCCAAGCGCCGGAGATTACTTTCAAGATAAAAATAATTATGAAGATGAAGAATTTTTTGATTTGATTAACATGGTAACAATGCCAATTTTAATGATTTTTGATACTTTAAAAACAATTATTATCTATTCTAGAATTAAATATAAAATCCAAACAGAGAGTTTCGATATTCTAAACACCTCACTACATGAAATTGCAGAAAACTTTAAGAACAAAGAGAGTTTTCTATCTGAATAATTTCACGTCGCATAACAGCGACTTAACGCTACGCTTCGGGACAAGCCCTCGCTCGGGCTACGCCACATTCCTCTTCTGTCACTCGCTTGCATATGCAAGCTACGTGCCAGTCCCTAACGTCCCGTTCGGGACTCAGGGTCGAGGAACGTCGTTAAGTCTAGTTCGTTATACGTAATGCCTTAAATTAAAGCAAAAAAAAATGGCTACTGAATCAGAAGAATATAAAGAAAATGATGATCTAGGGTTATACCTTACATTAATTCAAAATGTAAATATGACATTTAACCCAGAAAGGGAATTAGTATTTAATATAGTTAAACCACTTAACTTCAACGACAAACCTTTAAAATGGAATACAGGTAAACTTACTTTTAAAAACATTCACTTTTGCGATTTACAATTTATAAATGAATATAACGAATATCCAGAATTTTACAGAAGTGCAATTTTAAAAGAAAGTAATTTGATTAAGGAAACAGTATCCAAACTAAATCGATTAAATAAGCAAATTAATTCTCCACTAATACATTATTATCTATATACTCTTCAAGGAGATAAGGAAATTGAAATTAACATTTTAAGTGAATCATATGAATTAAAACTAAATTCTGAATCAAAACCTCTGGAAGATTTTAAAGGATTTGATAATTAGAGTCTTTATTACTTTTTAAAAACTATATCCAATTTCTATTCAAACACTAACTTACTTTGAGAAACGAAAAATGATAATATCTAGATTAACAAAATTAATTTTAAATTTCCTTTTCTAGTCAATATAAATAATAGCTGAGATACGGCACTACGTATAACAGCGGGGAAACGCTTCACTTCGGCACTACCGGCCTCGTTCGGGCTGAGCCACATTCCTCTCCGTCACGATTCTTGCCTTCGCAAGATTCGCGCCGACGCTAACGCCTCATTCTGAGGCTCAGCTTCGAGGAACGTCGTCTCCCCTATTTCGTTATGCGAAATCGGAAAATTTATGAAGAAAATATATAACTTTTTAACTGAACAATTAGGCAAAAAATTTCATTTTTCATGGATAAAGGATTATTATCAAAACCAACTTTATTTCAAGAAACATATTAGTTCATTAAATGGATCAAGACCAGGAGAATATCTAAGTTTATCGCACTTTTCCTGCATAGAAATATATCCAAAGACACAGATTAGAGAAGTACTAGCTAAATTTCAATCTATTGCAAATCTTCAACAAATCAAATCTAAAGATTATGGGATTGATTATTCTAAAGACCAATATTGGAATAAGTTAGCAAAAGAATTAGACACAGGTGCTTCATACCAAAGCTACAATAGTCATCTAGACTTTATTCCAAAAATTACGAACTCATTGTTCAAAGAGTTTTCAATAAAAACTGCATCAGAAAATTCTTATTTTTTTAAAATTGAATATATTTTTATTCCAACTCAAGAAACATGCCTTAACTTTAGTTTATTAATAAATAATAACAAATTAACTGAAATTCAATATCCAATCTTTTATATTTTAAACTATCTTGTAGACAAAATTAAAATTGAGCCAATAATACACAATGGATTCCAAACCAAAAAGAAACTTGTTTCCGAATTTAGACATGATCTTAATAATTCTATTTATAAATACATAACAAGTTTTAATCCTGGTCTTACAACAGGATTAGGATTTGGATTTCTAACTTTAGAGCGATATACTTATAGAGAAAACCCTTTAACTGAAGTCTCAAATATTTGTAATCCAAATGGAATGAAATTACCAAATCTGGATTACTACTCGATTTTTGATTCACTATTCAACGAATCAGAAAAAAATTACCAAAAATACTACAGTAGCTCGAATTCATTAAAAAAATATATTACTAATATAAGTTACGGTCTAAACACTAACTCACTTTCTTTACCCATACAAATTATTTCCGAAGAAAATACAGGAATACCAGAGCACGAATTACTTTATCTAACCTATATTACTTATCTTTCTGAAATACTACTTAGGAAAACCCTCGAAATAGAAAACCAATTAATATTCGAAAAACTATCAATAAGGAGGAAAAACCCAAATATAAAAGAAATTTTAGATCTACAGAAAGAACAAAACCTCATAGAACTATTATCGGAAATATTATCGATAGAAGATAATCGGATATCAAAATATAAACACTTTACTGATCAATCATTTGAGACAATTCTAATGTTTGCAAATGGAGACGAAAGAAAGGAAAAGTTGATAAATTCCTACAAATTGCGAATTTCCAAAAGAAAAATTCAACTTCAAATAAAAATTAAAAAAATAAAGAATTTACTAAATACATTTTCTAATAACATTTATACCGAAAGTAATTTCAATTTACAAGAATCTATTCTGACAATTGCCTTCGTAACCCTAATAGTGACAATATTATTCAAAATAATAGATTTTAGGTGCGAAATATATAATTTCATAAAAAAAATATATTACTAGCCAATCCGACTTCGCATAACAGCGACTAACCGCTTCACTTCGGGACTTGCGCCCTCGTTCGGTCTACGACACATAGGCTTTTGTCACTCCTCTTGCCTACGCAAGCGTCGCGCCAATCCCTAACGTCCCCTCCGGGGACTCAGGGCCAGCCTACGTCGGTTAGTCTAATTCGTTATGCGAAATAAAGCAAAATCAACGAAAAGGATAAAATATGCGACTATTATTTATAGTGTTAATCCCCTCTTTCATAATGTTAATAATAAATTATTTTTTAAAAGAATCATATAAAATAGATTATTTAAATACTTTTACAGGGGTTTTAATAGGGGGCTTAATAACTTTTTACACTACATCAACATTTGAAGGATTAAAATATAGATTGAATGAAAAGAATAACTATTTAAAACAGATGGCTAAAATGGATTTAATTCTAAATAATAACTTAAAAAGCTTAATCCACAATCATGGTTCATTTGAACATTTTAACGAAAACCTTCAATTACCCGTTATACAAGAATTATATATATATCCATTTCTATTAGATTCTACTGATTTCTTATCAATTGGTGATTTGGAAGTAATTAAAAAAATTGCAAATTGTTTAATCTATTTTGAACATGTTAGCATAAACATGAATCACCTAAAATATTTTAATTCTAAAATATTACCTATGTTGGAGGAGGCATTAAAATCCAATAATGTAGAAAGAGCTAAATCCATTCAAAATGAATTAGAGAATCGATCATCAAGTATTAGGATAATCATAAAAGATAGTATTAAAAATGCACACAAGGAAGCAATTGAAACTATATCTTTAATACAAACAAAATCCAAGAGAGTGACAATTTCTCGAAAAGAATATTTTATTTTTGGTGAGATATCCAAAGTTTACGAAAAGGATATGGATTTAGAATATTTTAATGAAAGAAAAAGTGTATTGCAAGAAACTTACAAATTAATCTAGCTTTACTTCGCATAACAGCGACTTACCGCTACGCTTCGGCACAAGGCCTCGCTCGGGCTGCGCCAAATTCCCCTTCTGGCATTCGCCTTGCGTTCGCAAGCTACATGCCAGTCCCTAACGTCCCGCCGGGACTCAGGGTCGGGGAACTTCGGTAAGTCTAGTTCGTTATACGACATGCTTAAGAAATCATAGGAGATTTTATGAAATCTAAAATACTAACCAATATTCTCAAATTTTCTTTTATTTTGATTCACCTATTTTGTGTATCAAAGCAGATTCAAAGAATAGATGAGAATACCAATATATTGAATACAAGTAATCAGCCTCTGTTACGATATTATGTTCTCCGGGAATTAAAAAAAGAATCGGAAAATCCTATTGATAACCCAAAAGAAAAAGAAATAATAAATAGTAAAATTAGTAAAATTGATTTTTCTGAATTATCCCATATTGAAACTAAATACAAAACGAGTTTTCCGGACTTACTGTTATTCGATGTTAATACCTCAAATACCATACATACTGAGTATAAAGATTATGGACGCGGAATGGGGCACAAAGTACCAGTTAAACATACTAGACTAGGTGGAAGAATAAATCTCTCAATTTACAATAAAGGAGATAAATATATTGAAGCAATCGAATTTAGAATAAATATACAATACACAGAAGGACCATTCAATGACATAAAACGGACTTCATTGACTCTTTCTCTCTCCACATTTATACCACCTGATTCTGCCAGATATATAACTTCCGACACATACAGCGATTTACCAGAAACGATAATTAACATAGAAGCATTGCCAATCAGAATACTTTATAGCCCTAATAATTAAGCACGTCGTATAACAGCGACTAACCGCTTCACTTCGGGACTGGCGCCCTCGTTCGGTCTACGACACATAGGCTTTTGTCACTCCTCTTGCTTACGCAAGCGTCGTGCCAATCCCTAACGTCCCCTCCGGGGACTCAGGGCCAGCCTACGTCGGTTAGTCTAGTTCGTTATACGACATCTGAAAAAACATATTTTGTATATAAATTAGGGTTGACATTACGTCATTTCTGATGTAACGTGAATTGTGTCAACGAAATGGAAAATTCTTTATTTTACTGAAAAAGAGGATCAACCTTCCGAAATAGAGATTTTTATCAATTCTAAGGATGAAAGGAATCAGGCAAAAATATTCGCTTGGTTAGATAAACTAGCTGAATTAGGTCCAAATCTCCCTCGGCCATACGCAGATCTGTTAATTGACGGAATTCATGAATTAAGAATTAAACTATCAGGATCACAGATTAGAATTCTATATTTCTTTTGTTATAAAGACTATATTATACTTACAAATCAATTCGTTAAAAATACAGATAAAGTTCCCAAAGCTGAAATTAATAAAGCTATTAAAAGAAGAGAAACTTTCTTACAAAAATATACTGAAAAAATCTTAAAGGAGTTAAATTTATGAGATCATTAAAGAATCATTTAGATAATAAGTTAAAAAGTAAATCTTTTAAGGAAAAATTTGAAGAAGAAAAAGAACTCGTTAATATTTCTATTGAGTTACAATCTTTAAGAGAGAAAAAAGGATTATCACAATCTGATCTTGCTAAAAAAGCTCACGTTACTCAACAACAACTTTCAAAAATTGAAAATGGGATCAATTGTAACTTATCTACTTTTTTAAAAGTATGTCATGCTCTAGATCTAGAAATATCAATCAAAAACAGAAAGCTGTCAGCATAGTTTCAGACGTCGTATAACAGCGACTTACCGCTGCGCTTCGGCACAAGGCCTCGCTCGGCCTCCGGCAAATTCCCTTTCTGTCACTCGTTTGCATCCGCAAACTACGTGCCAGTCCCTAACGTCCCTTCGGGACTCAGGGTCAGGGAACTTCGGTAAGTCTAGTTCGTTATACGAAATGCCAAAACATCAATACTCTAACAAATAAATATGAACGAAGCAGATAGAATTGAAATAATAGAAAATCAGTTAATAGCATATAATAACAAAGATATTGAAAAATTCCTCACATACTGGGATCAAAATGCCAAAATTTACCTTCATCCAAATACTTTAATCGCAAACGGAATACAGGAAATAAAAGAAAGACATCTAATGAGGTTCCAGGAACCAGATCTATCGGCGGAGCTTATTTCAAGAAAAACTTATTCCGAAAAAATTGTAGATTTTGAAATAGTTACAAGGAATTTACCGGAAGGAAAAGCTATACTAGATGTTCTAGCCATTTATGAAATTGAAAATAACTTCATTACAAAAGCTTGGTTCCTCATCGGAGAACCCATTTATATTTAAATTATTATGGAAAATCTTAAAAAATTTCTCAAACAACACGAAATACTATCTGCCTTTATGCAAGTATTTCTATTTGCTTTTGAAGTAATTCTAAACTTTTACTCAAGTTTTTACTTCTTTCTACGAAATGTAATAATTTTAGTTTTAATAGCCTTAGCTACCTACATCAGCTTAGACAATGATCCGTATTTAAAAGGATTTACAGATAAAGTTACTTTACCTGAACCAGAAATTGTAAGTGTAAGATGCGATGACCACTCTTCGAATTTAAGTAATTTAGAGTATAGCACAAGAGTTATTACAAGTATTAGAAACTTGGGAGGAGAAGGAAATGTTGTAGTCGAATCAATAGTTCAACAAGGAAATCAAATGTGGCCTAAATCGGAATTACTATTCCTTTCTCCTCAGCAAACAAAGGAAACCCAAATCGCTTTTGATGAAACAAGTATTTTCGGTGAACGAATAAAGTGTTCATCTCGCACGTATTCTTATAGTAAATAAGTACCTTGAAATAATATTATTTCAATTCAAAACTGTCAAAAATATAATTATACTGAAACAACTTGGCACTTCGTATAACAGCATATTACCGCTACGCTTCGGCACAAGGCCTCGCTCGGCCTGCGGCAAATTGCCCTTCTGTCACTCGTTTGCATCCGCAAACTCCGTGCCAGTCCCTAACGTCCCATTCGGGACTCAGGGTCGGGCAACTTCGGTAATACTAGTTCGTTATGCGCAACGGGATGTAATTTTGAATGGAGCTAACAAAAAATAATTTATAAAAAAAATGCAATTTATCTATAATTTTCTAAAAGTACATATAAAATTTCTAAAGATAGTATTCTGTATCATTATCCTATCCTTTTTTGGATGTGATTATGCAAGAATATTTGTTCAAAAATTAACCTTTGAAAACAGTATTACAATAAGATGTTTTGAAGAGTCAATTTTGAATATATCTTCGTTAACATTGGATAATAATTACAGAGAAGAAAAGGGAAATAATACTTTATATTTTATTATAGAATTTAACGAATTAAAAAGTAGAGCCTCTTTTTCGGATAACGTTTTAGAGTTATCTACTATCTCGAAAATAAACGAAGAATTAAAATGTGCGGAAATCAAAGAAATTATTAGGATAAATAAATTGATTGAACATAATATTATTTTAAATTGCAAAAATAAAATTTTAAAATCAGAATACAATAATGACGATTGCTTCAATTAGGAAAAATATATATCTTGTGAGTTAAAAAATAAATGTTTGAATATTAGATAAAAAAATGTAGATTATAGCACAATTTTCTATCTAATAAAATTCCACTATATTTTAGATATTTTAAAGTAATGTTATATAAGCGAAAAAAATAAGTAAATATATAGCGTGTGAAAGAAATGAATTCAAAAAGAATCCCGCAGCGCATAACTGCCGCTAACCACTTCGCTTCGGGACTTGCGCCCTCGCTCGGCCTTCGGCACATAGGCTTTTGTCACTCCTCTTGCATTCGCAAGCCTCGTGCCAATCCCTAACGCCTCCGCACGGAGGCTCAGGGCCAGCCTACGTCGGTTAGCTAGTTCGTTATGCGTAATTTTGCAAAAAAATAGAATATCACAATTATGTTAAAAGCCATCATTTTTGATTATGACGACACATTAGTTCAAACTAGGAAAACTAGATATAAAACTATTTCAAATTTAGCTTTAGAAGAATTTAAATATAAAATTAATGTAAAAGAGATTGATGCAGCTTGGGGCCTACCAGCTGACGATTTTCTAATTAAGCTATTCGGAAAATTTACATCGGATTTAAATTTAATATGGAAACTTTATTTGGAATACTCAATAAAAGACAAAAACGTACCACATGATTCTTCATTTGAATTTATTGAAAAATATCAAAAATTTCTTAATATTGGGATTGTTACTTCATCAAGTGAGAAAGTCGTTTTGAGAGAATTAAATGAATTAAATATAAATTTAGATTATTTCTTTTTCATACAAACCTCTGATTATACAAATGTTCACAAACCTGATCCAAATGTTTTTCTACCTATAAATGAAAAACTTACCTTCAATAATATTCAAAAGAATGAAGTCATTTACATTGGTGATTCACCATCAGACTTTTATTCATCGACAAAATTTGGTTATAATTTCCTTGGAATTGCTCATGATCCGAGGTATAAGGACTTTTTCTTGAACGAAAATATCAATTTCGTTGAGAATTTTAATGATCTGGAAAAATATATTGTAGAAATGCAAAACTACGCATAACAGCGACTAACCGCTTCACTTCGGGACTTGCGCCCTCGTTCGGTCTCCGACACATAGGCTTTTGTCACTCCTCTTGCTTACGCAAGCGTCGTGCCAATCCCTAACGTCCCCTACAGGGACTCAGGGCCAGCCTACGTCGGTTAGTCTAGTTCGTTATGCGCAATAGAATAAATTTAAAGGAAACATAAATGAAAGTTAAAGAAATTTCATTTCAAGAATTTAGGGATTTATCTCTCAGAGATGAATCTCATTTTTATGAAAAAAAGTCCAAACTGATTGCACCAAAAAAATTACAAAAATATGCAGTTTCCTTTGGAAACGCTGACGGTGGTGAATTAATAGTAGGAATAAAAGATAATTCTGACGAACCGAATCCGGAAAAAAGATGGGATGGATTTTCTTCAATAGAAGATTTGAATGGATTATTACAGACATTGTTTAATATTTCTCCAAGTTTAGATCTTAAATATACAATTTTAACATGTCCTTCATTTAAAGGCTATGTTATTCAAATCAATATTGAACGAACAGCTGAGCTACATAAAACATTAGATGGCGAAGTATACCTAAGATCAGGAGCCCAATCAATACATATAAAGGACCCTCAGAAAATTGTAGAACTCTCTTATTCAAAAGGAACAACAACATTTGAGGATCAAACACTACCTGAAATACCCCCTGAACAAATCACCGATGCGGAAGAAATTAAACTGTTTTTAAAATCTTTCTCTCCTAAAACGGATGCACTTGATTTCTGTGTAAATCAAAATTTATTTACATATAAAGAATGGTTTCCGAGAGTAGCTGCCGTATTACTGTTCCTACCTTCACCAGCTTCATTGTTACCCAAAAAATGTAGTGTAAAAATTACTCGATATAATACCAATGAAGAGAAACCAGAAAGAGAACATTTATTAAACCAAGAAACGATTGATGCACCTTTATACAATTGCATCAAAGTCACTGCAAAGAGGATAACTGAAATAATTTCATCAGTTACCGTAATGATTAAAAACTCTTTGGTAAAAATGGATTATCCTCAGGAAGCAATTTGGGAAATCATTGTCAACTCCTTAGTACATAGAGATTACTCAATTTCTGATGACGTACATGTTTTAATCTATAATAACAGAATAGAAATTCTTAGTCCAGGTAAATTACCAGGTTACGTCACAACCTCGAATATTCTTGATGCTCGCTATGCAAGAAATCCAAAAATCGTAAGGACATTACATAGATATCCTGATCCTCCAAATAAGGATATGGGAGAGGGATTGAATACAGCATTTCAAAAAATGAAAGAAAGGGGTCTACAGCCTCCGATAATAACTGAAGTGGGAAATTACGTGAAAGTAACTTTACCCCATTTACCGATGGCAACTCCTGCTGAATCAATACTCAAATATTTAAATAATAATCCTGAAATCACTAACAAGGAAGTTAGAGAATTAACAGGGATTAAATCTGAAAATTTGGTAAAAGCAGAATTTTATAAATTGCGTAAAGCAGGGTTCCTTGAAAGAGTACCTGAAAAAAATTCAAATAAATCTGCTTGGAAATTAACCGAAGCAGGTAGAATTGAAAGTCAAAAATATTCCTAATTCTACTGCGCATAACAACGCCTTAACGCTTCGCTTCGGCACAAGGCCTCGCTCGGTCTGCGACACATAGGCTTCTGGCACTCCCCTTGCTTAAGCAAGTGTCGTTCCAGTCCCTAACGTCCCGTTTCCGGGACTCAGGGTCAGCCTACGTCGTTAAGGCTAGTTCGTTATACGACATTTATTTAAAATTAATTCTAGTTCAAAAAAAATGAAAAAAAAACTAACTCTATTATTTTCAGTCTACTTTATATCATTCGGACTACTTCAAAATTTGTCAGCACAGACTATTGACTTCTCAAAAGAAAAACCAATCCATCCTTATTATGAAACAATGGATGAAAACTATTCGATTGACTGTAAAGAAAAACAACTCTGTATGGAAAACTGCAAAGATTCATTCACTTTGATCTCAAATAAATTCAAAGATAAAAATAATGCTCGATTAGGTTGCTTCGCAGATTGCAGGAAAATCGTTTGTTTTTCAAAAAATA
The DNA here is from genome assembly GCF_000017685.1 of Leptospira biflexa serovar Patoc strain 'Patoc 1 (Paris)'. Lineage (NCBI taxonomy): Bacteria > Pseudomonadati > Spirochaetota > Leptospiria > Leptospirales > Leptospiraceae > Leptospira > Leptospira biflexa. Next base: position 2,307,274 of record NC_010602.1, read on the forward strand.
AAAAATGAACATAACTAAACTTACTTTAAATCTTCTAATACCGCTTATATATATCTCATGTAATATCAATCAAGGTATTGACTCTAATGAATTTTATACTGAGGATGAAACAGAAAGAAAAATAGGAGTTGCTGTTTCCCTAAAATCGATACAAATTTTTGGAAATCCGACCACCTTACTCCCATACGAATTTCAGCAAGACCCAAATTGCAAAAGACAATCCTACTTTAAAAAAGAGGAAGTTAACAAATGCGTAAATATTATCCTCGCATCTAATATTCAAACAACAGATATATCGGATTATTTTGGAAAAATTGGAGTTATAGTTAACAAACTATGCAATCTAGAAAGACAAATTTTCTTAGATAATTCGTCAAAAGGGGAAATAAACTTTTGCGGAATAAAGAAAATATTTTAATAATAAATAAACGTCGTATAACATCGGCTAAACACTGCGCTTCGGGACAGGCCCTCGCTTGGCCTTCGGCACATTCCTCTCCGTCACGTCTCTTGCATTCGCAAGATCCGCGCCGACGCTAACGCCTACTCCGTAGGCTCAGCTCCGAGGAACGTCGTTTAGCCTGGTTCGTTATGCGAAATCGCAATATACTTTATATACTTACAAATTTTAATTTGAATAATTTCTAAATTCAACAAAGATAGAAACTTTTTTAGTTTAATTATAAAAATTTAAAATTTCATGAAAACTTTTTAGAAGAATTATAATGCATTAAATTCAAAAAGTTAAAAAAAAAGGCAAACCATGTTTAAAAATCTTAAAGTAGTAAATTTTTTGAATATCGCAAAGGCTTTTGACAAATTAATAATTAAAATAAGCAATACAGAATTCATTCCGTTAGGAGGATTTTTTGAAAATCTCGAAGAGACTGAAAAAATAATGAAAATTACAGATGGAGGTTTTCTACAAGGTATATTTCCTATTGCGATTGATCAAGGCGGCAATTTAATTTGTTATTCTGATGGACAAACTTTAAGCGAAGGAGTCTATTTTTGGGATCATGAACAATATGATCAAAGAGAAAGAGCATACGAATTTATAGCTTCAGATCTCCAAGTTTTGGAAAAGATGTTGGTTGACGAGACTGATGAAGAATATACTTCTTTTATAGAATCATGAAGATAACTGTAATTCGAAACATCTTGGGTTCTGAAAAAGCATTTGTGTTATTAGGCATAGCAAGTAAACAGTTATGTCCGAATCAACAATAAAAATTTTTAATTTGGATTCTTTTTCTGTAATCTATTCAATTTTGATGAAAGATGATATTTTCCTTAAGTTTTATACTAGGCAAATGCGACTTCGCATAACAGCGCCTTAACGCTACGCTTCGGCACTTTCGGCCTCGCTCGGCCTAAAGGCACATTCCTCTCCGGCACGTTCCTTGCCTCCGCAAGTCTCTGTGCCGACGCTAACGCCTGCCTTTGCAGGCTCAGCTTCGAGGAACGTCGGTAAGGCTTTTTCGTTATACGACATGTTTGCAAAACCAATCTTATACTAAAAAATTAAGATTGACAAATACGAAAGAGTATCGTATTTTTTATCGTATGAAAGTAACTGCTATACTACCTGATGATTTAATAACCGAAGTACAAAAATATACTGAAGGAAAAAATATTACTGATTCTTTACAAAAGGCACTCTCCGAATGGGTTAAACTTGCAAAAGTAAAAAAACTAAATGAAAAATTAAGAAAACAACCTTTGCACTTTTCAAGTGAATTTAATGCTGAAAAAATTAGAAGAATTAACAGAACATAATGATTTTAGTTGATACTTCTGTTTGGATTGAATTCTTTCGAGGGAAAGAACCCTATTTTTCAAAGTTAGTTGGGTTGATTGAATCTTCTGATGTAATTGCACACGAAGTTGTTTTTGGCGAACTTTTACAAGGATGTAAGAATAAAAGTGAAATTACCTTCGTTTTGGATTATTGGGAAAGTTTAAATAACATTTTGTCAAATGGATCCTTTATCCAAGCGGGAAAATTATCTTTTGAAAATAAACATTTAGAAAAAGGAATCGGCATTATCGATTCTATTTTGATCTCTGAAACCAAACAAAGAAATTTAAAGCTTTGGACTTTAGATAAAAAAATATTAAAAGTTCTTCAATTACAACATTTATACGAAATATAGCAAACACGGCGTATAACAGCGACTTACCGCTACGCTTCGGCACAAGGCCTCGCTCGGCCTCCGGCAAATTGTCCTCCTGTCACTCGTTTGCATCCGCAAACTACGTGCCAGTCCCTAACGTCCCGTTTCGGGACTCAGGGTCGGACAACTTCGGTAAGTCTAGTTCGTTATGCGTAATGGTCAAATTTCTCACGTTATCTTTAGAGCCAGAGTAATTCTTATATATCAAAAATGATTAAAAATATTTTCCAAATAATAGAAGATAATTTATTACCATGGAAATTTTTTATTCATGAAAGCAAAAAACATGACGCAATAGAATGGATAAAAAAAAGAAGTATTCCATGGAAAATCAAATTCATTAGACTAATGCCATATCTCCCAGAACCACAATGCCTTAATGTTTCGAATACTTTTAAAATATTGAGGTGGTACGGTAAGTATTCAAGGAACCGAGCTTGGGTTCTAGTTTACGCAATTAATCATAAAAAGACTTTGTTTCTTACTATTTTATCACCAATTCGAATAATCTTTTGCGTTGCTTTCTATTTATTTTTCTCACTAGAGAAGGAAGCATTTTTCTTTTCTTTAATTCCATCTATTTACTATTTTGTTTTCTTTCAAAATGAATATTATGACGACGTTAGACCATTCTTGAATAGATTAAGGAAAGAAGTTTAAAAAGAATTATTCAACATCATATTAACTTAATGATACTTATATATAGATAAAATATTTGAAATGAATTATCTATCTCTGAACGGATTCAAAATTTTCCCCTTGGTCTCAAAAATTTCTCTCAAACTCTATTCATTGCTACAAGGAAAGTCAGTATAATCTCAAAAACTAAGTTAAGTCGAAAAAATTCTTGGGCAAAATAAAATTTTATTCTATCTAGAAAAACATAAAAAACTCAAAAAATCAGAGCTTTTTGGTCTCAGTCGAAATAATATTAAAACAAAATAATTGTTATACTTTAGTGGATACAAAGCAGACCACTACGCATAACAGCGACTTAACGCTTCGCTTCGGGACGAGCCCTCGCTCGGTCTGCGACACATTCCCCTTCTGTCACTCGTTTGCATCCGCAAACTCCGTGCCAGTCCCTAACGTCTCTCCGAGACTCAGGGTCGGGGAACGTCGTTAAGTCTAGTTCGTTAATTGCAATGTCCAAAAAGGATTTAAGAGAATCTTTTTTATGTAATTTTCGCTGGTTCTTTCTTTTCGCGCTTTTAAGAAAGAGAAGAGAAAGACAAAAGAGATTCATTTGAAGAGAAGAAAAGATAAGAAAGCGCTTCAATTCAATATTGTCTTTCTCTACTTTCTATTTGGTACAATTATTAGATCACAGTTCTGTTTAAGAAAGTTTAATTTACTTTTCCAGCGAAATGAATGATTTTAAGAGAAGAGACGCTCGGAATGTTTTGGACTTCTTACTTCCTTACTTACAAGATATACTATTATTGGACACTGCAATTAACATCGGCTAACCACTTCGCTTCGGGTCTTACGCCCTCGCTCGGCCTACGGCACATAGGCTTCCTGTCACTCGTTTGCAGTCGCAAACTACGTGCCAGCCCCTAACGTCCCGTTCGGGACTCAGGGTCAGCCTACGTCGGTTAGCCTAGTTCGTTATACGAAATCGCTCAAAATAATTAATTAAAAAAGGAATATCCTATGAAATTGAAAAATGTCTTATTTTTAAGTCTTGCAGTTTACTCAGTATTAAACTGTGGTCATTACAACCAAACAAGGAAAATTACTAGAAAATCTTTCGGTAATGAAAAATTCATTATCAATACCATCCTCGATGTTAAAAGGATTGAAAAAAATAAAATATTAATTATCGCTGACACAACCACTCTTCTTCGAGGTCACATTCAAACTCGACCGCCACAGCCTTCGCTACAAAGATGTTTTCAGCTCGAACTAGAAGAAAACGAACCTAGAGAATATTACCATTACCATATAAAAACCGCATACTTCTCTGACGAATGTGAAACTACTTCCATTGATACATTGGATTTTTTCGAAGTCCATAAAACAGGTTTCTACAATTATAATGAAAATGGAAAAAAAGAAGTAATTAGCCTAAAATTAGATGATGATAACTACTATCAAATTTTTTTAGAAGGAAGAGAGTATAAACAGAACCCCTTTTACATTGTTCATTCTAGGTTACACAAGCAAAATAAATATTCCTATATATTACTCTATACAGCCGCTCTTCCATATGATATTATAGCAGGAACACTCCACTCAATAGGTATGCCTTTTTTATATACCTCTTATTTGTTTGGTTCTCTATCCAACCAAGAACAACCTTTATATAAGAAAAAACCTCTATATTTCCTACTTGGAACTTACAGAACACTTTCTTATTTAGATAAAATTGATTAAAATCCATTAAATTCGCGACTTCGTATAACAGCAACTAACCGCTTCGCTTCGGTACGAGCCCTCGCTTGGGCTGCGCCACATAGGCTTCTGGCACTCCCCTTGCCTGCGCAAGTGTCGTTCCAGTCCCTAACGTCCCGTTCGGGACTCAGGGCCAGCCTACGTCGGTTAGTCTAGTTCGTTATGCGCAATAATTCAATTGTATGCCTCAGGACATGGGTAACAGACAGAAATTTGAGGAGAAAGGTCAAAAAAAGACTTGAAATACTTACCAATACGAGAAGTGTTTTTATAAGTGATAAAATCATTTGCTGATAAAGAAACTCAGGGAATTTGGGAAGGAAAATTTTCGAAAAAACTACCTCCTGAAATTCAGAAAAAAGCGCAGATGAAATTGGGAATGTTGAATAACATTAAGGAAATCAAAGAATTAAAAGTTCCTCCCTCGAATAAATTACACTCCCTTGACGGAGATAGAAAAGGACATTTTTCCATTTCTATAAATGATCAATGGCGAATTTGCTTTGGATTCAACAAAGGTGATACTTTCGATGTCGAAATTGTAGATTATCATTGAATAAGGAGTTAGTATGAAAAAGGAAAATTTTATCAATGTTCATCCAGGAGAGATTCTTACTGAAGAATTCCTAACTCCATTAGAAATTTCGGCTTATCGTTTAGCTAAAGAAACTGGTATTCCAGAGTCCAATATCTCAGAAATAATTAATGGAAAAAGAAGCATCACTGCAGCAATTTCTATAAAATTAGGAAAATTTTTTGAACTTAATCCTATGTTTTGGATTGGTCTTCAAAATGATTATGACATTAGATTGGAATCTCATAAACTCAAATCAAAAATTAAAGAAATTAAATCTTTTCGAGAATTAAGAAAGAAAAATGAAAAAATTAAGAAAGTTAAGCATGTCGCTTGATATTAATAATTGAATTACTGCGCATAACTGACGCTTGCCGTTCCGGGAGGGACGAGCCCTCCCTCCAGGCTCCGCCAAATTCCCCTCCGTCACGTCTCTTGCCTCCGCAAGATCCGCGCCGACGCTAACGCCTGCTCTGCAGGCTCAGCTCCGGTGAACTTCGGCAAGCTAGTTACGTTATGCGACATTTTCAAAGTCAAATTTTAAATTAATTATTTAAGGAATTAACAACATCCTTCAATTTGTTTCGGAGGACATTTCACTGTTCCAAAAGAACAAAATACACAGCAATCGCCATTCTTAGGCTTCATGTAATACAAACAACTATCACATGTATAAAAATGTTGGCATGCATTTATAGGCATCTCTTCTTTCTTTCTAAACCCGCACTCTGGACAAGTTATAGTTGATAATGTAATTATTTCCATTTTCGTTCACCTTTTATATTTATTACTTTATATCCAACTTTATTCTGTATAATATCCTTAAATTCTTGAATACCGACTTTTCTTTTATCATATACTATTTGTGTAACTCCCTTCTTATAATCCGAAGTTACTTTTAAAACTCCAGTTAATTCCACTAAAGCAGTATTCACACTATATTCGCAACCAACGCATGTCATACCTGATATCACAAATTCGGCAACTACCAAGTGTTCACTTTCTAATTTTCCTTTTACTTCATTTACTGATTTCAAAATTGAACTATAATTTGGAAATAGAAATAAAAACAAACTGAGAATCGTGACAAAAGTTAAGTATATTTTACTGTAAAAAAAACGATTGAAGATACTTCTTTCGCAATCACAATCCAAATCAGATTTTTTGGATTTAGTAATAAGATTATACCATAGTAAACTAAATATTACCATAGATAGTATTATCAAAAATGATCGATAAGGTTCTAACCATGAGAAAGTCGAAGCAATTCCAGAGAATCCTCCAATTACTCCAACAATAGGAGAAACACAGCATAATGAAGAAGATATCGCTAATAAAAAACCAGCACTCACTTGAATCCTAAAATCGTTAAATATCTTGTACATGGCAATTCTCCCGAATATATTTTCCTTGCTATATATATGTGACAACATTCTAGTTTACTAGAAGGCTTACATTTTTTTATTATTCTCAAAAAAAGGTAATTTTATGCATATCGGAGAGTTTTCAAGAATTTGCAAAATATCAAAGGAATCCATTCGATACTATGAAAAAGAAGGACTTTTGAAAGGGTCTAGAAAGGAGAATAATTATCGAGTTTACTCTAAAAAAGATATACGCGTAGTCGAATTGATCAATTCTCTTAAAAATTCTGGATTTACACTTTTTGAAATTAGAAGTTTTTTAAATTTATATGACTCGGATTCCAAATGCAAAGAAGTTCAAATTAAACTAGAAAACAAATTACTTATCATAAAAGACAGAATTTCTGAACTTATTTCTATTCAGGAAAAGCTTAATAAATCTATCCTAGAATGTGAAGACAATCCCAATAAAAAATTCTGCAATATTGTCTCAAGTTCCCATTTATAGCAAATTGAATTAAATTTACATTATTTAATTTTAAAATAATATGTTAGAATCTTGAAAACGTCGCATAACATCGGCTAAACACTTCGCTTCGGGTCTTCGCCCTCGCTTGGCCTTCGGCACATTCCTCTCCGTCACGATTCTTGCTATGCAAGAATACGTGCCGACGCTAACGCCTCTTCCAGAGGCTCAGCTCCGAGGAACGTCGTTTAGCCTCGTTCGTTATGCGACATTATTTAAATTTATTTAAAACAATTGAAATTAGATAAATAAAAAAGACAAATACGGAGATTTAAGCTATAAAAATATGTATAAAAAACTTACATACCTTCTAATATTCATTTCAATCTTCTTCATTAGATGTAAAGCTCAACTACAAGAAAACTGCGAATCAAATATAAAAGAAAAAATTATCCTTGATTGTAATTCAGAAGAATACGAAAAAGATAACAGAATTTGTATTATCGATTTAATGTCTTACAATTTATGCAAGCAAAACAATGCCAAAAAATATTCGAACAAAATTGAATTCTAATAAAATGCAGATTAAAACCAGCTCATCGATGTATATTTTTTATAAATAAAATTAGTCCAATGAGGTTCAATTTGTTAAAAAAAATCAAACCATTTCTTATTATTTTACTTATCATCTTCAGCTGTATTCCAAACGGACAATCAAGGTAAAATCAATGCAAACGTAGATATGGTCATGGGTATATTAACAATGCCTTAAGAGAAAGAAATAGCTTGTGTTCAATTTTTTTCCAGCAAATTAGCGATGCATCAGAAACAAGAACATCAGGGATAGAAAAACTGCACTTGTCGCAATGCATATTAGCTCAAGTATATTTAAACAAATGCGAAAATCGAACAACATTACGACTAGGGTATGATGACATCAAATAATTACCCAATATAAATAAAAAAGGACTTTACCAAACAATTTACTACAACAGTAAATAACGTCGCATAACAGCGGGGAAACGCTTCGCTTCGGCACGAGGCCTCGCTTGGGCTGTGCCACATTCCTCTCCGTCACGCTTCTCGCTCCGCAAGAAGGCGCGCCGACGCTAACGCCTCTCCGAGGCTCAGCTACGAGGAACGTCGTCTCCCCTAGTTCGTTATGCGTAATAGTGTGAAATTTAAATCAATAATCAAATCAAATGAATTTAAGCAAAGATAAAACATTAAAAATCATTTTGGCGATAGAATATATCTTTAAAGATCGAGCTGGCGACGAATTGCCTCTATGGGATTTGATCGAATTAATTAAGAAAATTCCTGTATGTAGCGATCTATCTTCACTTGAAATTGAAGAAGTTATTCAGAATTATCTAATCAGTGGGTTTCTACAAAGCGAACCAAGACTACCACTCAATGAAGATACACTATTATCGAAGACGAATACGCATCCGTCATTATCAATTTCGAATGATCACGACAAGGTTATTTACTTACCATAAGTGCATCTTTCCTATTTAATATTAAAGTCTTTAGTTATAAAAAGCTTCAGACGGGATCATCAAAATTAAACTTTTATAAATTTACATTTATTTTAATCTTAACTTTTAAGAAAGATTTATTGATTATAGTTTTTATTAGTTTCATAAATACACTATGTCATATTAAAGAAATAGATATCTGCATTGAACGCGCCTTTGGTTTAAAGAAAATTCGAAGAATTCACAAAGAAAATAGAGTACAAAAGAAAAACCAATTAATGTAATTTTGACTTCCGAAATGTATTTGTGGTATAAATCAGCAGACTGAAAATCATTTATTTTAAAATCGTAATTATCAAAGATCTTCTCAAATTTAAATACGATCGATTTCATACTATACTACACTACTACGCATAACAGCGACTAACCGCTTCACTTCGGGACTTGCGCCCTCGTTCGGTCTCCGACACATAGGCTTTTGTCACTCCTCTTGCTTACGCAAGCGTCGTGCCAATCCCTAACGTCCCCTACAGGGACTCAGGGCCAGCCTACGTCGGTTAGCCTAGTTCGTTATGCGAAATGTCTCAGAAATATTGCTACCCTAAAAAAACAGAATGATTAAGAAAATATCTCTAAAAAGTATTTTTATCTCTCTTTTTTTGGCAATCACACAAGTAGGCTGCTTATACATAGTTCCAAAAGATCATATCAAATACATTTTCTTAAATAATCTAAAACCCAAAAGAAAGAATACTACTATTATATATAAATACAATTATCTAAATTTCTATAACCGAAATCCTTATATAAAGACTGATGACTTTTCAAATCGATTAAATGATTGTATACGAAAGTCTTTTGAAACCAAATTTCAATTTGCCAATTTAACTATTTTAGATTCCGATTTTTCTTCAATCCCTGATATTGAAAAATCTTATGATGATCAAAATATAATTTTTCTGCATATTATGACGAATGAAAGAATGAATAATGATTTTTCTATTAAATTTCTGAAATTCTTAAATATTATTTCATTCGGAGCAATTCCATATTGGAAAAATATAACTTTTACTATCCAAATCAATTCATCGATATTTCTAAATTCTAATGATTTTAATTTTCAATATTCATTTATTGAATGCGGTGGGTGGCTTACGATTCCAGTCTTATTTTTCTACGAAAATTATTGGGAATTAAAGAATAAATATCATAATTCTCCATTTCCTGAAATAGAATACATGATAACTGACTCTTTATCAAAAATACCTTTGAAAATTTGAGACACTTCGCATAACAGCAACTAACCGCTTCGCTTCGGGACGAGCCCTCGCTTGGGCTGCGCCACATAGGCTTCTGGCACTCCCCTTGCAGTCGCAAGTGTCGTTCCAGTCCCTAACGTCCCGTTCGGGACTCAGGGTCAGCCTACGTCGGTTAGTCTAGTTCGTTATGCGCAAGAGACAAAATCTCTTCGAAAATAAGAAGAAAAGACTAAAAAATGCATTATTTAGAGAAAAGTAAAGATTGACATCTACGTAACTAGAATTCATCATTATACGTATAGGTGTTTTTATATGAATACTAAACTTACACTATCTCTTGATGACAAAATAATAAAACAAGCAAAGGAATTTGCTAAGCAGAGAAATAAAAGTTTATCTAAACTGATAGAAGACTATCTAGGAGGAATTTCTTCAAAAATCCCATCTAATGAAGAAAATCTTCCACCTGTGACAAAAAAATTAGCAGGAATACTAAAAGGTAAAAAAGAAATTGATATTAAGAATGATATAGCTCATTTTCTTGAAAAGAAATACAAATGATTCAGAATGTTTACCTAGATTCTGATGTTATTATCGACTATCTATATGCAAGAGAACCTTTCTTTCAAGAATCTGTAGAACTGATTTCACTAATAGAAAATAAAAAAATTAAGGGATATATTTCTTCACTAATTATTTGGAATATTTTCTATATTCTGGCAAAGTATACAAATGAGAAATCTGCTAGAGGATTAATTAAAGAATTCAAAACTATTATAGAAATAATTCCAATTGATGAAAAAATAATCGATCTTGGATTAAATTCTACAATAAAAGATTTTGAAGATTCAATTCAATACTTTGCAGCAAAATCAAAAAAGATTAAATACATTATCACTAGAAATAAAAAAGATTATCCCAATGGAGAAATTAAACCTTTAAGTCCGAAAGAATTTCTTACAATTTTTAAAGAATAAGATTGGGAATCCTTTTTCGACTTGTCTCCAGCGCATAACAGCATGGAAACGCTGCGCTTCGGCACAAGGCCTCGCTTGGGCTACGCCACATTTCCCTTCTGTCACTCGTTTGCATCCGCAAACTCCGTGCCAGTCCCTAACGTCCCGTTGGGACTCAGGGTCGGGAAACGTCGTCTCCACTAGTTCGTTATGCGATATTGCAAAATTAACTTAACTCTAATCACATGAATCAAAAAATTAAAATCGAAGAAATAGTTTCAGAATTAACATTTGAATTAATTAATACGTTGAAAACAAAATCTTTAAAAAAATGGACGCAACCGTGGTTAAAAAATGGATTCCACACAAATGTAAAAACAAAAAATAAATACAATTTTTGGAACTCTAAAATCTTAAATAAAGCATTGGAGAAAAATAATTACAAGTATCCTATTTGGGGATCTATTAAGCAATGGAATCTATTAGGACATTCAATCAAGAAAGGTGAAAAATCTAATGCAAAAATAATTGTTCCGATTTCTGAAAAATTAGGAAGAGAAAATGGAACACCAAATTCAGAAAATAATAAAAGCGAGAAAGAAGAACAAGCAAATGATGAAATTAAATATAAATTTCGAACATCTCCTTTATTCAATATTGAACAAACAAATGCTGATTTAAATTTATTCACGAATTTAATCGGGCCTATCCCCTTAAATCAATCTAATAAAATAATAAAATTTATTAAATCAATAAAGCATAACTCAATAATATCGCATGCTATCGAAAATCCGATTTATTCTATTGCACTCGATCAAATCCAACTTCCGTCTCAAAGTTTTTTTAAAACCGAAGAAGACTTTTACATAACTTACCTTCACGAACTCGGACATTGGACAAATCATTTTACTAGATTAAATAGAAAACCAAATATTAAAGTTAAAGAATTTGAAGCAAAATTAGCCTTCGAAGAAATAACTGCCGAAATTTGTTCCGCTCTTTTAGGAACAGCTTTTGGATTTGAAAGAGACCTTCAACACCCTGAATACATTCTAGATTGGATAAATAAATTGGAAAAATACCCTTTTGCAATTTATCAAGCGGGATCTTGTGCTCAATCCGCGGCTCAATATCTTTGTATACAAGCAGGTGAACATGCCCCAACAAGTTGGCCAATACGCTCCAATTCTGATGACTGGTAAAGCTAAAATCGAATAAAAGCAACATCGCATAACAGCGACTTACCGCTACACTTCGGCACAAGGCCTCGCTCGGGCTACGCCAAATTGTCCTCCTGGCATTCGCCTTGCGTTCGCAAGCTACATGCCAGTCCCTAACGTCCCGTCCGGGACTCAGGGTCGGACAACTTCGGTAAGTCTAGTTCGTTAAGCGCAATTACTTAAAATGCTTCTTGAGAATCACAAAAAAATAACTGAAAAAGATTTAGAATCTGCAAACTTAATATGGAATTTTCTTTCTATTCGGGATACGATTCAAAAATCAGATCTAATAATTGTCTTGTGTAGTCATGATTTGAGAATTGCGAAATATGCTGTTGATCTTTATAAACAAGGTTTAGCCAAATATATACTCTTTTCAGGTGGTTTAAATTTCTTTACCAAACATATTTTTCCTAATTCAGAAGCTGAAGCTTTTGCAAATTTAGCAATCTCTGAAAATATTCCAAAAGAATTTATAATTATAGAAAATAAATCCTCCAATACAGGGGAAAATATTCAATTTTCTAAACAACTTCTTTATTCTTTGAATCTAAAATTCGAAAATATCATCGCTATCCAGAAACCTTCAATGACTTTAAGAATTAAGCTTGCATTAGATAAACAGTGGCCTGATGGAAATTTTTCTATTGCTTCACCAAACTATAGTCTTTTTGATGCTACGCATTCACATATTAACCTTTTTATGATTATTAATGAAATCGTTGGTGATCTACAAAGGATCATTGAATATCCGAAATTAGGTTTTCAATCTGATACGATTATTCCAGATAAAATAATTTTAGCTTACAGTCAATTAATTGAAAATGGCTATAATTTACATTTAAACAAATCAAGTTTTTGAATTTTGAATTTATGTTAATATAAAAGATATTCTGCTAACCTTCATTTTTTTAAAAAAAATTTCTTAATCCGAAAAAACGAAGAGTTGAAAAACTAAAAGAAACTACTATTGTTTTAGATTAGAATTTTATACGAAATAAGCTTTTGCAAATAAGTAACTGCGCTTAACAGCAGCTAACCGCTTCGCTTCGGGACAAGCCCTCGCTCGGTCTGTGACACATAGGCTTCTGGCACTCCCCTTGCCTGCGCAAGTGTCGTGACCAGTCCCTAACGTCCCGTTACCGGGACTCAGGGCCAGCCCACGTCGGTTAGCCTAGTTCGTTATACGACATAGCCAAAAAATCGATTCTGAATATAAAAATGTAGTTAAGAGATCAAAGATAATCATTTCAAATCACTCATAAAATCTAATTTCTGTAGAATTTTACTAATTTTCTCAATTCAAAATAATTCATTTTTTGATTGAAATTGATTATACAATGTTATTACATTGTTAATACAGGATTAAATATGTTAAAAAAACTTGTACAACACGGAAACAGCTCCGCTTTAGTTATTGAGAAACCTATTCTTGAACTACTAAAAATTGATCAAAATTCTACACTCGAAGTTACCACTGATGGTAAATCTTTAATTATCAAACCAATTGAGAAGAATTTAGCTAAGTCTTTAGAAAAGATTAATAAATCACACAGTAAAACACTCAAAAAACTAGCCCAATAAATGCTCGATGATATTATTTTCCTCTCCATTGAGGACGTAATTCTAATACATAAAAACCAAATTGAAATGTATGGTGGAGCAGCCAATATTCGTGATTATGGACTCTTAGAATCTGCCATTAATCAACCAATGACTACATTTGATGGTGTAAGTTTACATCCTTCATTATTCGATAAAGCTGCAGCATACTTATATTACTTATGCAAAAATCATCCCTTTTTGGACGGGAACAAAAGAGTGGCCTTAGCATCTTCACTGGTATTTCTCGATATTAATGGATATGATATTCTTGATCCAAATGAAATTCTCTATGACTTCGTTATTGGAGTTGCAGAGGGAAAATACAAAATAGAAGAGATTAAGAATACTTTAGAATCTCTAGCTAAACTTAATATTTAAAAATAGGCTACGTCGTATAACAGCGACTTACCGCTACGCTTCGGGACAAGCCCTCGCTCGGCCTACGGCAAATTGTCCTCCTGGCATTCGCCTTGCTTACGCAAGCTACATGCCAGTCCCTAACGTCCCGTTTCCGGGACTCAGGGTCGGACAACTTCGGTAAGTCTAGTTCGTTATACGCAAGCGATAGAAACTATGATTAAAAAACACTCACTATTATATGTATTATCAATTTCTTCTTTCCTTTTAGGATTCCTCTTTCTATTTTCATTGTTCTTACAACTTAGGGAAACTGGGTTTAGTTACTCTCCATTTGAAATTAATTTGGATGATAGCAATAAAATAGCTTCAACTATCCAGGGAATTACAGGTACGATTTGGTTATTTACAACAATTTCTCTACTTTTCCTTACAACTGATATTCAAAAAAAAGAATTTAAAAATACATCAGAAGCATTAAATCGCCAAAACCAAGATAGTCATTTCTTCAGTTTGATAAACACATTTCTTCACATAAGATCAAATATTGAATTCTCGATAAATTTACCAATAACAACTGACACAGGGAAATATTATGATTTAATTCAAAATCAATATAAAGGAAGCAAATATTTCACACACGTATTCTTTTGGTATCATATGTTCTACGAATATATGGACCCTAGAATTACAGACGAAGATAGAAAAAAAAAGCATAAGGAAAGTTTACAAGATATCTTCAGAATACCAGATTCAACATTCGATATATTAATCAAAAGTGGAATTCTCATTGAGGACGAAATGGTGTTTACTAATTTTACTTTTTCAACATTCTATACTTTAATTTCATTTGAATTAGATAGCTACTTAAATTTCCTAAAAGTACTTATTTTATTTTCGTTGAATAGTATAGATCAGAAATTATTCATCAGTCATTTAAAATCTTTACTATCTCCTTATGAAATAAATCTACTTTTCTATTATTCATTATCCCAAAAAGAATTTTTGAACCATCTCAAATCAACTTCCTTTTTTCAAAACATAAATGAAAATCTATTGATTAAAAAAGAGCATATGAGGTTCTTCACAGAATAACTATCGCCAGCGTATAACAGCAACTAACCGCTTCGCTTCGGGACGCGCCCTCGCTTGGGCTGCGCCACATAGGCTTCTGGCACTCCCCTTGCATTCGCAAGTGTCGTTCCAGTCCCTAACGTCCCGTTGGGACTCAGGGCCAGCCTACGTCGGTTAGCCTAGTTCGTTATGCGAAATAATGTAAATAGAACGTTAACTAAAGAATATGTAAAGGAATATGGTCAAATAAAATAGTAACAGAGAAATATATGTCTAAAACCATCAACAGAATCTTTAATAACCAACTTTTTTATTTTACCGTTTTTGCATTCTTATCGTCTCAAATTCTAAATTTAATTTTTGGAAAAGGAGATTCACTTATTCTAACTCTATTGTATTTAATATTGTTTGTTCTCCAAATATATTTTTTATTATTACTTATTTTTGAATTAACAAAACCAGTTCAAAATAACTATAACGTTGATTTTAAATCATTTTCTTTATATATCGTTGCAATTTCTATTATTTTTGGATTTCTCGGCAGTTCTATGACAATAATAAATGCTATATATGCCGAATTGATATTCTCCATATATACTTCCGCGATATTTCTATTACTTACAAAAATACCATATCTTTTCATATTAGTTTCATATATTTCTGCTCGAAATTTTCAATCTATGAATCTACATTTGACGTTAATTTTAAATGAACCTAAATTAAGAACATATTTTATATTTATGATCTTAATCGAATTCACTCCTTTAATTTTTCTAATATTGGAATTATATTTTTCTCCGATTATTACGGCTCTTACTAATTTTTCGATATACTTTCTTTCCGGAATTTTGATGTTAATTATCATAGAAAAACTACAATCAATTTCAAGGAATCAACGAACTTATCGTTAAAATACATTACTTCGCATAACAGCAACTAACCGCTTCGCTTCGGGACGAGCCCTCGCTCGGTCTGCGACACATAGGCTTCTGGCACTCCCCTTGCATTCGCAAGTGTCGTTCCAGTCCCTAACGTCCCGTTCGGGACTCAGGGCCAGCCTACGTCGGTAAGTCTAGTTCGTTATGCGAACATTGCGGGGAAGAGTCGCCACATCCGTGTGGCGTTTTTAAGAATTACAAAAAAATATACATTTGACATATATACAAATATTGTATATTCTGGAAAATTATGAATCAGACTGTTAACATCTCTTTCGAAAAGGCTCTTTTAAAAGAAATTGATAAAATTGCAAAAAGAGAACACAGATCCAGATCTGAATTAATCCGGGAAGCAGCGAGAGCTTACATTGAGAAAAAATCTAAGTGGCAAGCTATCTTTGATTTCGGTGTTAAATCTTCTGAAAAATCGAATCTTACTGAAAATGATATTTTCGCAGAAATTAAAAATGTTAGAAGAAGTAAAAAAGCTTCTTAATGTTAAAAGTTCTATTAGATACAAATATTTATATTTCCGCAATTTTGTTTAATGGTAAACCCAAAGTTGTTTTACAAGATTTAATAGATGAGATTTTTATTGGATTTATCTCAAATGAAATTATCGATGAAATAGAGGAAACTTTATCAAAACCTAAATTCAAACTTCCAAATGATTTTATCCAGTATACAATTTCTGAAATCAGAAGTTCCACCACAATTATCAAAAATAAACCACTGAAAGAATATCTGAATTTAAGAGATCGAGATGATTTTCACATTCTTGAAACTGCTTTTTCCGCAGATGTTGATTTTTTAATCACTGGTGATAAAGACCTTCTAGCTTTAGAAAAAATAAAAGAATTCAGAATCATAACTCCAGACGAGTATTTGAGAATAAAAGAGGAACTAAGTTAAGATTGCGACATCCGTGTCGCTCCCCGCAACGTCGCATAACACCGACTTACCGCTACGCTTCGGGACTAGCCCTCGCTCGGCCTCCGGCAAATTCCCTTTCTGTCACTCGTTTGCATCCGCAAACTACGTGCCAGTCCCTAACGTCCCTTCGGGACTCAGGGTCAGGGAACTTCGGTAAGTCTAGTTCGTTATACGACATGGCGAAAAGGCATTACTCAGAAATGCAAAAATAAGAATTAAAAAGAGTTGACTTGATATATACCAAGATACATACTTTTATATATGCAAACAGCAAAAATTTTTGTCAATGGTAGAAGCCAAGCAGTCAGAATTCCAAAAGAATTTCAATTTAAAGGTGAGGAAGTTTTTATACATAAAGTTGGAGAAGCTGTTGTTCTTGTTCCAAAAAATAAAGCATGGAATACGTTTTTAGATGGATTAAATGGTTTTACAGATGATTTTCTAAGTGACGGAAGGATTGATTTAACGGAATCAGAAAGAGAACAATTTTAATGTATCTAATTGATACAAATATTTGCATTTACCTTATTAAAAAGAAAAATATTAAACTCTTACAGAAATTTCAAAAGAATTATAGTAAAGGCATTTTTATTTCTTCACTCACTTTAGCTGAACTAGAATTTGGGGTAGAAAATAGTGAACATAAAGAGAAAAATAGAATTTCTTTAATTGAATTTCTTACTATTTTTGAAGTTTTAAGCTTCGAGCAAAAAGACACTTTTGCATTCGGGAAAATTAAAAGCGATTTAAGAAAATCAGGAAAAATGATTGGAACTATGGATGCATTATTAGCAGCCCAATCAGTTTCACGAAACCTTATTTTTGTTACAAATAACACAAAAGAATTCGAAAGAATTAACAACTTGAAAATTGAGGATTGGACTATTTAATCTCGCCACGTCGTATAACAGCGCATTAACGTTCCGGGAAGGTCTTGCGCCTTCCCTCCAGGCTTCGCCACATTGGTCTCCGTCACACTCCTTGCAAGGCAAGGAGATGTGCCGACGGTAACGCCTCCTACGGAGGCTCACCTTCGACCAACGTCGTTAATGCTAGTTCGTTATACGACATGTGGCAAAAGTCATTGAAACCAAATAATTTCAGTAAAAGGAAATAAAAAAAGTATTGATATTGTAACGTTTTACCGTTACACCTGAAAAGTGAAAGAATTTACAGCTTATATAGGCGAAAAATTCACTATTGAATGGTATTCTGACGAAAAAGAAAAATCCGATGTTCTAGACTATTTCAATGAACTACCGGATGATTTAAAAATTAGAACTTTGGTTTTGTTCAAAAAATTTGCTGATATTGGAGAAATCAAAGATAAAACTAAATTCAATTTTGAAGGTGATTCTATATTCGCTTTCAAACCTATTCCACACAGATTCCTTTGCTTTTTTGTTAAAGGAAAGAAAATTATAATAACTAACGCTTTTGTCAAAAAAACTGATAAATTGCCAAAAAACGAAAAAATTAGAGCTATCAAAAGAAGGGAAGATTATGAAACAAGAAGTAAAAAAGGCATCTACTACTAAATCTACATTTGATCGTTTGATGAAAAATAAATCCTTCAAAGCTAAATTTGATAAGGAATATGATGCTCTCAATCTTTCTGAAACTTTAATTGAATTAATGGAATCTCAAAAAGTTTCTGTAAGAGAACTTTCTAAAAAAGCAAATGTTTCTAGCACTGTAATTCAAGAAATTAGAAGTGGTAAACAAGACAACCCTACACTACTTGTTCTTTCCAAATTAATCCACACTTTAGGTGGAGAAATTGTTATCAAGAAGGGAAAGAAAACCTTAGCTAGTGTCTAAGCCACACGTCGTATAACAGCGACTTACCGCTTCGCTTCGGCACTAGGCCTCGCTCGGCCTACGGCAAATTGTCCTCCTGGCATTCGCCTTGCTTACGCAAGCTACATGCCAGTCCCTAACGTCCCTACGGGACTCAGGGTCGGACAACTTCGGTAAGTCTAGTTCGTTATGCGACATTCGTCGGAATAAATTTTAAAAACAGAGGAAAATATGAAAGAAGATATTAAGAAAATCTTATTTGCCGTTCTACTAGTTATCTATTGCAACATAACTAGATTAACTGCACAAAACTTAAAGCCTATTCTAATTCGTCCATTCGGTGATTCTATCACTTATGGTGTTGGCTTTTCTGATTGGGGAACTTGTTACATTTCACAAATTAACCAGCAACTTTGTATGCCACCTGCAATGGCTGGAGGTGGATATAGAGGATGGTTGACTTTACTTGCTACTCAAGGTTTAGGGTTATATTTTACTACAGAAGGTTACCAAAGCGGGGGATCGTATTATTTACAATGGCTTACTAATACTCAAACTCATGATGGTTATCCTGGATATCGTACTGACCAGCTAATTCAATTCTCTACCTTCGCAAGTTTTTCTAACTTTACTTTAATACATGCTGGTACAAATGACATTCTACAGAACAAGTCTTACGAAACCGCTGCTAATAACCTATTTAGTATTATTAATAACGTTCTAGCGACTAATACAAATACTACAGTCGTCGTTGCAAAAATAATTCAAATTTCCTCTATCAATCAAGTGTATTCTAATCTAAATTCGCAAATACAATTATACAATACTCTAATTGATAGCAAATTTAACGCTTTACAAACAGATTTAAAAGCTAGAGTCAGGATCGTAAATATGTAAAATCTCTTAAATGATCAAAATGATTACTCACCTGATGGTATTCATCCAAATGCTAGCGGCTATTTTAAAATGGCTTGTAATTGGATGGCGGGAATTAACAATTCAAACCCTTCTGGACCTTGTAGTGGATTAAACTTCGAAAAGTTAAAACTGGATATGAATTCAAAAGGTTTTGACGACAATGCTTATAAATCACCAAATGTTAAAATTGAAAAACTAATAAAAGGTGAACTGTAGCTCCTCACTCTAACTCCGAACGTCGCATAACAGCAACTAACCGCTTCGCTTCGGGACGAGCCCTCGCTTGGGCTGCACCACATAGGCTTCTGGCACTCCCCTTGCCGTCGCAAGTGTCGTGGCCAGTCCCTAACGTCCCGTTCGGGACTCAGGGCCAGCCTACGTCGGTTAGTCTAGTTCGTTAGTCGCAATCGCTCAAATTAATATTTAAAAGCATAATGTCTAAAAAAAAATTCATCGGAAAACTATTAGAATTTAAATATTCCGACAAAAAGGAAGTTTTTAAAGGAATCGTCTTAGATTATAATAATGATTGGACTTTTCTGTTATATAATCCAGTCGATTACGTAGCAGACGGATTCTTAATTCTCAAAAATTTACAGTCATTACGCTTTTCAAAGAATACCAATGACAATATGAATGAAAAAATTTTAAAAATTAAAATCGATAGTTTGGGTATTCCCATTGATTTACCACTGCTTAAAATTGAAGATATTCTAAAATATATTTCTGAAAAATATGGAATTTTAGAAGTTCAAACTGATGCACTCAGTAAAAGTTATTTGGGAAAATTCAAGAAACTAGAAAATAATTGTATTATATTGAAAAATCTGACACCAAAAGCGAAATGGAATGGTAATACTAAGTTGATCGAAAATAAAATTAGAATAATTAAATTTGATAACGATTACATAAATTCAATAAAGTTGATTTTGAAAATAAAAACAAATAAATTCAATTTTTAAAATTCAAAATTCAAAAGAAGATTAAATCTGATTTAAATTTATAAAGGATTAGAATTCAAATTGGCTACAAATATTAATCTTTTATATTCGCGACTGCGACTAACAGCGCCTTACCGCTACGCTTCGGCTCAAGGCCTCGCTCGGCCTGCGGCAAATTCCCCTTCTGGCATTCGCCTTGCTTACGCAAGCTACATGCCAGTCCCTAACGTCCCGGCGGGACTCAGGGTCGGGGAACTTCGGTAAGCCTAGTTCGTTATGCGTAATGGTCAAATTTCTCACGTTATCTTTAGAGCCAGAGTAATTCTTATATATCAAAAATGATTAAAAATATTTTCCAAATAATAGAAGATAATTTATTACCATGGAAATTTTTTATTCATGAAAGCAAAAAACATGACGCAATAGAATGGATAAAAAAAAGAAGTATTCCATGGAAAATCAAATTCATTAGACTAATGCCATATCTCCCAGAACCACAATGCCTTAATGTTTCGAATACTTTTAAAATATTGAGGTGGTACGGTAAGTATTCAAGGAACCGAGCTTGGGTTCTAGTTTACGCAATTAATCATAAAAAGACTTTGTTTCTTACTATTTTATCACCAATTCGAATAATCTTTTGCGTTGCTTTCTATTTATTTTTCTCACTAGAGAAGGAAGCATTTTTCTTTTCTTTAATTCCATCTATTTACTATTTTGTTTTCTTTCAAAATGAATATTATGACGACGTTAGACCATTCTTGAATAGATTAAGGAAAGAAGTTTAAAAAGAATTATTCAACATCATATTAACTTAATGATACTTATATATAGATAAAATATTTGAAATGAATTATCTATCTCTGAACGGATTCAAAATTTTCCCCTTGGTCTCAAAAATTTCTCTCAAACTCTATTCATTGCTACAAGGAAAGTCAGTATAATCTCAAAAACTAAGTTAAGTCGAAAAAATTCTTGGGCAAAATAAAATTTTATTCTATCTAGAAAAACATAAAAAACTCAAAAAATCAGAGCTTTTTGGTCTCAGTCGAAATAATATTAAAACAAAATAATTGTTATACTTTAGTGGATACAAAGCAGACCACTACGCATAACAGCGACTTAACGCTTCGCTTCGGGACGAGCCCTCGCTCGGTCTGCGACACATTCCCCTTCTGTCACTCGTTTGCATCCGCAAACTCCGTGCCAGTCCCTAACGTCTCTCCGAGACTCAGGGTCGGGGAACGTCGTTAAGTCTAGTTCGTTATGCGAAATGCTTGGAAATAAACTTTTGAATCCCAACTCAGTTTGAAAAAAATATTGGAAATCCAAAAAAATCTGCTCTTATGGAAACTTCATTGAATTAGAAAATCTCGGAATTCCCTGTAATAGTACTTGACGCTAGTATCTCAATACACCAGTATTGGCTAGTGATAAAATCCTTCAGAGACAAAGAAACTGAAGCTATTTGGAATGGTGCTCTATCTAAAAAATTCCCTAAGGATATTCAAAGAACCGCTAGAAGGAAAATGATACATATCGATAGTGCTAAAAATCTAGAAGATTTAAAAACACCACCGGGAAACAGACTTCATCAACTTACTGATGACCGAGCTGGACAACATTCAATAAGTATCAATATGAAATATAGAATCTGTTTTCATTGGAATAACGGTTCTGTCGAAAATGTTGAAATTGTAGATTATCATTAAGGAGATTCTGTATGAATAAAGAACTTATGAACATTCATCCTGGCGAAATTCTCTTAGAAGACTTTCTTAAACCTATGGAATTATCCGCTTATAAACTTGCACAAAGTACTCTTATTGATCAAAAAAGAATTAGTGAAATTATTCATGGAAAAAGAGCAATTACTGCTGATACGGCTCTGAGATTCTCTAAATTCTTCGGAAATTCTCCTGAGTTCTGGCTCTCTATTCAAGCTCATTATGATCTAGAAATCAAGCAATTTGAATTGAAAAACGAGTTAAGAGCAATTAAGAAATACAAAGAACTCAAAGCCAGTTAAATCCAAGCACGTCGCATAACAGCGACTTACCGCTACGCTTCGGGACAAGCCCTCGCTCGGCCTTCGGCAAATTGTCCTCCTGGCATTCGCCTTGCGTTCGCAAGCTACATGCCAGTCCCTAACGTCCCTTCGGGACTCAGGGTCGGACAACTTCGGTAAGTCTAGTTCGTTATGCGAAATTTTAGAAATTAAATTATATGAAGTTTATAATTAATCTAGTTATTCAATTAATATTCATGACGGCTGCACTTGCTGATAGTCAAAATGAATACATTGTGACAGCTAAAGATGGGATAATACTTCGTGAGTCATCCTCAATAAGTTCAAAAAGGATCACGAATATTCCATTTGGTAGTATTGTCTTTAGGGTAAGCTCTTTTGAACAAAATGATGAAAATTTACATAAAAAAAAACTGATTCCATTCAAAATTATTATGAATTATATAATAATGAAAAGTCCTGGTATAAAATTAAATATAATGATTTGGAAGGTTATGTATATTCATACTATCTTATCCAAAATACAGAAAAATATAGAACTCATTTTCTCTACAAATATGAATTAAATGATTTTAAAATTACGAGAGACTTCATACCGTCTATCGATGATCAATAAAGACCTAATTTTTCATTATATACGAGGGTATTTAAAGGAAAAAATAATATTTTAAATTTAAAATCTCCTTTAGTTGTAAACGAAACAGCATTTATCGAAGACGATTCTATGGTTTTCTCATATCCTATGGATTGGGAAGAATACCATTCTCTCGAAGGAGGGTTCACCCCTTTATATTTTGTACGATTTCACAGATTAAATTTAAACAACAAGAAAGATAACAAACCATTACTTGTAATTAACATTACAAAAGTAAACATTGAGACATCTCTTCCGAAGCAAATCGATATTTTCTATGAGAATAATAATAAAAAATCAAAAATAAATTTTGATTTCTCTGAAAAAGAAATCAAAATTCAAATTAATAATAAAAAATATTACAATGAACATTTAAGTAAGAAACTAAATTGTTTAATTGAATTTAATTATTTTGAAACATCTACATCGGACGAAGAAGTATCAAAAAAAAGAAATTTAGTGTACTTCAATTTTGAATCTCAAATTAATTTCTGGAAAAACGATAAAATTACCATAGAAGTGTGCAATCAGCCACTTAAAATCGATTTCAAATTAAATTCTATAAACTAAAACTTCGCATAACAGCGACTTACCGCTACGCTTCGGCACAAGGCCTCGCTCGGGCTACGCCAAATTCCCCTTCTGGCATTCGCCTTGCGTTCGCAAGCTACATGCCAGTCCCTAACGTCCCGGCGGGACTCAGGGTCGGGGAACTTCGGTAAGTCTAGTTCGTTATGCGAAAATTTTCGGGCGCTTTTATTTTAATAAATTGCGAGCGTCCATGCTCGCTAAAAAGGTAAAAAAAGTTGTTGTTACCAATTCGGGAACATGTGCTTATTGATTTGTGAGGGTTATTTCTAGAAAAATACTGAGAGATTTCTACTCTATTACCAAATACTCCGACTCCAAAATTCCGATAGAAGTTTGGTTTAAAGAAACTTCGAAAGCTTTCTGGAAATCTCCCTCAGATGTTAAGGAAAAAAACAGAAATGCTAGTTTCCTTAAGGATAATAGAATCGTTTTCAATATACATGGAAATAAATACAGATTGATTGTGAAGGTTCACTATAATCTACAAACTGTATTTATAAGGTTTATCGGTACTCACGAACAATATGACAAAATCAACGCTGAGGTGATTTAAATGAACATTAAACCTATTAAAAATCAAAAAGATCACTTAGATGCACTTTCTGAGATAGAAAAACTCTGGGATGCTAAGAAAAATACACCCGAATACGACAAATTAGATATTTTAATTACCTTAGTTGATGCTTACGAAACTAAACACTACCCTATTGATGATCCGGATCCAATTGAAGCTTTAAAATCGGTTATGGATGACATGAACATGAAAAGTGTTGATTTGGGAAATCTCATCGGCGGGCGAAGTCGTGCCACTGAAATCTTAAATCGAAAGAGAAAGCTTACTTTAGAAATGATTAGAAAAATTAATCAAAATCTAGGAATTCCTACAGACATTCTTGTAAAAGAATATAAAGTCAAAACTTCTAAGACAGGAAGAAAAAGAACGCCGTCCGTGGCGTAATTACTTCTTTAAGCCCGAAAACTTCGCATAACAGCGACTTACCGCTTCGCATCGGGACTTCGCCCTCGCTCGGCCTGCGGCAAATTTCTCTCCGTCACGCTTTCTTGCTCTCGCAAAAAGCGCGCCGACGCTATCGCCTACTACGTAGGCTCAGCTACGAGAAACGTCGTCTCCACTAGTTCGTTATGCGAAATAAACCAAAATCTATTTTGAATTCGCAGGATTACAGGAACAATCGACTGAACAAGCATGTGGTTTCTTCTTGATTTTCCATACAATTAGTAGAATTAAACTCAACGCGAGGAAAACTAATCCTATTTTTTCACTCCATTCAAATAAAAAGCTAAATCCAGCTAATCCACTTAAACCTATTATTAAAGGTGCAAGACAACATAACCCGCAAAGACCTATTCCTAGCATTGATAAGTTTCCAGACCATTTTAATAATGGATTCATATTTATGAACATTTTAGACCTCTATCTAATTTTTTATCAGTCTAAACCGTGGAGTTAACTCCATTGTCAATAGGGGTTTCGAAAAAAATATGTTAATTGGTGAAATTGTTAAAAAAACAGGGATTTCCAGAGATACTATTCGATTCTATGAAAAGGAGGGACTCTTCAAAAACTGCCTTATTATTCGTAAAGACAACAATTATAAAGAATATTCTTCCGATGTGTTAGAACAACTGCAACTAATTCATACACTCAGAAAATTGAATTTTTCTTTATCTGAAATAAACAATTTAACTAGAATCAGAAATCCCAATCTTCTCGACTGTAATGATCTTTCAAAGTCCCTTAACAAAAATATAGAAATTATTGATGCACAAATTAATTCTCTTTTAAAACTGAAGGAAGATTTGATGAAAGTTGAATCAGCTTGTTCACCTAATTGCAATTTTATTGATAAAAAACCTTCATGCTTAAGTTGTTAAATTCAGAATTATTCCTTATTTACCTAAAACCAACTCTCATTTTCATTTTAGCTGGACTATGCGAAATTGGTGGCGGTTATCTAGTTTGGCTTTGGATTCGCGAAAATAAATCGATAGGTATTGGTTTATTAGGATTTATTATTTTAGGATTCTATGGTTTAGTAGCTACATGGCAACCTGCAAACTTTGCAAGAACATATGCAACATATGGTGGAACCTTTATAGTCATGTCATTGGCGTGGGCATGGAAATTTGACGATTTTATTCCAAATAAATTTGATCTAATTGGATCAGCCATTGCTTTGATCGGCGTAATGATTATCTTTTTTGCTCCGAGATAAAATAGGTAAACCTGGTTTACGTCGTATAACAGCGACTTACCGCTACGCTTCGGCACTTGCGGCCTCGCTCGGTCTGCGACACATAGGCTTCTGGCACTCCCCTTGCAGTCGCAAGTGTCGTTCCAGTCCCTAACGTCCCGTTCGGGACTCAGGGCCAGCCTACTTCGGTAAGCCTAGTTCGTTATACGACATAGGTTAATGTATGCCTCAGGACATGGGTAACACTTTTGTAGCAAGACATAGGTAACACTTTCTGGTTTCTAGTCCCTTTAGATCACCTTTATAGGAGGGCTTTGGGGATGCCTTGGAAGGAGTTTAATATCGTGGATTTAAGATTTCAATTTGTTCTGGATAGCTTCCAGATTGGCGGAAATTTTACTGAACTCTGTGCTCAGTATGGAATTTCTACTCAGTGTGGATATAAGTGGAAAGAAAGGTTCATTAAAGAAGGAAAAGAGGGACTTTTCGATAAAAAGAAAACTCCTAAGAATTCCCCGGCTAAAATCGCGGAAGAAACCATTCTTGAGATCATCAAAATCAAAAATCATAGAAAGTTTTGGGGTGCTAAGAAAATCTTAGAAACTTATAAGAAGACTTTTCCAAATAGAAAAGCTCCTAAAAGATCTACCATTGAACGTATTCTTAAGAATGTGGGACTACAAGACACTAAGAGAAAAAAAAGACCCTCTAACTCGGGACAAAGAATCTCTATGCCTGAGAATGCGACTAGACCTAACCATGTTTAGACTGTCGACTTCAAAGTATGGTGGTATACTCCAGCCAGAGAGAAAGTAAATCCTCTCACCTTCAGAGATGACTTCTCCAAATACATTCTTTCCATCAAAACTCTTAAGAAAGGTGATATCGCTTCCGTTAAAGCTGAATTTATAAGTTTATTCTCTATCCATGGACTACCTGATGTTATTCGCTCTGACAATGGTCCACCTTTTTCTTCTATGCAATCTCTTTGGGGACTCACTAAGCTCTCAATATGAAAACTACAGAACAAATCTATGTTAAATCTGAAAAGATTTTTGATCCTAATGCTGACCTTCTTATCTCTTATCCTTTTGGATTCAAACAAAGACATGTCAACAATAAAGGATACATCAACTGGAACGGACATCTCATTATGGTCGGAAATCCATTTAACGGTTTTAATGTCGGTATTAAAAAGGAAATTGATTCCGTTTCTATCTGGTTCGGAAATAATAAGTTAGGTTATCTCGATCAAAATTTATTCTAGATTAATCCTGATTCAATTCATACAAAGTTCATAAACCAAGAAAGGTTACTAAAAAGTGTTACCCTTCTCCTGAAGTTTAACCGTTTCCCATCTCTTGAAGTCATACCCAGAAATATTGATGCAATCAGCAAGAAAGTAGAACATTATTCCATAAAGGCAATGTCAAGTAATCTAACAGTTGTATTTTATGGATTAAATCATCCTTATTCTAATGGACTCAAAATTCCAAAGTTTGAATTTGTTCTTTCAGTAATATTCAATAATGGATTGGAACTATTAAAAATATTAGAAATCGATTGGTTTCAATTCTTGAAATTCAAGATATGGCATAAAACAATGAGAGCTTGGAATCATTCCATTACAAAAGAGTTAATTTCGATAGCAAAAAAAATCTTTACCAAAAACGAGGAAGTCTAAAAATGAATGAAACACTTACTATACTTAAATCTACAAGTTTTACAATTCTATCTGCAACTGTAATCTTAGTAATTTCACAATTCCTGAATAATTTTCTTTTTGCTGCTCTCAAAGAATACCAAACCATAAAGGGGAAAATTAGTTATACTCTCATATATACGGGTAACCTATATGGAATAGCAAACGCTAAGTCTAAAAAAAATGATATTACCCAAACAGTGAATGATGGAGCGATCGAACTTCGGAAATTGGCTTGTAGTTTAATTGAAATCCATCAGACAATTCCATTTAAGCAATTATTAACAATTTTACATATTGTTCCCAGTGTAGAGAAAATTAAAAAGGTATCAGGCAATATTATTGGACTTTCAAATTTGCTTTTTGAAGACGATCCATGGGATGACATGAATGAGAAATATATCGAAATAAAAGATTTACTTAATATCCTTTAGAACCGTCCTATAACAACAACTAAACGCTATACTTCGGGACTTACACCCTTGTTCGGTCTACGACATACTAAAAAGGTTTTAAGAGGAAAAAAATGAAAAAAATAAATGTAGGGATACTTGTTTTCAATAATATTGAATTACTAGATTTTACAGGTCCATATGAAGTATTTTCTGTATGCAAAGATCAATCCGATAACTTACTTTTCAATACTTTCTTAATCGGGAAGAACACTGATGTCCTAAATTCTGTCAATGGCCTTAAATACCTTCCTGATTTCGCGATTTTTAATCACCCAAGTTTGGAAATCCTAATTATACCCGGCGGAATTGGAACAAAGGAAATCATGTTTGATAATGAAATTATCAATTGGATTGAACAACTATTTCCAAATTTAAGTTACATCATCACAGTATGTACTGGAGTTCGAGTACTATCCTCTACAAAGTTTATGAACAATTTGGAATACACCACTCATCACGATTGTTTCGAAGAACTAGAAAAAATTTGTACCCAAGGTAATTTAAACAGAAACACACGGTATACTACTGAAGGTAAAATTCTAACTTCTGGAGGCATTTCTGCTGGAATTGACCTATCTCTCCATGTTTTAGAAAAATATTTTGGTAATGAAATAAAAAACAAAACTATGGAATACATGGAATATGGTAACTGGAAAAGCTAACTTTTTTATAACCAAATCACGTCACATAACAGCGACTTACCGTTATGCTTCGGCACTAGGCCTCGCTCGGCCTCCGGTAGATTTGTTAAAATGCAAGAAACCATAAAACTAGAGTTAATCTTCATGATATCAATAATATAGTTTGAACAATTCGGAGATGACAACAAGCTTTACTTTAACAAATAGAATTCAATTGAAAATTATCCTAAAGTAGACCAACAAGAATATAGACCTTATTATGTAGTCTTATATTTCCGATTCCGATGTATTGGAATTGCAAAATTTTCGTAAAAAAATGAATAAAAGCAAACACATTAATTTTAATAACGATTCCCGCCATTAAACAAAATTTTGATTCAATAAAAATAAGTTTTTCGTGAATTCATCATGTTTCAAATTCATTGGAATGTATTGTTAACACGCAAGCTTTTATTGTGTAAATTGTACATACCCAGGAAGGTGTTCAACCCGACTCATCCAATTCACTATATTCGTATATTTACTTAGATCAATATTTCCTTGGTGGCTCAAAGCCAGATATGGATATATAGCAATATCAGCTATACTAACCTCCTGATTCACCAACCAATCTCTACTGGAAAGCATGTTATCCAATATTGATAGAATTTGATCAGTAGTTGATACCGCTTCCTCTAAATCGATTTTTCGGCCAAGTAAGTAATGCATTCGTAATAAGGCAGGTCCTCGAGCAACTTCATTAGTAGCAATCGATAACCAAGATACAATTTCAGCCATATCACTCGGTTCAATTGGGAACCAATGTTCTTTACCGTATTTTCTTGCTAAATAAACTAATATTGCTTGGCTATCGCGAAGGATAATTGAACCATCTTTCAGAACAGGCACTTGTCCAAATGGATTCAACTCTAAAAATTGTTCAGACTTATGCTCTTTATCAATTGGATTTATAAATCGGCTTTCAAATTTTAGATCCAAAAGCGACAACATCAACTTGATTTTATAGCAATTTCCAGATGTTTTAAATTCATAAAATTCGATCATTATCAAATTTATACTTAGTTCTCTAGTGCATTGGCAATGTTTTTTTTGTTTCAAAAAGAAACAAAAACGATTTCCGTTTTTTGCAATCAAAACACATATGAATCAAACTCTTGTTATGCATCAATGTTGGAGAATTGAATTTTCTTTTTGAAATTGTTATTTCTCAATTAAGTAATGATTTTTACGAATTCGACGAATTATTTTGTCCAATACTTATGTTAATGTAATCCAATCTTCTTTTTTAAAATGGCTTAATAATCTTTTTTGAGCATTGTCAATATTTGTTTTCTAGAATTATCTGAATTTTAGTGCAAAAAAATAATAGTATATTATTTCAAATATTCAAACCTTTGAGAACGAGCTTCAACTAATGAGACTAGGAAATTATATCAGGTAGGGTGCGAACATGAATTGGTTTCTTCTGGTTGTTGCAGGTCTATTCGAAGTTTTATTTGCGTTTTGTTTAGGCAAAGCAAAAGAAACAACAGGAAATGAAACGTATTTTTGGTACAGTGGTTTTTTGATTTCACTACTGATCAGTATGGGTTTACTCATTAAAGTGACCCAAAATTTACCAATTGGAACCAGTTATGCAGTTTGGACAGGAATTGGAGCTGTCGGGACAGTTCTCGTTGGTATCCTCTTCTTCAAAGAACCATTAGAATTTTGGCGAGTTTTTTTCCTTTCAACTCTAGTATTGTCAATTGTTGGAATAAAATTTGTATCTCATTAAATTTAAATTTGTAAATTAACATCTGTGATCAAAAACAAAATCCCTATTCAGCTCCAAAGCGCACAGACCTACTTATTTGATCCTTTGAATATTTGTATCACAGAGTTTCAATTAGAAATCGAAAGTGCCGATTACAATGCATGCAGATTTCAGTGCAGTAAAAAGGTTGTCATCTTTAGAAAGGCTAAGGTGACACCGAAAAAAATTGGACAATTTGTTACATTATGGAAAAGAAGTAGCGAAGGTCCGATAGAACCTTTCAAAACAGAAGACGCAATTGATTTATACCTCATCGAAGTTTCAGATAAAAATCGAATTGGTTTTTTTGCATTCTCCAAACAGATATTAAGCGAAAAAGGAATTCTCACTGGAAAATATGAAGGAAAACGAGGTTTCCGTGTATACCCAGCTTGGGACAAACCAACGAATAAACAAGGATTATCAACGCAAAAGTGGCAACTTCCGTTTTTTATCGAAGGTCTAGTAAATCAAAAGAACCCAAAAATGATTCCCCAATTGCAAAACTGATTTTAAAGTCAGTTGAAATTTTAATCTCCAACGAGAATCTAACTTTCCATTTATGAAACTAGCCGAAGTTAGAATGTATGTCCGAACTACACATTGATTAACGGAATGTAGGGCAACTGGTTCACTATTGAAATAGGAACAATTTAGAAATTCCTTTCTTATTGTGAATGAAACAAACATTCCGATTTTTTCTTTACCAATTCAATGCGATAGAAAGAAAGGAGGAATGAACCGAATTTTTCATAAAACCTTAACTACGCGGCATTTCGATTTAGATTGGAATCGACATGTGACAAGTAGAACTTATGAAAAATTTGGTTATGATGCAAGATGTGAATTACTCAAAGAATTTGGATATTCCATAGAACATCTATTAAACAATGGAATCATAATTTTACCAAATAGTTCTAACGTTCTATTTTTAAACCAACAATTCGTAAATTCCGAGATCCAAGTAGAGACGGAAGTATATCGACTTCCAAATTTATCATTATTGTGGAAACAATCCATGATCGGTAACGATGGTAAAAAAGCATGTGAAATCGAATCCATTTCTACATTGATCCAAAATGGATCCCCTCTTCTCGTTAGCGCAATCCCAGAAATACAAAATTTACCACAACATCAGTTTACCATCCATCCGAAACCAATCCAACAAAATACAATTGAACATACTTATTATATTCCCTATAGTGATATGAATTGTTTTTGGATACTACCTGCAGATTCAATTTGGAAAATTTTTGAAGAAGGAAGATTTTTGTTTTTTAAAGAAATTGTAGATCTAGATTTAATTAAAGAAACAGACTCGACTACTTTTTTTATGGGAGGTGAAATTCAAATTTACGAAGAACCATTACCAGGTTCACAAATCAAACTTCTAAGTTGGATTGAAAGTTTTCAAAAAATCAGATTTTATTTCCGGCAGGATATTATTGACAATCAAGGGAAATTATTAGCCAGCATGAAAGACGAACAGCTGTTTGTTTCCTTGTCAAATTCTAAACCGAAGAGAGCACCTTCCGCTTTTTTTGAAAAAATTGAAAGATTTATTGAATGACTGGAATTTTCGTCTTTAGAATTTTTTCTTCAGCCTCTGTTAACTCGCGATAACTCCCCACCTCCAAATCCCTATCTAATTCTAAATTCCCCATTTTGACACGTTTTAAATATTGGACTTCTTTGCCTAAACTTTGAAACATTCTACGTATTTGACGATATTTTCCTTCTCTTAGCCAAACGGTTGCTATATGAGGATTTGATGGATCAGGGATTGCCAATCGAGCTGGTAAGGTTTTATAACCGTCATCCAAAGTAATTCCAGATTCAAATTGACTGATATCAAAAGCGGTTACTGGTGCAGAAATTTCGGCATAGTATTCTTTTTCTACGAAATGTTTTGGCGAAGTATAATAATGTGCCAAAGTTCCATCTGTTGTAAAAAGTAATAATCCTTCCGTTTCTTTATCTAACCTTCCTATCGGAAATAAATTCATATTCCTATGCCTTTCACTTAGATAATCCATGACTGTCTTTTCTCGCGGATCTTCTGTAGCCGTGATACAATCTGGTGCTTTATTCATCATGAAATAATAAAACTCTTTACGGTTCAAAGTTTCATCATAATAAACCACAATATCCGTTAAGGTAATTTTATATCCAGGGTCTTTTACTACAAGCCCGTTGACCTTAACATTCCCTTGGTAAATTTCCTTTTTTACATCGGAGCGGGTTCCAAACCCATAGTTTCCAAGAACTTTATCCAATCTTTCCTTAGCCATATACGATTCACATAGAAACTAGGGTATTAAAATTCGGAAAGTGGATTTCATTGTTTTCCCCAGATTTTTATAAAAAAAGCTATCGAATGAATCAGACAAAAACAATCTAACCAGTATGTTTGGTACTTTTTTTCGTATCGTTCAATCATCTAAAATTGCATTTCAATTAGCTTACAGAAGTTCTCCGATTCTGACATTACTCATTTCGATTTTGACTGTTTTAAACGGATTGTTTCCGTCCACTTTAGTTTGGATCGGAAAAATCATTATCGATTCTATTTTGATCTCAGAAATTAGTTCAGAGAATTGGATCGAGTTACTAAAATCAGAGACTGCGATTTATGTGTATTTAGAAGGTATCATCACCATTATTTTTTTTGGTTCACAGAAATTTTACTTTTTATGCACAACATTACTTCGAATCAAACTTGGGCAAGAAGTGAATGAACGAATTTTATCCAAAGCTATCACTTTAGAACTTTCTCAATTTGAAAATTCAGAGACGTACGATCAGATGACACAAGCAAGGTCGGAAGCATCTTCCAAACCTCTTTCTATGGTGAATCGTTTTTTTACCATTGCACAATCTTCAATCACAATCATCAGTTTTTTTGGATTACTTGTAAAATTATCACCCGTCGCATCAATCATTTTGGTCATTGCTGCAATCCCTACCTTCATTGCGGAAACGAGATTCTCAAATCATAGTTTTCGACTATTTCGCTGGAAAGCAAAAGAAACAAGAGAACAGGTATACCTTGAAACTTTAATGGCGAGAGAGGACAACGCTAAAGAAATATTATTGTTCAACTTGGGAAAAGAATTTTTAAATCGTTACAAACACAATTTTCTAAAAATCTATTCCGAAGACAAAAAACTAACCATCAAAAAGAGTGTTGTAAGTTTCTTTTTGGGCTTAATCAGCCAATTCGCGTTTTATGGATCTTATGTATGGATTGTGAGCCTTGCGTTACAAAAAAAAATCACCTTAGGTGAAATGACAATGTATTTAGTGATCTTTCGGCAAGGACAGACAACATTTGCCAATGCACTTTCTGCCTTTGGAGGAATTTATGAAGATCATTTGTACATCGAAAATCTTATGGAGTTTTTAACTCTACCAATTGTAAAAAAAATTGGAACTTATAAAAATATAAAAAACAAATCTGGAATCATATTTGATCAAGTCTCATTTTTATATCCAGGATCAACCAAGGATTCATTAACTGATGTTAGCTTTGAATTAAAAGCAGGAGAAAAACTGGCTATTGTAGGTGAAAATGGATCCGGAAAAACAACATTAATCAAATTATTAACAAGATTGTATACTCCTTCATCTGGTTCGATTTATCTAGATGGGGTAAATCTTTCTGATTGGGAAGAAGAAACCTTAAAGGAACGATTTGGTGTGATCTTTCAAAACTTTGTCCAATACCAATTCATAGTTGGTGATAATATTGGAATGGGAAATGTCAAACAAGTCCAATCGGAGCAACAATGGATCAGTGCTGCCAAATTAGGAATGGCACATGATTTCGTGACTCGTTTGGACTTAGGATACCAAACACGACTAGGGAAGTGGTTCAAAGATGGACGGGAACTATCAGGTGGCCAATGGCAAAAAATTGCACTATCAAGAGCCTTCATGAGAACAAAGGCAGATATTTTGATTTTGGATGAACCCACCTCAGCAATCGATGCCGAAGCGGAAATGAAGGTATTTGAACATTTCCGAGAACACACAATGGGCAAAACAGTCATATTAATATCACATCGATTTTCTACGGTTCGAATGGCTGACAAAATACTCGTTTTAGAACAAGGCAAAAAAACTGAATGGGGTGATCACGAAACATTACTTTCCAAAAAGGGAAAATACGAGAAACTATTTCGATTGCAACAAGCTGGATATCAATAAGGATCAATTGAACTCCGATATTCAATATAGACCAAAATCTGATTTAGGGATGGCGATGGAATGGATGATAATTATTCAAATTCGGGGATGCGAAAGCTCAAAGAACTAATAGATTCCTTTGGTGAAAGATCAAAAGAAATTGGTTCTGTTGCTTCGTCCATCCAACAAGTTGCCAAACAGACCAACTTACTCGCATTAAATGCCTCAATTGAAGCAGCAAGAGCTGGTGAACATGGTAGAGGTTTTGAAATTGTCGCAAACGAAGTCACTAAATTATCATTTCAAACTTCAGAAGCCACTAAAAAAATATCTGAAATTTTATCCAGGATCAATTTAGAAAATTCAGAAGCCAATGCAGACGTATTGGAAATGGAAAAACAATCCATCATAGAATATGCAGAATTATGGACAAATAATATAGCCAAAGAGCTTGAATCAAAATTTTATATCATGGCTACATCTTTATATGGGCTCAAATTTTTAATCCAAAGTTTGGTTCATGCCAATATTGGTATGAAACGAGAACACCTACTTTTAATTTTACAAGAATATCTCATTCAAAATGAACAACAGTTAGCTTACGCAATCTGCTGCGAACCCAATGTAATAGATGAAAAAGACCACGAATATGCTGGGAAAGAAGGACATGACCCCAATGGAAGGTTTGTGCCTTACTGCCATCGACACACAGGAAGAATTTCCATTGAACCATTACAAGGGTACGACGTTCCAGGAGAAAATGGATGGTATATTTTACCACGTGACCTTGGAGAAGATGTAATGATGGAACCTTACGATTATCCAATTGAAGGAAAAACGGTAAAGATGACAAGTCTTATGACAAATTTATTCCTTCATTCAAAATTTGCAGGAATTTTAGGAGCAGACTTTTCACTGGAACAATTACAAAAGGAATTATCTCCCAAAAGATTATTTGGAATGGGGACAACTTCTCTTGTGACCTTCGAAGGCAATTTTGCATCTCATCCTGAGATTGAAAAATTAGGAACGAAAGTTGACGGGCTTTCAGCTGATGGAATGGATGCGATCCAAAAAGGAGAAAGTTATACTCATGTTGACACAAATCAAATCGTCCGAATCTTAAAACCAGTCCGAATTGGCCAGAGCAAACGACCATGGAGTATCCTTGTAGAATTTAATATTATTGCTGTTTTGAAAAAGTAATTCGTCTAAAGGATAATGGATAAAGCACAAGAAGAACAATTGGAATCTCAGATTGTCACTTTGTATCAAGAGAAAGATGAACTCGAAGCTGAACTTGGTACTTCAGATATTGATTCGATCATATTGGAATTTGAATCTTTAAGTAAAGAGTTGGAATATCTTTATTCCTTTAAAGAAAACTATCGAAAGGTGAATACGAAGTTAATTCAGATAGAAAACATTGAATCCGCTTACATTCCAAATCACAGATTCCATAACAATCTCAACCAATAAGGAATTCATATGGAACTACTATTTATCAAAGAAAAACTCACAGGCCAATCTTTTGTTAGAACTGTATCCGAAAACATTGATGATTGGATGGTTGGATTCGCCCAAAACGAAAACAACAAAGAAAACATCCATTTGTGGTTCGATTCCGTCATAAACCAATTTTTACATATATTGGATGATGTGGAAGACAAGGAAGAATTAAGTGTTCTCCTTTTTTCGAAATATGTAGAACTCAAATGTTATTGGAAACAACTCAACACACAAATTCAATATCAAAATTTTAATCGCGGAGACGCAAATCCTGAACTGATCATCAAGGCTTCGCTCATCACTTATATCCTGATTGCTTTAGAGCCACTCATTCACGAAGAAGATTTAAATGAGATTCAAGAATTTTTAACAAAACCGATCCGTGAACTCATTTTGGAAGAATCATCACCTGAAAACAATCAAAATCATCCAGAAGATTCACAAGTTTATTTATTGGAACAACAACTACATGCTCTTTATTACGACAAAGAGAAATTGTTTCGTCACCTCCGTTGCAATGATACCAAAGAAGTGGTTGTTTTAATTCAGAATATGAGAGAGCAAGTAAAAAGTCTCCAGTTAGAAATGGAAGATTCCTGTGTTTTGGATGGCCATATTCGTTTTACAGGAAAACGTAAAATCAGAATTCAAAAAACCTGATTCCAAAGAGAGTTGCTTACCCCAATGTTCCTAAAATTCTGGTTTTATGGACGTGGATTCTTTAATTCGAGATTTAAAATCTTTATTGGAAGCACCAAAAGATCTCGTTACCATCCCAGAAGAAAAACGTCTTGAGCTCATCATTCTTTGTGGCAAAATTTCGAGACCTGATCGAAACGAAGTTCGGAAACGAAACCGTACGGTTCGAATTGAAAAAAAACAGGTCTTAAAAACCCAAGAAAAACAAAAGACGGCACTAACCGGAATTAGACGGGCGAGAGAATCGACCGTCTTTAAAGCCCCACTCCAAATTTCCAATACTGCCGGTTGGTCCTGGGACAATGCAACCGAATTATCTCAACCCAAACCATGTTATATCTGCAAAACTCCTTTCACCAAACTTCATTTTTTTTATGATTCGATGTGTCCAAATTGCGCAGAGCTCAATTATTCCAAACGATACCAAACTGCTGACTTAAAAGGGACGGTTGCCGTCATCACGGGCTCCCGTTTGAAAATTGGCTACCAAGCAACTCTGTTACTCTTACGAGCTGGGGCACGTGTCATCGCGACAACAAGATTTCCCATTGATTCTGCCATTCGATTCTCAAAAGAATCAGATTATCCGCTATGGAAAGATCGTTTGCAAATATTTGGATTGGATTTACGGCACACACCTAGTGTTGAAATCTTTTGTAAATTTTTAGATAACCATTTGGAGCGATTAGACATTCTCATCAATAATGCAGCACAAACAGTGCGAAGGCCACCAGGTTTTTATGCACATTTACTGGAAACAGAAAAAACCACAATCTCCGATTTACCTGCCGAAGTTCAGAAATTACTCAGTTTTTACCAGCATTGTAAAAACGAATTGGATTCCTATCGTTCCGATGCAGAGATGAAAGATGCCGCTACAGCTCTCGCTGTTAGCTGGAACCATAAAACACCAGGAGTTGGGATTCGTTCTTCGGCCGCACTTTCACAAATCCCTTACTCACATGACAATTCCCATGAACTCGAAGTTGTGTTTCCGGAAGGGAAATTGGATGCCGATCTACAACAAGTAGACCTTCGCAAAACGAATAGTTGGCGATTGAAACTTGGAGAAATCAATACATCCGAAATGTTGGAAGTGCAACTTGTGAATGCAGTCGCTCCATTTGTGTTATGCAATCGATTGGTCGGTCTGATGAGAAAAGATCATACTGGTAAAAAACACATCATCAATGTATCTGCAATGGAAGGAAAATTCCATAGATTTAAAAAAGAAGACAGACACCCTCATACCAATATGGCAAAAGCTGCGCTGAACATGATGACTCATACCTCAGCGGAGGATTTTGCAAAAGATGGAATTTTTATGAATGCCGTGGATACAGGTTGGGTCACTGACGAAGATCCAATCGAACTTGCCAAACGTAAACAGGATCTCCATGACTTCCAACCTCCTCTTGATATTGTTGATGGTGCCGCTAGAGTCGTGGATCCATTGTTTGATGGGGTGAACACAGGCAAACATTGGATTGGAAAATTTTTAAAAGATTATTTCCCAATCGATTGGTAAACTCACATTGCCTAACCAAAAACTTTCTGACGAAAAAATCATTATCAGTTTCCATTAGATTCTCTGACCGAAAAGAAATCCTTCCCCACTATCCAGACAATCCATACGATTTAAGCTCATTTCAAAAATTGATTTGCGTATAACGTTGCAGGCGAATAACCAAAACCTTGGGGCACAGTAAATCCAAAGGCCTTTAAGAGGAAGGCAATGATCGCAAAATGATGCACAGTATGAGAAACTAAAAATAATAGCTCTCTTTCCACCGAGGATGTCACAATTGGTTTTGGTTCCTCAGGATTGTAATTTTGAGAAATGGTGACGGCACCGAGAGGGATTTCATTTTTTTCAAAAATAGAAATTAAATTTTGTAATGAAGAGATTGTTAACAATCGATTGGTTTCAAGAGATTGGTCTCGTTTTCTTTTGTCGTAATCAATGTAACCATCACCTGCACCTTCCAAAAACAAAAGGTAATGTTCGATGATGTGTCGAAAATGTTCCCCAACGGAGGAAGCAGAATCCTTGGGTTTTAATTGGTATAAATCATCAGACAATGCCGTAAGTAAACGAATCCCTTGTTTTAACAGGATTTCATTGTCGCGGAACCAAAAGGACATCTAACTTTATTTAGACCAAATACTTTCGTTCTTGGAAACATCATTTTGGGTAAAAATCCAAAAAAAATCCAATTAAAAACAGTCTTTTGGAAAGATTCAAAAAATTAATTGAAAGGGATTCCATTTTGATGAGATTTCCGTTCATACAGAAAGACAACCTTCCGGATTCATTTTGGGCATTTTTTAGATTATTATATTGACTGACTAGTCAGTATCTTCGCTTATGGTAATTGGTGCCAATGATGCTTTATCCATTCCTACTTTTATTACCTTTCATTTTTGGAACCATACTTGGTATCCCGGATGCCCCATTCCCACAAGGGGATGAAATCATGCACATTCGTTCCATACGGGAAAGTTTATCGTCAGGCAGTTACTTAATTCCGAGTTTATCTGGGTTACCAAATCCTTATAAACCTCCCCTTCTTTTTTGGATGGGAATGGCATCAGATAAAATTTTCGGAATGAGTTACACATCGGAACGACTGGTATCTCTTTTATTTGGAATTGCTACTATGTTCTTACTTTACCGTTTGGTATTCCAAATCAGGAAATCCAAAACAGATGCTTTACTCACGATCATTCTCTTTGGTTTTTCCTTTTTATCCTTGAAATTTTTTGGACTCCTGATGATGGAAGGAGCCATGGTTTTCTTTTTGCTCTACTATTTTTATTCGTTCTATTTTTATAAAAAAACAAAACAGTCTCACTATATTATACTAGGTAGTTTACTTACAGGGATTGGTTATTTATTAAAAGGTCCGATCCTTCACGTTTATATTATTTTGTTTTTGCTCAGTTACTTTTATGTGAAGGTCGTTCGTTTCCAGAAGGGAAAACTATCGCTTCGCCTGAAAGAAATTGTAAATGAAAAATTAATAGTTTTTTCATTTGGATTGACCCTTATCATTCCGATCCTTTGGATTTTATTTTTGTATTTTACGATTCCTGCTGGCAAAGATTTGCTTCGTTTCTTTTTCATTACCGAAAATATCGGCAAGTTCTATTCTGCAAACCAATCAGGCGTTCGAATTTGGTTTGGTTGGATCTTATATACAATTCCATTCACCATCCCATTCCTACAACTCATTGGAAGTAGCATTTCAAAACAAAAACAAACAAAACACCAAAGTTATGTGATGACTTTTTTAGTATTTTTCCTTTTGGTTACAAGTGTACACCTCCTCCCAAACAGAAAAGATCCTTATTACGTCACTCCATTTATTTGTTTCATATTTTTAATACCCTCAATGAGAAATCTCAGCTGGGAATCTCTTTTGATG
Source organism: Leptospira biflexa serovar Patoc strain 'Patoc 1 (Paris)' (assembly GCF_000017685.1). Classification (NCBI taxonomy): domain Bacteria; kingdom Pseudomonadati; phylum Spirochaetota; class Leptospiria; order Leptospirales; family Leptospiraceae; genus Leptospira; species Leptospira biflexa. Next base: position 2,347,621 of record NC_010602.1, read on the forward strand.
ACAAAAACGAATCAGATTACAAATGTTATCGTTTATTTTATCCTCACTTTTCTTGCGATCATATTAAGATTACCGTATCTATTTATCTTTTCGTTATTAGGAATCGTAGTTTTATCGAGTGCTCGTTATTTTTTCCAAAGCAAAAACAACCAATGGAGAGCTGTTTTTTATTCTCAAATTCTGATCTTACCTCTGATCATCTTCTTTTTGTTAAAACCTATGTCTGATCCTGACTTACGGGATCTCACAGAAGAAGTCGAAGGAAATTCTATATGTGTTGTGGCAGAAAATCCATGGACTGCCATGGATGTCCAAAACAAATTAGTGAATTCTAAAGTACAATTTGCACTCCCATTGACAATCGCTGAGAATTGTTCCCATACCGAATACTTAATCAATTTTGTCGGAACGGAAATACCTAAAGAATTCAGTAAACGCGCCACTTGGTTTCATTGGAAACAACACTTACAAATGAATCCCCAATTATTGATTTCTGCCATTCTCAAGATGGACAAATCAAAATTCCAAACTGAAATTTCATTATGGAAACGAGGTGAACTCAAATGAAGAAGTATGGAATCCTCATTTTACTTTTGTTCTCTGTGACGGTTTGGGATTTATCCAAAAACAACTTTCCAAAATTTGGACAAAAAGTAACAAAAACGGAAGCACCAAAATGCCAATACATGTGCGAGAAAATTCAAAATTGCCTTAGCGAGGATCAAAAAAAATTACAAGATCCGAAACTTGTCCAGTTTGCTTGCGAAATTCTCTGCACAAAACAATACCAATTATTCGATGGGTGTTCTCAATCCATTCTTACGTCCTGCCAATCGGGTGAAATCTGCATTAAAAATTTAACAAAGGGGCTTTTTTAATTTTTAAAAAGTTGAATGACCAGTCATGAAAGATAAAACAAGTATTATACTCCCCACCTACAACGAAGCAGGTAATATCAAAAACTGCGTTGAAACAATCTCAAATATACTAGAAAAAAATAGTTTAAACTTTGAAATCATCATCGTAGATGATAATTCACCTGATGGGACATTCGAAGTAGCCAAAGTGTTAGCAAAATATGACAATCGAATCAAACCATTTGTCAGGACGACCGAAAAAGGTTTGAGTTCTGCTGTTACGTATGGATATGAAAAAGCATCTGGTGAACATTATGTCGTAGTGGATGCTGATTTTCAACATGACTATTCAAAAATCCCAGATGTCATTCGATTGCTGAAGGATAATGATATTGTTGTGGCGACTCGTAGGAGCCAAGATGGCGGTTATGGTAATTTTCCCATCTTACGAAAGTTAGCGAGTCTTTTTGCAACTAAAATTTCTGAGTGGTTATTTCCAGTAAAAATTTCTGATCCCATGAGTGGTTTTTTTGGAATTCGAAAATCCATTTATTTTGATACAAAAGACAAACTGCACCCACGTGGTTATAAGATCCTTTTTGAAATTTTGGGTGTGGTGAAAACGGAAAAAATTGCAGAAATTGGTTATACGTTTGGACTTCGTACATGGGGCCATTCCAAACTTGATTCAGGTGTGATCTTTTATTTCCTTTGGGACTTGATTTCAATCAAATGGTATCAATGGAAACAATCTCACCAATATTTTTTTGGATCCAAAAGAACAAAATCCCATATCCATCCCTAGTGGAACTTGAGAGTCTCTTAAAAAAAAACGTAAAGAATGTTTTTATTTTAAGGTTTATTTTTTATCATGAACCCTAAGGTATTTCGATTGGATTCCGTAGATCTTAATGTGAGGATCAAAATGGTTACGGAATTAACAACAGAAAAAAGTTACCTGATCGAAAGCAATCGTTTGGATTTGTATTCAGCGCAAGGATTGGAGGAAGAGATGACAAAACTCTTTCAGAAAGGAATGAGCGTTATCTACATTGATTTTTCGAATGTAGAAGAAGTTTCCTCAGCAGTTCTTGGTTTATTTTTATACAAAAAAGTAATGTTCCAAAAACAAGGAGTGCGGCTTTTTTTGATCAATGTAAAACCGCAGATCCAAAAGATTTTAAAAATCTTACATTTAAGTGGTCACTTACTTCCTTGACGATTTTTGAGAAACGAGTTCAACAATTGCACCTGAATGGGCAGGTAACGTTACTCCATCTCCTTCCCATATAGCCCCACCAAATACATACAAATCGTTTCCTTTTCCTAAGGAGGTCAAACGCACTTCTTTTGTTCCAAAGTTTAAAAACACACGTAACGTGTTTTCTTTCAGACTACGTTCAAAACACAGAACATCGTCTTTCTCTGTTGGAATTGTTCTCAAACTTCCCTCTCTGATCACCTTCCATTTTTTTCGTAGTTGGAATAGAGTTTGGTAATGTTTCCATAATGAGTCTGAATGTTTTTTTTTGTTCCAATACTGTATTCTTTGGATTGATGGATCCGATCGGTAACCAAGGTACACCCGTTGTGAATCCACCATATTTCGAATCATCCCATAACATTGGCAGACGACAATTGTCACGATTGATATAAATCCCAAGTAAATTACTTAAAAATAAAGGAACAAATGAATTCATTTTCGCAATTGGATCTTTGCCCTTAAAATTGGAAATTTTTCCTTCTCTCAGTCCTATTTCTTCACCATAATAAACGATCGGAACTCCCCTTGCCATAAACTGAAAACAGGCTAATAGTTTTGCTTTCCTTTGGTCTCCACCTAACCGATCTATATAACGCCTCTGGTCATGATTTCCTAATACATAGGTAGGTGTGTAAGGACTCGGAAATATGGTTTCATTTTTTTCCAGTAGATTTCGAAAGAACTTTGATTTGTATTGAAAATGGATCAGTTCAAATTGGAATACTAAATTGAGACCATCTAATTTTTCTCCTAAAAATGATTTGAGTATAGTGTCAGATCCACTCACTTCACCGATGAGGAAAGGTTTTTGTTTGTATTTAGAAATGTGTTTTCGAACTTCTTTGGCAAACGTAAAAGATTCCGATAAGTTTAAGTTGTATTTCTTTTTTTGAAAAAAAGCCTCATCGTGGTTATCTGGTGTTGGGAAAAAACGTAAACTAAATGGATTGTCGCGAAAACTTTCATCTTTATAAATTGAATTGAAGATATCAAGACGAAATCCATCCACGCCTTTTTGTAACCAAAAGTCTAGAACTTTCAACATAGTTTGTTTGACTTTAGGATTTCGATAATTTAGGTCTGGTTGGAAGGATAAAAAATTGCTGTAATAGTATTCTTCTGTCTGTGGATCGTAATTCCATCCTGATTTGCCTACCATGGAGATCCAATTATTGGGTGGTTTTTTTGTACCCTTTCTCCAAATGTAAAAATCACGTTTCGGATTTGAAGTAGAGGACTTAGATTCCAAAAACCAAGGGTGTTTGTCTGAAGTGTGGTTCATCACCATATCGAGGACCACTTTCATCTTTCGTTTGTGGATTTCTTTGATGAGCCGTTCAGTGTCCGCCATCGTGCCAAACCTTGGATCTATGGTTGTGTAATCCGAAATATCATAACCAAAGTCCTCACCTGGACTTCGGTAAAAAGGAGAAAACCAAATGGTTTCAACTCCTAATTCTTGAATCTCGTCCAAACGCCCAAGGATTCCCGCTAAATCACCGATCCCATCCCCGTTCGAATCCTGAAATGACCAAGGGTAAATCTGGTAAATTGAAGTTTGTTTCCACCATTCCATCTTGTTTTCCATGACTTTTCTATCACCCCTTTGTTATTTCAGTTGCTTCTTACCTAATCACCGAATTTCTGTTCTTTATACAAGCAGGTAGCAATGGATAAAGAAAAAATCAAACTTTCCGGTTTCAATAATCTGACAAAAGTTTTGAGTTTTAACCTCTACGATTTTTGCATCACTCTCGATGACGAACAAAAAGGTAGGTATGTTAGTTATATCCACGACAAGTACAATGCGAGTAAAATTACAGAGATTTCAAAAGAGATCGTAAAAAGAATTGATGCCAATATACTATCAGTTTCCGCTCAGGATTACGATCCGGTAGGTGCTTCTGCTATGGTTCTTATGAGCGATGTGAAAGGTGGTGGAAATCCCATCCCATCGACGCAGGTCAGCATGCACCTAGACAAATCACACATCACTGTACACACCTATCCCGATGCGGCCGATCCTGACGGGATTTGTTCTTTCCGCGTGGACATTGACATTTCAACCTGTGGAGAAATCATTCCACTTGATTCCATAAATTATTTGTTTGAAGCCTTCGAATGTGATGTGGTCTATATTGATTATGTAGTGCGAGGTTACACTCGACTTGCCGATGGAAGGAAAATTTATAACGACCATCACTTCAATTCTATCCTCGATTTCATCAAACCAGAAATCAAAAGGAATTATACATTTTTGTCCGACATCAACATGCCACAAGATAATACTTGGCAGACAAAGATGATGATAAAAGAACTAGGTCCTGAAAACTATTTACTCAATCCAGAAGATATCTCGCATCCAGATGTTCAGAACAAAATGAAATTACTTAGAGAAGAGATGAAAGAAGTATATCATATGATCCACTAAAGGATCATTTTTGCATTGGAGCTGATTGCTTTTTGGATTTGTTTCCAATCTTTGTCTTCGAGTTTCGGGAGTGCAAATATTTCTGTGCGATGTGGTGGGATGAGAAAAAATTGAGTCCCATGTTCATCTCTTTGTTTTAAAATAGGATGTTCAGGCAAATAGGCACCTAACCTCCGATACATTTGAATTTCTTCATTGGTTTCAGGACGAAGTGCTTGTATGGACAAGCTAGTCTCGTAATAGGCTAAATAACTTTTAATTGCTTCTTCTGTTTCCTTTGGGTCGGTCACTAAAAAATAAAACGTAAAACTAGTATCAGGGAAACGCATTCGAAACTGGCGAAGAGATTCTAGAGCCATAGGGCATTTTTTCCCACAACCAACTAACCCTGGATAAATCACAATCCAATGGGATTTTGGAACAGACAAAAAACGTTTCTGGCAAACTTCGCAGGGAATGTTACGATATTTACCTGATACCGAATGTAAAAATACACTAAGACCAATCAAAAGTAAAAAAACAAAAAACCAAAGGAAGGTCTGTTTCCATCCTAGATTAAGGATTTTCATGATCAATCATGGCAGAAAGAGTTTCCACTGACTCTTTTAAATTTTCAAAAATCACATTCCCTTTGTCGATAAACGAAATCATTCCCGAGCTCGTATTTAAATTGGTTTGTGTTTTTAAATTTAAATCCATTATGGAATTTGAAATTTCTACCATACTCGTAGATTGTTCTTTGCTCGAAAGTTGCATCTCTTGAGCGATTTGATCCAAAGTTGTGAGAGCATCTTCTTGTTTTTCGAAAGCAGATAGGGTCCCTGATATTTTTTCCGTTAACTCACCCATCCCTACTTCGGAGGATAAAATGGATTTCACAAACCCTTGGACAGTTTGGTTGATTTGGTTGGACTGTTTGAAGCTAATTTGAATGGCCGACTTAATTTTACCTGAAATTGTTGAAATGTTCTTTGTCGCTTCTGCAGTAGAATCGGCTAGTTTTGAAATCTCAGATGCAACCACTGCGAATCCACGGCCGGCATCCCCAGCCCGTGCTGCTTCTATGGAAGCATTTAACGAGAGTAAGTTTACCTTTTCGGCAATGTCTGAAATCAAATCCAATATTTCTTCCATCTTTTCGGAATCATCGACTGCGACTTCCATGGATTGGTAAAGTGTCGAAAATTCCGATTCCGTTTTTTTGACACTTTCTGCTGATTCTTGGATTTTACTTCGCATCACCTCTAATGATTTCACAAACCCTTCGTTCAAGTTGAATAAGTTTCTGTTTAACTCTTCCACTGTTTTAACTTCTTTGATTTGTCGATTGCTACCTTCCAAAATCAATTGGCTGGAAGCAGTGGTTTCTTCTGTCGCAGCGGAGATGGCTTCGATGGATGATGATTGGTTTTGAAAGGAGGACTCAAATTCTTTGACAGCGACTGCAATTTGATTCGAATTTTCTAAATAGGCCTTAGTCCCTTGGGAAACTTCGTCGATGGCAGCGGTAACTCCAGCCATCACGGTTTCTAAATTGGTTTGGGTTTCAATTTGGAGTCTGAGATCAAGGACGGACCTGTAGGAGAAGAAAATTAGAATCCCTGTTTCCATCACAACGAATAATGCATGAGTAAATACTATATCAAGCCCTGTTCCATAACTATACACAATTATTTTTGTCTCAAAAAACACGACACCAAATTCTTGCAGGTAATTACCAACTAAGTGATGTATGGCGATGGTTAAGGCAGCCACCAATAAAACTCGCCAATCCTCATATACAAACAAAATGGCAAGTGCACTGAAAACATGAAAATGCATCTCAATGCGACCAAATTGTGCTTGGATGAGTAAGGCACTGAAGAGCATTAACGCCGCTCCATTCCATGCTCGTAAGAAAAAACTTCCACGGAAGAAACGATAAAACAAAAACGAGAGCGATGATATGATCACAGCGGAAACAGTGACAACAAGGGTTGCACCGTAACCGAGAGAGAGCAATAAAACCAGAGGAATGTGAGCAAAAATTGCGCAAACAAAAAATGTATCAACTTTTTTTTGGCGTTCTAATAGAACCGCTGCCAATCTTAAATCCATATACTATGAGACGTAGGAATGTGTAAAAATACCAGTCAATAAATTTAGAATGGAAACTTGTTTTCAATCTAACCCATTTAATTATATTCTACATCCGTGTATGTCCCTAAACACATAGGATTTTTTCCCAGACAATCTACGGATCGGAAGGTAACTATGGTTTTTAGGGCAAACGTGGACTAGAAATTCTATTCTTTTCCAGTCAATCCATCTACTTTCTCTCTTGCTCTTGGGAAAATCTCCTGTAAACTTGTGACTTAGCAGGTACATTTTGGAACCATTCTCAGATTTTGGAGAAACAGAAAGCCCACTCACAGGCAGTGTTTCCGAACCATCATATTTTATCTCATTACCCAAAAACATTGCGAGTTATTCCCTCACCTCTCAGGCCATATTAGAAGAATTAAGAGTGCGCCACAGACGACTTGAGATGCATGGGAGTGCAGAAATCACCCCCACTCTTTTTCTCACATTGGATTCCATTCCAGAACTTTTATCCAAACAAGTGCAATTGACAGAAGCACATAAAACCAATCTTGCCATTAAAGAAGCATTAAGGGAGTTAGCAGGTCTTACAGAATACAACAAAGATCCTGTAGTCTATTTTTATCCCTTTATCTTACTTGTGGACCAAAAACTGATTTTTCGTTTGAGTATGATCTCTCCGCAATCCAAAGAAAAAACAGATGTGGTACCGTTTCGCCGTTCGTGCTTTAAGTATAGCATTGATTTGGTGGATCTGTTACTCAAGAATCGATCCACTCGAGATTTAAATTTAGAGGAAGAAAATCCAGGTTCACTCTTACTTCGTACTGACGCCAAAGGAGTGGTTTATTTTTTCCCAACCAAACTTAGTTTTGAATCCGAATTAGAATCCATCCTTCGTTCGAGTATGGAGCCATTTGGTCCGCTACCAGTTAAGGACTTTATTGTCGATGTGGTCACTCGTGGCAAAGAAACTGCAAGACTAGTCGAGATTGTTCCAGGTTACCATTTTGTTTTGCCAAATGGTTCCCACCATCCCGAATACGCCAAACATTTTGTTGTGCAACTCGATGGACTTAGGTCTTATGCTTTTCCATATCTCAAACGATATGCAAATCAAAATAAATATGTAGGTTTCTTAGAGAAATTAACTGAGTTAGAATCAAAACTTCCGATAAAATCTAATGATCTACTAAATCTAAACCCTTCACTTTTACAAGAATTGACTGCTTTACTTGGTGAATTCCCCTTTGATCAGTTCACAAGTGAAGAATCCATTCGCGTCAAAAATGGGATCCAAGAGAGTCTCATCATCTTAAACAAACTGTCCCGTTTCCTCTCCGAACAAAAGAAAGAAGACGCAGAAGATGAATTATTTTCTTTGATTCAAAACTTAAGCACGAAGATTGAAGATAATACGAAAAACACTCTCACTCTCACCAAACTGAATTTAAACGCGGAATTAAAGCCTCTTAACTTAAACTCAGAACCCGAGAAAAAAAGAGTAATGGAAAGAATTGTGAAAACCCTTTCTGATACATATGGATGTTTGGAAATGAAAGAGGAAAACTTCCACGTATTCTTTGCACTCGACCAAAAATATCTTTCAAAAGTAGAAGAAAACACATTCAAACTCGCAAAATCGAATCATGAATATCGAAACGAACTTCCGATCCTCGACCAAATCAGAAACATTTTAATGAATCGATCGGATGTATCCATTGACAAAGAGGAACCTAACACATCTAAAATCATAGATGAGAACGTAGACAACTTCTCTGTTATTCCGAAAGAACCTAGAGTGTCGTTTTCATCCTTACAGGAAAAATTCCATATCCCAATCGGTGTGTTCAGTTTCTTAACCATCGCATCCGTTGTCACAGTTGTCTCACTTCTCATTGGTTCCCTTGAGTTTATAGTAAGTGGATTCCTAGTTAGTTTTTTTATGGGGCTCATTCTTGGTTATTTGTATCGAAAGGATGGAAAACCTAAACAAAACTTTGAAAAACAAAAACAAGAAACTCCCAAAGAAAACAGATCACTGAACATCGCGAAGGTGGCTGAAAGTTTCATTTATCCTAAAAAATTCAATAGTATTGCTGAAAAAGTTTATGATTACAAACGATTGCGCAATCATATCGAAGATTGTGTGGAAGACATCAAATTCCAATTATCACCAGCAGATAAAAATAAAGACTCAAATAAAATTGTTGCTGAAATTGAACATGCCATTTTACAAATTTCTGTTGTGATGAAAATCCCAGAAGCCATCCAATTAAAGAATCGATCTAAGGAACTCATTCTCTCCAAATCAGATTTTCGAACCATTTTATTCCGAACACAACTTGCCGAATACTACCGTAAGGAAGCAAGTTTGTATAAATCGGACAGGGACCAGATGGACTACATCCAGTTTATCATCCGAGAATTAGAATTTGGCTATAACAAATATTTAAAGTGAAAATTCTGGCTGTATGAAGTCATTTGGTATTCCCGTTTATGGTTTGTTTTTATTCCTTTCATTCACAATTGGATGTAATAAGGAAGTGGTAAATGCAGAAATTTGGTTTGAGGAACACAAAACCGAAAGGGTTCTCAATCTTTCCAATAAAGAAATCGGAAAGTTACCAACTTCCATCGGAAACTTAAACAAAGTCGAAGAACTCACTCTACAATACGATTCCCTCGAGTCACTTCCACGAGAGATTGGAAATTTAAAACAATTAAAAATCTTAAATCTATTTGGAAATCCTTTGAAGTCCTTACCCGAAGAAATTGGAAATTTGGAAAACCTGGAAGTATTACTCCTTGGTCGCACTGACTTAAAAGAAATTCCACCTTCCCTCGCCCGTTTAAAACAATTAAAAACACTGGCTCTTGACGAAACCAAAGTGCAACTAACAGAGGCCGACGTAGAGGTGATCGCAAACCTTCCAAAACTTGAAATCCTTGATCTCAGTTTGATGCGCGAATACAAAACCCTTCCCAAAAACCTAGCAAAATTATCGTTTCTCAAACAACTCATCTTTCAAAAAACGCTTTTGGAAAAAGCAGATGTGGTGAGACTCCGAGACGAATTGCCCAAGGTCCGAGTGAAACTATAAGAGTTTCGAAGAATTTTTTTCCGTTTTCTCTTTGGCCTAGAGTACAAACATTGGTCTTACTATGGCCAAACCAGAAACGGAAAATCCTTATTCTAAAACAGTCCTCCTTCCGGAGACCAGTTTTCCCATGAAAGCCGACCTGGCAAAACGTGAGCCAGGCCAAATCAAAGTTTGGAAAGACCAAAAGGTCTTCCTAAACATGAAGGAAATTCGTAAATCCAAACCAAGTTTCGTTTTGCATGATGGGCCACCCTATGCAAATGGAAACTTCCATGTGGGTCACTCCCTCAATAAAATTTTAAAAGACATCATCATAAAATCAAAAACACTTTCTGGTTACCAAACAGATATGATCCCAGGTTGGGATTGCCATGGACTTCCGATCGAAGTACAAGTGTTAAAGAATCTTGGGAAAGAAGCAAGAAACACAGGGCCAAGTGAATTACGAAAAAAATGCCGAGAATACGCTGCAGAATTTGTTGGCAAACAAGGTGAAGACTTAAACAGATTCCTTTGTTTTTGGGATGAAAACAATAAATATCTTACCATGGCTCCTGAATTTGAAGCAAGGATTGTCGAAGTCTTTGGTTCTCTTTTTGCAAAGGGTTATATCTACAAAGGAAAAAAACCGGTGTATTGGTGCATTGATTTAGCCACAGCACATGCAGAAGCAGAGATTGAATACCAAAACCATGTTTCGCCTTCCATCTATGTCAAGTTTGCTGTCAAAGGGGAAACCGATACCCATTGCCTTATCTGGACAACAACTCCATGGACTCTGCCTGCAAACCTTGCGATCTGTTTCAATGAAGAACTACCTTATTCACTCTTTCAATCGGATGCACATGGTAGGCTCATACTTGCCGATGGATTAAAAGAAGCAGTAGAACAAAAAACAGGGATCACTCTTACAAAAATAAAATCCCTTTCCAATGCCGACCTAAAACAAATGGTATTCCTCCATCCATTCCTCGATCGTGAGTCCATTCCTCTTTTTGGAAACCATGTCACACTTGATGCAGGAACGGGTTGTGTGCACACAGCACCAGGGCATGGAACAGATGACTACCGCGTGGGAACTGCGGCAGGCCTACCTACCTTATCACCTGTTGATGATTACGGCCGTTATACGGACGAATTTGAAATGATGAAAGGAATTAAAATCTGGGATGCTAATCCAAAAATTGTAGAATTACTACGTGAAAAAAATGCACTCGTTCATTTTTCGGAATTCACCCACTCCTACCCACATAGTTGGAGGAGTAAAAAACCTTTGATTTTTCGAGCCACACCACAATGGTTTTTTTCCATTGATCATAATGGACTTAGGGATGAGTCTTTAAAAGCCATCGACAAAGTCCAATGGATCCCAGATTGGGGGATCACAAGGATTCGATCGATGGTGGAGTCAAGACCTGACTGGTGTTTGTCGCGCCAAAGGAATTGGGGAGTTCCCATCCCTTCCTTTACTTGTAAGTCGTGTGGATTGACTCATTTAGACGACAAAACCATCCAACACTTCATCCAAATTGTGAAAAAGGAAGGAATTGAAGTATGGTATGAAAAAGAGGCAAAGGATTTATTACCTGCGGATACGAAGTGTTCAAACTGTGGATCGGAAGATCTAAAACAAGACAAAGATATATTGGATGTATGGTTTGATTCTGGAGTTTCCAGCTTTGCGGTGTTTGGTGATTCAATAGGGAAAGAGCCTGCTGATCTTTACCTAGAGGGATCTGACCAACATAGAGGTTGGTTCCAATCATCCTTATGGCCCTCCATGGCAATCCGAAAAACACCACCCTACAAGTCGGTGCTCACACACGGTTATGTGTTAGATGAGAAAGGCCATGCCATGTCCAAATCCCTCGGCAATGTGATCAATCCGACAACCGATATCATCAATCAATACGGAGCTGATATCCTACGCCTTTGGGTGAGCACACAAGATTTTCGTGATGATGTGAAAATCGGAAAAGATTCGATCAAAACGGTTTCGGAAGCTTATCGTAAAATTCGTAATACTTTTCGGTATTTACTTGGGAATACAAGTGCAGAAACCCTCACTTGGAATTTAAAAAAAGAAGAACTGGATACCATTGACAAATACTACCTACACAAACTGGCAAAACTGAATGACGAGGTAAAGAAGTTATACGACACCTACCAGTTCCACCAAGTGTATCATAAGATTCTTGGATTTTGTACGGTAGATTTGTCACAAGACTACTTCGAAATCATCCGGGATCGAATGTATTGTGATGCCAAAGAATCCAAAACAAGAAGGTCATCAGAATATACACTAGCTGTGATATTAGAAGTCCTTTCTAAACTTTTAGCACCCATCCTTTCTTTTACGACTGAAGAAGTATGGACAAGTTTTGGGAAAAAAGATTCGGTTTTTTATTCTGACTTTTCTGACCTGACAGAGTGGTTGGATGAAAGTTTAGAATCCAAAATGAAACCTGTTTTTGAAACGAAGGAAGATGTTCAAAAAGCATTGGAAGAAGCAAGAAAACTTGGAAAACTCGGGAAATCATTAGAAGCAGAAGTTGTGATCGATGGCAAAAAAGATTCACTCCCCTTTTCTTCCGAAGAACTGGCGTTATTCTTCGTTGTCTCCCATGTTCATTTTGAAACAAATGGAATCCAAGAAGTGTTCTCTGAATGGAAGGGAGAATCTGGTTCCATCCAAATTCGAAAACCAAAACATTTCGAATGCCCTCGTTGTTGGCGCCATGTTTCCGAAACAGAAGGAAAACTCTGCAAACGCTGTGATGAGGTAGTTTCAAAATTATCACCAAACTAAGGTGAAATCAAATTTAACCAGTTTGAAGATTTGAATTCCCGGACCCGAAACAAGGGTAAGGTTGGATCAAAAGATAACAAAATGGGCAATGGAACTGAGAGAGAAGCAGAGACTCTTTTACTTCACTCAAGGATCATTGCCTAAGTTTTATATTTAGGATTTAGACTTTTGTTTCCATTTTCTTAAAAACCTACCAAGAATGATCTCGGATTCAGAAAGCCCAGTGTAGGTTGCAATTCCAAAGTATAAAATGATCGCCGGTACGATGGAAAGAACAAGACTCAATCGACTGAGATTGGCATAACCAAGACCAAGGGAACTTACTCCAATACTGTGTAAGTTTGGCTTCACTACCCATTCAGAGAATACAAGCCAAAAGAAAAGTCCAAAGAGTGCTGGCACCATCTTCAACACACGTTTCCCAACGGTGGCAAAAGGAATTGTCACTTGGTGTGCTTTTAAATAAAATAATAACAAAGAAGATGTGACAACGGCACTGAGTGCAGATGCGAGGGCGATCGCAGAATGTTTGAGAAACACCATAAGTCCGATGCTAACCATCACACTCAAAAGAAAAGAAATCAATTGGATACGAAGTGGAGTTTTCGTATCGGAAAAGGCATAATAAGAAGAAACCAATACCTTATTGATGCTATAAAAAGGAATGGCCAATGAGTAAAATACAAGTGGAAAAAAGGCAGTGAGGGTTGCTAAATGGTCCCACCTTCCCCCATAATAAATGGAATCGAGAACTGTTTCTCCAAGTACCGCCAAACCAATGCTTGCAGGTAATGTCAAAAAGAATGCAAATGACAATACATCAGCAATTTCTTTCGGAATATTTTCTTCTCTTCCTTCGCGCAAATCTTTTAGAAGGGAAGGGAGAATTGTTGTAGCAAGTGCCACTCCAATGATCCCAGTCGGAAGTTGGACCAATCTTTGTGCATAATCCAGACTCACAACCGCACCAAGCCCTGGATTTTGATTTTGGATGTAGTTTGCAAGAAAGATATCTACAAGAAGTCCTATTTGATAAAAACTCCCACCAAGGGCTGCAGGTAACATGAGTTTAAAAATCTTTTTGATCGCAGGGTGTTTGAAATCCAACCGAAAGATAGGACCAAAACCATTTCGGTAAACATACCAACCTTGCACAAGGAGTTGTAATACCCCACCTGAAACGATTCCATACGCGAGTAAAAAAACTCGTTCTTTGATTTCATGATAAAAAGGGAAAACAAATATAAATACAATCAAATAACTAAAGTTAAGGATAATGGGAGACAAAGAAGGAACAAAATATTTGTGATGGGAGTTTGAGATCGACATAAAAATCGAAGACAAACTTGCCGTCATGATGAGAAAAAACAAAACTAATGAAAGTTCTACGACCAAGTTTCCATATTCAGGAGTTCCACCAACTAGAGTTGGTAAAAACTGAGCGACAAAAAACCAAAAAATAGCAACGAATACAGACAAACAGAGAAAAAGAAAACTTAAGACGGTTCCCGACATCACTCGAGCTTCCATTACACCCATCTTCTCATATTCCGAAAAAATCGGCATAAAGGATTGGCTTAAGGTTCCTTCCGCAAGTAAATTGCGAAACATATTGGGAAGTCGGTAAGCAACACTAAATGCTGAGGCAACCATTCCTGTTCCAAAACTAACAGCCATAAAATGGTCACGAATGAGGCCTAAAATTCTAGATAAAAAGGTATAGAAGGATAAAGCAAGGGACCGTTTCGTACTCGACCCATTCCCTCGATCTTGGTTTGTCATAAAACCAGGATTTAGATTGGATTTAATTTTTCAAGAAAACGGATGGAACCATTTGGACTCAATTGGAACTGAGTTTTACAATTGGGACATTCATGTTTTCCAAATTTAAACAATCGTAACCGAGTGCCACAAACTTCACATTGGATGATCCTTTCCACCGTTTCCAATTGTTTGGTTTTCGATTGGATATAACTGGGAATTTGGGCCAATTTGGTTTCTGGTTCCTTCCCTGATTTGTAAAGAGAAAACCTTCTTTCCAGTTCTGTATGTAAGGAATCTTTGATTTCCAATCTAAGTTGGTTTAATTTTTCTTCGAGTACTGTTTCCATGGGAGATGGAGAGGATTTGGATGAAGTCGTTTCATCCTGGATGGATTCCAAACGAGAAATTGGTTCTTTCTCTTGTGAAACTTTCCCTTCCCCTTTCGACTTTCCTGTAAAATAAAATCGAATTTGATTTTCTTCCGATCGTTTCTCCAATCCTTTCTCTTTTACGATTGGTTCTGCACCTTCTTTTCGAACTACAGTTTCTTCTGATTTTTTCGTTGCGACATCTACTTGTAATAAAAAGGATTCTGCAGAATGATGATTTCGAAAGATAGGAAGTTTATCAAAAAGACCAACTAGTTTTAAAACGTCTTCCACTTCCGATTTGAATCCATAAATGGCATATACCGCATTCGACTTCACAATCTGTTTGTGAATTTTAATCAGGATACTGATTCCATTGGAAGTGATATAATCCAAAGCTCCCATTTGGAATAAAAACTTTCGATACCCTTTGTTCAGTTGTGACTCAAAGTAACGATAAAAATCTTCTGCACTGGTTCCGTCCAAACCACCTTTTAATTGAATGGAAAATACTTTGTCTAATGATTCCATAATTTATCCTAAGAAAATTGCATCTTGAATTGTCTGTTCATTTGGATCAGTTTTGATTTGATTCACCACTGGGCCGCCTGGTAAAACTTCCACATCAGGAGATGTCACATTCATATTGGTTTCTTTGTGATCCATCTCTACTTCTAAAACACTCACTGGTTCACCTTCTTTATCCGAAGTTTCCAAGGTTTTTTTCTGTAAAATGGGTAACGACTCACCTGTCTCAGGTTGGAGGAGCTGGTCTTTTGTCACAAACAATGTATAGGCGACAAATGCTCCTGTTAGGAGCAAACTCACTACAAAAGCAATGAGTGCGTAGTTCACTACCATCCACTCTGCAAGTTTCCATTGGTTTTCAAATAATAAACCTAAGTTCCCTCGTTCATAAACAAGGACAATGAGACCAGAAACATCCAATGTTCCCGGTTTGTACAAGGGCGAGGTCAATCGTACAGTGTTTGATTTTGCTAGTGGAAGATACGAAAGAACCCACTCAAATCCTTGGCGAACCTTTGGGTCCCGTTTGGAATTTAGAATTGGGTTTTCACCATTTTCAGGTTCCGACCACTCCCATTTTTTCATCCGAATCCCTTTGCGAAAGAAGGTCGATTTTGAAAGTTCCTCATCTGGTTTTCTTTTTCTTAGTTCTTCTAAGGTATAAATAGAATCTGTAGAAACAAGTAAGGTGGCATCTGGTGCATACAAACTGATCTTTAAAAAACGAAATTCTTCCGGATCTTTTTTGGACTCGTCCACATACCGATGGAAGGTCTTATCCAATTCAAGATAACCTTCTGGATTTAATCTTTGTTCGGCTGATTTTGCCAAAGCCAAACTCAAATCACGTGCCCTATGGTCAGAAATGAACTGCTCTTGGATGAGAGCATTTTGTAAGGACTCATAAAACGTCCAAACCACTCCACTGAGAGCAAGGGTTTCCGAGAGGATAAAAAAGAGTAGAAACGATAGAAAAAAACGTGAATATTTCATGGATCCCCCTTTTACTTTTCGGCCAAATCCGAAGAAATGCCGTAAGAAATTCGAATTTAAGGGAGAAGTGAGAGGAAGTGGCGGGAGAATTGCAAAACAAATTCCTTTCGTTTTTCCCTGAATCCCTCCGAAAGTCCAAGTGCTTCAAGGGATATCATATCACTGGCACGTGCCCCACATGGATTGATCAAAGAAAAAGTACCAAGAGTATTGATCCCATTCAAAGCAAAACCAAAACTTGTAAAATAAGATTTGGCATACACACCTTCCGAGATGAGTTTTTTATTTGTCCCTTCCGTGTACAAACCTGGTGCTTTCGGATTTTCCACCAAGGTAAGGCCCCAAGTTCTTTTCACTGCTACCACCAAACTCTCGTTTAAGTTTCGTAAAAAATCCCCCAAACTCAAATTTCGTTTTTTCAGATCGATGTGGAGGTAACCTACGATTTGGCCTGGTTCGTGGGCTGTAAAGTCCCCACCGCGCGGGAGTGTGACAAGGTGAACTCCCAATGTTTCAAGTCTCTCCTTAGAAACCAAAAGATTTTCCGCTTTCGCGCCTATGCCTCCTGTCAAACATGGACTGTGTTCTAAAAAGAGCATGGATTCCCTTCGATTTTTCCTGGAATTTTCCTGGAAATCCAAGTATCTTTGGTAGGGTACAATCGAAGGAAAGAGATAGGAAGGTAGTCCTTTTTGATGGAGAAACTTTGTCATGCGATCCTTTGGATCCTCGAAAAATCACCGAATGGCCGAGCCCGCTTGGATTTAGCGAAGCTCCTTTACTATTCGGATGGTGTCCATTTCCAAAAACATGCGGAAATGATCACACGAGGAGACTATATCCACTTAGAAGACTCACCTTACCCCGTCAAACTGAACGAAGCACTTTTGTATTTAAAAGAAAAAGGCCATATCGACGTACTCCCAAAAATAGAAGGGAACGGAATCCAAGGTTTTACCCTGCGATTTGCGAGACCCCTAGATGGGCTCATTTTATCGCGGGAAGAAAAACGAGTGATGATGAAAGTGGTCGAAGCCTTCCGAGGGCGTGTGGTTGACGAAAACCGCCATTACCCCAACCTTTATGAAAATTATGTCGTCACACCCTTATTTGATGCCATCCCGTTTTCAGTGGACAGGATCAACACGAAAATCCATGTCCTTGTCCAAAAAAGCCTTTTGAATCTATCGGGCAAAATGTTTAGAGTTTTATTTGAGAGGTCAGAATGATCATCACTGTTTGCAAAGGCAAAATCCATAGAGCCGTCGTCACTGAGGCAGAACTCCACTACGAAGGTAGCCTCACCGTTGACCAGGACCTAATGGACATGGCGGGTATGAAACCCTATGAACAAGTGAGTGTGGTGAACGTCAATAACGGTGCCAGATTCGAAACTTACCTCATCGTAGGAGAACGAGGTTCCGGGACGATTTGCCTGAACGGTGCGGCCGCAAGACTCGGGATGAAAGGTGACAAAGTCATCATCATCACCTACGGCCAGGTGGAAGAAAAGGATCTCCCAAACGATTACCAACCGAAAGTTGTCTTCGTGGACGAGAACAATCGGCCGAAAAAAGCCTAAATTCCCTAATTTTTCTGGGGCATTTCTTCGATACTAACTGTATAAACCAAATTGGTAGTCGGAACATGAACAAAACAATATTCGCTCTTTCATTCACCCTTCTCAGTTTTGCGCTATTTGCACAAGAATCTGGGAATCCGCAAGGGACACAAGTTTCCGCAGCTTCTTCCAAAGACAACCGGGATCTATACCCTCTCTCCATGTATGACGCAAGGATTCGTTTAAAAAACGTAACCTTCGTTAGACGACATGCAGATACAGGAAAAGGTGAATTTTTAGATGTCCAAGTGGAAATAGAATCTCGAGTTCCAGAAGACCACGAATATTCGATTTTTGTTTTAGCAGGTTTTGAAGGAGATCGAGTGAATAAAGATGAAAGAAAACTCGTTCCGTATCCTGCTTGGCGTAAAGCTGACCCTGAAAAAGACGAAAGAACATTATACTTCTCGAATATCATGCCAACTCCATTCACTGCAAAAGAAATTTGGGGTGAAGAAACTTACGCTAAGAAAAAAGAAGAAATGGAAAAACGTCACTATGCAGGATTTGAAGCGGCAATGCCAGAACCTACATTCACTGAAGTTGTGGATTACCTATGCAAAAACAATGCAAAAGCTCTCCCCTTTACATTGTTTGGTGAAACTGGTCCAAGTAAAGAAAAACAAGTGATTTATAATTACGTAGGTCAAACTGCGGATGAAAAAAAACGCCAAGTGCATGAAACTCTTCCGAAACATACCTATACGATTTATAATAATAAATACAAAACAACCATCACAAGCCACCACTACACTCAGTATCGACCCAATTTTTTAAGTTTCAACAAAGTGGCAATTCTTGTGTTTGATACAAAAAAACCGACTAACAGTTTATTATTCCGTAAGTTCATCGATATCTCTGACTTAAAAATCACTTACTAAAAGACAAACCTCGTCTCATCCAAGGCCAATCATTGGTCTTGGATCCATTTCCCATTCTATCCTTTCACCTCTTTTCCAATCTTACCCTTCACCCACTGTTTCCAATCTCATTCACTTAACCCTTTTCAAACCAAAACAATTGAGGATGTTACCAAACGGAAACTTTATTAGAATCAAATGGGAATCGAGGTTCTGCAAAGAATGAAAAAGAGAGAAGTGATGAATGGGGTAATGAAATGCGACGGCAAATCAGTTTACGCCATCCTAAATCATAAAAATTTGGGAGAATTTGGATTAGTGGTCTGTTCCTTCCGGGCGAATGGGAGGGAATTGTTCCGAAGCTCGGACCCTCCACTCATCTTCTGGGTGGTTCAGATGCAACCAGCCATTGGCAAAATCCCAACGACCGTCCAAATCCAAAAAATCCCAGAAAATCGCCTGGTTCATGTATTTGTAGGTATCGAGTAAATCGAGGAGGTCCCTGTATTTCCGCGGAGAATTTTCCATTCTATTCCAGTTTCGGTAAACTCGGGTCCAGGTCGACGTTTTTTATGGACAAAACCAGGTCTTTCTGCCGAAAATGATACCAGACATGGCCATCACGAAGGAAAAAAAAGCTGACTTCAATGACAAACTGGTAGATTTCAAAAACTACCTAGAAGAGTTAAAAAAAGAAGCCAATATCTTCAAAGTCCAAGCTAAAAAAAGTAAGGAGATGGAACCTTATTTTAATATCTCTCTTGCTATCAATTCCATCAAAACCATTAACACCTGTATTGTGATCAATGAACTCTCTACAGCCATTCTTGAGATCAATAATAACAACTACTTAGAAACTGCTAGAAAAGAAATTTATAACTGCATCTCTTATATTGAAAAAACAGTTGGGAACAATATTGACGGTTCTCTTTCGGAAAACAAAGAACTTCTGGCAAAAATTGAAAGGTTCACACCCACCCAAAGGTTAAACCTCATCAAGGGACTCCAACAAGCGATGAAAAAAACCATTACTGCTTTTGGAACCAATTCCAAGTGGAAATGGTCTTGGCCCGATATCAATTTCCGAGTGGCCGCTTGCACCAAAAATCTTTTTGATTTCATCGCGTATGAAAAAGAACAAGATTTAGAGAATCCTTATTATTATATCCGAAAGGAACACTTCAACCTCATCATCGAACTTGCCAACCAAGCGGCCCAGGATTATAGGTCAAAATTCGAAATGTCAACACAAGATTCCACAGATTTGAAACATTCTGTGGAAATGTTAGAGATGAACCGTAAAATATTCCAAATTACGGGCGAAAACGAAGATTTGGAAAAAACAAAAACTCTCATCGAGTCCTTCCAACAAAAGATCACCGACCTCGAATCTGACGAGAAAAAGAAAAAAAAGAAACAATAATCGACGTTTTTCCCTAGAATCCCCAGTCTAGTTTATAGAAAGGTTATACGTTTCAAAAGGAGATTTCGAAATATGGCACTTACAGAAATCAATGACGCCAATTTCAAAGCAGAAACTGCAAATGGCGTGGTTTTAGTAGATTGTTGGGCAGAATGGTGTGGACCTTGTAGAATGGTAGCCCCTGTTCTTGACGAACTTTCGCAAGAAATGGCGGATATCAAAATTACAAAACTAAACGTTGATTTCAACCAGAAGACAGCGCAGGAGCTCGGTATCCAATCCATCCCTACCCTTCTTCTCTATAAAGATGGAGTTTTAGTTGATAAAGCAATTGGTGCTTTACCAAAACCGCAAATTAAAAAATTTATAGAAAATCACAAGTAGGAAATAAATTATCCCCTAATGGTCAGTTCCGAACCGAATGGTTTTACAGCGCTCCCTAGAGGGGGATATTTAGTCGATACTTCAGAAGGGTACATCCAGTTCGGATCCCCTCCTGAAACCATAAAGGACACCATGGGGTTAGAAAAACAAACCCCTTTGGTGTTTGTCCTCCCCAATAAATTTTTCCATGTGGAAAAAGGTATCTCAATTGCCGAATTAGAATTCCCCATTTATTTTAATTTTTTCTTTCGTGGTGGCAAAAAGACCTTTATCGTTTGTTCCCCTGAACAGAAAGAACAGCTAACCATTGTTCTTGGGGAATCCCTTATGGGACCTCAGGAAGTGAATCTTTCTTCCGAATTTATCGACGGTGCGGATAGTTTTGGTTTTCCTGATATCAAGGCCGAAATGGCATACTTCCGTAGTTACAAATCGATGGAAGAAGTGGTCGAGTTCGTTTTATTCGATGAGTCCCACAAAGCCAAGTTTGGTGGAATCACCATCGAACAACTTCCCTCCAATGAATTCCTCGTTGTGGACGGCGAAAAAAAAATCAAAATCCCTGGTGAAGTGGACTTCCATGTCAAATATGATATTGGAAAACGTTTGGAGGAGCCCTTCCAACCACCACTGATTGGGATCACTTGTCTTGGTCCTTCTCACGGGTTTGACCCGTCAGACAATACATCGGGTTTTATCATTTGGTTGAATGGACAAGGGATCATGGTGGACCCACCAGTGAACTCAACGGAATGGTTACGAGAGTCGAATGTAAACCCAAAGTTTATCAACTCTATCATCCTCACCCACTGCCATGCGGACCATGATGCAGGAACCTTCCAAAAAATCTTAGAAGAATCCAAAATCACAATCTATGCAACAGCAACTGTGATGGAATCTTTCCTTAAAAAATATTGTAGTCTTACAAAGATCCCACGAAAAGAAATCACTGATTTATTCGATTTTATCCCAGTGGTGATTGGAAGGCCCACCATCATCAATGGTGGGGAATTTTATTTCCACTATGCCATTCATTCCATCCCTTCCGTTGGGTTTGAATTTTTTTTCCAAGACCAATCCTTTTATTATACCTCTGACCACTTAAATGACCCCGAAGCCTTCGAGGACATGTACAAAAAAGGTGTCTTACCGGAAACACGGTATCAATTCCTCAAAGATTTTCCTTGGGATCGTAAAATCATCTACCATGAAGCCGGTGTTCCGCCACTCCATACCAAAATCAGTTACCTGGCTTCCCTCCCAGAAGAAGTACAAAAACGGATCACAGTCTATCATATCGCCGCAAAAGATATGCCCAAAGGAAACCACCTAACACTCGCTAAGTTTGGAATTGAAAATACACTCTATCCTAAGATCACTCCTCCCAAACACCAAGAGGCCTTCCAACTCTTAGAAATTTTATCTCAAATTGATATTTTCTCAGGATTTCCGATTGAGAAGGCAAAAGAGTTTTTACAAATCGTAAAAGAAGAACGTTTCCGTCGCGGGGAACAGATCCTCAAAAAAGGAACCCACGGGGACAGATTTTTCATCATTGCTTCTGGGAATGTCCGTTTTGAGGGACTTTCGAGTGACCACTCTGCCGTGAAACGATACGGCACTTACGAGTACTTCGGGGAAGCATCTCTCATTTTGGATACGGTGCGACAAGCTGATGTGTATGCAGAGACAGATGTCCTTGCTCTCACCATCGAAAAAACACGTTTTTTCCAGTTCATCCGTGGTTCCAAACTCCATGAAAACTTAATCAAACTGAATAGCATCCGAGAAACCAATACCTGGAAAACACTCACCGAGTCCCAAACCTTTCGTGGCCTCACAAGTTACCAAGTCACCCAACTTGAGCTCATCTTAAAACTAGAAACAGTGAAAAAAGAAGCCGTCCTCATTGAAGAGAGCCAAACCTTTCAAAATGCCTACATCGTCAGGTCAGGGACCGTTGTTGTGATGCAAAACCACAAAACCATCCGAGAACTGGGTCCCGGGGATTTTGTGGGGGAAATTTATTCTCTCACGAAAGGCCTTCCTTCGCATTTCAGTTTCATTGCTTGGCCAGGGACAGAACTCTATGTGCTTTCCCAAGAAGACGCCATCCAGTACATCAAGAAAAATCCTGGTGTCTATATGAAGCTGAACACTGTTTATAATTGACCTCATTTCGCCATTTCTGTAACATTTCCATATCAAGGAGTCACAAATTTTATGGAGCGTATCCTCCCCTTTACTGAAGAACACCAACAATTCCGCGAGATGGCTCGGAAATTTTTTGAAACAGAAGTCAAACCACACCACGAGGAATGGGAAAAAAACCACATAGTCCCAAAGGAAGTCTGGAGGAAGGCAGGCGACAACGGACTGCTTTGTCCCGATGTACCGGCGGAATACGGTGGCTCTGGGGCTGACTTTCTTTACAACATCATCATCATCGAAGAATCCTCACGGGTTGGAAATAGCGGCTTTTTTATCTCCCTCCACAATGACGTGATTGCACCGTACATTTCGACCTATGCAAACGACGAACAAAAGAAACGTTGGTTGCCAAAATGTGCTTCAGGCGAATCCATACTCGCGGTTGCCATGACTGAACCAGGAGCTGGCTCCGATTTAAAATCCCTTCGAACCAGTGCCGTCGATAAGGGAGATCATTTTGTGGTGAACGGACAAAAGACGTTCATTTCGAACGGACAATTGGCTGATCTCATCATCACAGCCGTGAAACATGATAACGGAACCATCTCACTTCTGATGATCGAAGAAGGGATGAAGGGATTTGAAAGAGGTCGTAACCTCGATAAAATCGGACTCAAAGCCCAAGATACTTCTGAATTGTATTTCAATGATGTGATTGTTCCCAAAACCAACCTCATTGGTAAACAAGGACAAGGGTTTCGTTACCTGATGCAAAAACTAGCACAGGAACGTTTGGTGCTCGCGGTAGCAGCCGTGGAAGCAACAAGGCTTGTACAAACCATCACCCTCCAGTACATCAAAGAAAGAAAAGCATTCGGCCAAAAGATTGGATCTTTCCAAAACACAAAGTTCAAAATGGCAGAGATGGCAACTGAACTTGAAATGGCACAAGTTTTTTGTGACAAAGTGGTCATGGAACACATGAAAGGTGAGAACACAACTGCCGAAGCTTCCATGTGCAAATGGTATGCGACTGAGATGCAAAAACGCCATACCGATGAGTGCCTACAATTCTTTGGTGGCTATGGTTATATGATGGAGTATCCAATTGCAAGAGCTTATCTCGATGCAAGGATCCAAACCATCTATGCGGGAACCACTGAGATCATGAAAGAAATCATTGGTAGAAGCTTAGGCCTCTAAGGATCTAATTGATTTAAGTCTATCCCTTTCTGTATTCTTTGGCATATGGAAAGTTCTGAAAAACTTTTCTTTTGGTTCTAATGAAGCGAAAACCAGGCAAAACTTTGCCTGGTTTTTTTATGGTTTCACTCGATTTGGCACCCTAGTCGACCAAATATGAAAAAGCAAATGGTTTCCCTTTGCCTCTTGCACTGCTCCACCCAATGATCAATCTATCCCTTTCCTTCCTCTCCTCTTTCCTTTGAACCAACTTCTCCGCTGACACCAACGGTATCTTTCCGTAAGTCGGATGTGAGTCGCATCGAACAAAAATGAGGCCCACACATCGAACAGAAATGTGCCTTTTTCATTCCATCCTGCGGGAGGGACTCGTCGTGGTATGACCTTGCCAGTTCAGGATCGAGTGAGAGTGCAAACTGGTCTTCCCAACGAAATTCAAACCGAGCTTTGCTCAGCAAATCATCTCGTTCCTTCGCACCTGGGTGGCCCTTGGCAAGGTCTGCGGCATGAGCTGCAATTTTATAAGCAATCACTCCATCCTTCACATCTTGTTTATTGGGAAGACCCAAATGTTCTTTCGGTGTCACATAACAGAGCATAGCGGTTCCGTACCAAGCAATCATGGCAGCACCAATGGCAGAGGTGATATGGTCATAACCAGGAGCGATGTCTGTGACAAGGGGACCAAGAGTATAAAACGGTGCTTCCATACAGATCTCTTCTTGTAACTTTACATTTTCTTGGATGAGGTGCATGGGAACGTGGCCTGGTCCCTCTACCATCACTTGGATGTCAAAGGCCCAAGCACGTTTTGTGAGTTCCCCTAAGGTTTTGAGTTCTGCAAATTGTGCCGCGTCATTGGCATCATTGATACAACCTGGCCTTAGCCCATCACCTAACGAGTAAGAAACTCCATATTTTTGCATGACTTTTGAGATTTCATCAAAATGTTCATACAAAAAGTTTTCTTTTTTATGATGGTTACACCACTTCGCCAAAATGGAACCACCCCTCGAAACAATGCCTGTGATTCGATTTTCTGTGAGCCGGACATAGTCACGTAACACCCCTGCATGGATGGTAAAATAATCCACACCTTGTTCTGCCTGCTCTTCCAAGGTTTCGAGGAATACTCCAATATTTAAATCTTCTACTTTACCCTTTACCTTTTCCAAGGTTTGGTACAAAGGAACAGTTCCAATGGGAACTGGCGAATTCCGAATGATCCATTCCCTTGTTTCGTGGATATTCTTGCCAGTGGAGAGGTCCATCACGGTATCGGCACCCCAATGTAAGGCCCAACGTAGTTTTTCCACTTCATCATCAATCGAAGACAGAATGGCCGAATTTCCAATATTGGCATTGATTTTCACTAGAAACTTTTTTCCAATGATCATGGGTTCCAATTCCAAATGGCGTTTGTTAGATGGAATGATGGCACGACCAATTTTGACTTCATTCAATACAAATTCAGGACTCATACCTTCACGTTTGGCAACATATAACATCTCTTCTGTGATGATGTTTCTTTTTGCATAATAGAGTTGGGAAACATTTTGATCTCCCCTACTTTCCCTAACATCAACCCAAGGTTTTCTCAGTTTCGGGATCCCTTGTTTGTAATCATACGTTTCTTCATGGATACAATACATCCCTTCTGTGCGGTAGGTTTTGTATTCGGTTCCATCCGACAAAGGAATGGTCGTTTCTGGTGTAAACATTTCCTTTATAGGCGAATGGTTTGAATGGTTTTGAGACATGAGACTTCCTTGGCCGGAATCACTCATCGCTGGTTTGGATGGAAAGGAAAAGAAGTATAACCAATGTTAATGTCGACTAAAACCATTTCGAATGAACATGGCCACTGACGCAAACTAAGGAATATTTTTCCCGTTTCCCTTCGCAAGCATTACCAAGATCAGGTTCAAAAAGGGTATTTCTCAGCCGAATTTTTGGAAAACCAAAAACCTTAGGCACCCCTAACGGTTATCTCTCAATTGATTTGGTCACAAAATTTTGACAATCTTTTATTCAGAATGAGGAAGGAAGCTCCATCATTATGTTTTATTTTTTCTTGGTAAGTATTTCGCCTTCATCTGGTTGTATTTGACTTTGGACAAAATACTTTTTTCCCATTCCAAGGGGAATTCATCTCCGATCAAAAAACGAAACAAACGATATAAAAACGAAACTTGTTTCCAATACACGATGTTTTTTGCTTGGTTATAAATTGTTTTGAATTTTCGATTCGTGATAAAGTTTTTTTTGACATTGGGGTATTTCTCCATCAATGTCTCAAATATATACAAAGTGTGATCCCCCTCATAATGATGTTCGATGATTTTTTCCATCACAATGTTTGCCGAAGAGATGTCTTTGGATAGGAACACCCAATAAAAATTTGAATTGTAATAGTATTCACAAAACATCACATCATCTGATTTTTGTAATTCCAAGATCACACGATCATTCCCCGTGTACATAGCTTGGTCGATCAGTAAAAAGCGACTGATAAAATTATCACCCATTTTCAACATCGTATATAAAATTTCAAAATGTTGTTTGGCTTCTTTCTCTGCTTTTTCCTCAGAGATTTTTTCTGCCTTTATTGAAAGTAAGTGGTATATTTTCACAAATTCTAAAATGGGAAAATTTTCATAGGAAAGAGTGGATTGAATGGTTTCTAAAAATGTAATTTGTGGAAGATAAGATTTATTCCTAAGTACATCAATATTACTATGAGAAATACTTTGTTTCATCTCTTGGAAATTAACATTTAAACTTGGCTCCATCGTAAGGATGGTCGGTATGATTGTTCCTTCAAAAAAAGGAGCAAATTCCAATTCTTTTTGGATGACGTCGGTTGTGTCGTAGTACACCCATCCAAGCGTTGGCAAAAAGAAATAAATTTCAGAATTGATGAATCCATCTTCCAAATAATGAACCAACTCATCACGAAATTCTAATTTGGTTTGGAATGGCGTCTCATACTCATATAACAATGATTTTATGATAGAATTTGGGGGAGAGTTCAGCTGGTCGACGGGTATTTGTAATAAATCTGCTGTTTGAATTTGGAAGTTATCGACTAAAAAATTTTGTAAATTCACGAATGACCTGGCGGCGATCGCATTATAAGCAAAAGCATATTTTTCTTCGACACGCTCCCCCGAATACGAAACAATTGCCAGCTCCACTTGTATTGGTTCCAAAAGAGAATGATAGGCAGGAAGATCATTGGCAGATGGTTCCTCTTCTTTCCTCGTAAGATAATAAATTGGCATAGCCAAATCTTGATCCAACAAATTTTGAATGAGCGTGACCATTCCTTTTCCATATACTTTTAATTCATTTTCTCGGAGTGTTTCGGAATTCAGCTGGAAGGCAAAATAACTTTGATTGAGATCAGGAACACATAACTTTCGTAAGCTTGCCAATATTTTGGCGGCTTGGTCAGTTAACATCAATTCTCGTTTGTGAGAATCAAACAAACTGTCCAAAAACATGGGTGTGTAAATTTTAAATTGGTCTAATCTGGAAACTCCCGAAAGCCGAAACATTGTCATAATTCCACCTACAATCCACAGGGACTATGGGTGGGCCCAGGGAATCTGAACCCAATATAGATAGAATCATTCTAAGAATCAATTGTAATTTCAGTATATAAGTAAAAACGAATGATCGTATATACTCATTTGAATTTGGCTTTTCCAGGAATCCTTGATCCCAGTAAACCGATAGATCGATTCCAACAGAACCAATTTCCACTTCCAAAAAAAAATAAGAACGAACTTCTGTTTAGTTTAACACACGTCCTTGCCGTACCATTCGGTTGACATAGACTTGTAGGTCTTGTTTGCCTTTGGGTCCAATCGCTGTAAACTGAACACCGTATACTCCTAACTCTTTGGATTTTTTCCCAATTTGTTTGATCACACCCTTGGCTAAAAAATCTGCCAAATCCCCTGGTAAGGCGACAAGGATTTCAACGGTTTCATTCATATCCCATTCATCAAAATGATTGGGAGCCACAATCCCTACTCCACCCAAACTGATATCACTAGCATACAAAACGTCAAGGAGCGAAGTTCCCATCAAATGGATCTCGACGGGTTCATTTTCTAGGGGTTTGACACGGACATGTTTCCGTTTTTCTTGGATGGGGGCCATAGTGGAAAATTGGCACGGATTTCTTGGGTTGTAAACTAGGAAATTCTAGGTCCTTCAGTTGTTAAGAAATCGTAGACCAAACTCCGATATTTGGTATGATAGGGGCTTCATGAGAATTCGTACAATCACATTCATCGTTTTTTTGGGCTCTTTTTTATTATCCCCTAGCCGAATGGAAGCAGGTGTCACTTGTACGGGAGATGCTTGTAGCATTTTGCCTGCATCCATTCAATCTCAAATCAATAACCTCGACCAAGCCCTCCAATTGCAATATACCGACAAAGTTCTCGCGACCATGTCAGAAGCATCAGTGGTTTCTAATATCAATTCGTCACTCATGGGACCAGGCCTTGTGAACCGTTTCCAGGTTGGCCTTGGAGTGGGACTTGCAGGACAACAAAAAGAAGATATCAATGTCGTGTACCAAAACTTAAGTTTTCAAAAATTGCCAAATGTGGGTGCCTCTGTTGCACCTAACTTTGTTGTGGCGGTAAACTTAGGTTGGCTTATGGGTGGTGGACCCTCTGATACAGAACCTGAACTCAAAACATTTCTCCACAGATTCAATTTATACCTCCATGGATTTAAATTTAATTTTTCCCAAGGTGATGTACAAAAAGCCATCGAAGCTCAAAACAAAAACGTAGATTTGGGGGGAGACATCACTACAGGTGGTTTCACACTCCGTTATCATTTGATTGAAAATTACTCAGATGGAATTGGCCTTTTTGAATTCTCTGGAATCTCAATGGGGCTTGGCCTACATTACCAAAGACAAGCCATCGATGTTACCTACAATGATAACAAATCACAATCACTCACCTTAGGCCCAGCGGTAGGAACCTGGGGTGGTGCTACGACTTTCAATTATACAAGCACAGTCACAAGTGTTCCCATTGACCTTCGAACAGGCTTTCGGTTATTTTATTTCTTTACGCTCTTTGCCGGTGGTGGAACCTCCATGAACTTCGGTAGTTCTTCCTTGAACCTAAGTCGGTCTGGTCCCCTCGTCCTTGCCTTAGATTCCAGTGCCATCTCCGCATCTCTATCACCTGAGATTGCCGCTTTGATTCCCGCTTCCGCTTTGGGTCAAACTCGATCAGGGACACTAGCGATGGACATCAGTGGGAAAGCACAGGCGCCAAACACCACGAACTTCCTGATCGCTGGTGTGGAGGTCAATGCCCTGATCACTAAAATCACGGTGGAAGCAGTGGTGGCCCAAAACGTTCAATCCGTGATGGTTGGGGCAAAATTTACCTTTTAACTCTCCTTTTGGCATTCTTTTTGCAACTTCATAAGCAGTGAAGTTTTGGAACCAGTGCAGGGTCTTCCTGACACGTACTGTTTAGGTTCTGAACAAATTGCGAACGTTTTAGGAGAAATTTATGGCCCAAGTCATGCAAGAAATCAAAAAACCCATCCTACATATCTCTTGTGTCCCAAGAAAAGACACAACTCTCCTAAAAATCTCTCTCTCCCAAGATGATTTGGGGATATTGTACCGGGTGACTTCCGTCCTTTTTAATCATAGGTGGGATATTTTGGAAGCAGTTGCAGAAACGGCCAGTGACGGACATGTGCAAGATTTATTTGTCATTCGAAGTTGGGACAATGCAGAAATGACAGAAAGTTTATTATCTCAAATCCGATCCGATCTGTATTCTTTGTTTTATGAAGGCAAGTCGGTTGCGATGTATCTGCGTGAAAATGCAAAAGAAGAAATCCTCGTTCGTAAGATTGGAGATTCGGAAGCATCGCTCAAACTGTATAACCCCATCTCTTCGGACTTTACAGTGATGGATTTGCGAATGAAGGACACACCTGGGATTTTATTCCAAATCACGGAAGCCTTGTACCATTTGGGCATTGATATCATTAGCTTCACAGCCAATAGTTTTGATGGAAAAATTCGAGATAGTTTCCTTGTCCGCACTTCCCTCACGGGAGAGAAGTTGGACGAAAAATTGATGTTCCCGATGCTTCGAGCAAAATTGGAATCCTTCCTTTAAGTCGATCTTTGTTTTTGAAACGTAAGTAAAATGGTAAACCCACAAAGTAGGACAAATGAAATGAAAAACGCTAAGATCGGTCCTTTCTGAAAGTATAACAGCGAAAAGACGACGGGAGACACGGCTCTCCCGAGGGATCCAAAACTACGGAATAATCCGAGAGACCTACCTAAATCTCCTTTTCCACTTTCTAGGGAGGCAAAGGAACTGAGTCCTGGATTCACAAGAGCACTTCCGAAGGCCAAAAAGAATAAAGAGACAAACAATCCAAAAAACTTGGAACCGATTAGCACAAGGAGTGCCATCCCAAAAACAACAACCACTCCCCCAAATAATGAAATTGTTTTTTCAGATATTTTTCCTGACAATCGTCTGACTACACCACCTTGTACAAGTATGATGACGATTCCAATGTACAAAAATGTGAATCCAATTTCTTTGGGAGAAAACTGAAAGGTATCAGATAGAAAAAAATTCACAACAAATTCGAATCCTGAAAAACTTAAAACAAACAAAAGATTGAGTAACGAAATTCGAACCAAATTCCTTGATTCAATTTTTTTTAAGGATAAAAAAGGATGGATCTCTTTTTCAGGAACTGATTCCGGTTTGTTAGCTGGTAAAAACAAGTATACAAGCACCATGGAAACAAGAGAAACAAGGATCGCAAAAAATGCGGAAGCAGGAAAAACCACAACACTTCCCTCTTTGTAAAACGAATCGAGGAAGTTCCATTGGGAACTAATCCCACCAAGGAGTGGACCCATCACAAACCCAAGTCCAATCCCGGCACCTAAAAGTCCCATCCCTGCCGCTCTCGATTTTTCATCGGTTTGGTCGGCCATGGCCGCAGAGGCAACTGATAAATTCCCACCCATGAGACCAGTGATGACGCGACTCAAAACAAACATCCAAAACTGCGATGAAAATAACCATAAAAGGTATCCTAATGTGTTTCCAAGAGTTGTGAAGACTAAGATCGCACGTCGACCAAAAATATCAGATAATCTTCCCCATACTGGTGCAGCTAAAAATTGTAAAAAACTATAAATACTCCCTAAAATTCCACCAAACAATACAAAGGTGTATTTGGTATCCCCACCAAAGGACAAAAGATTAGCTGCAGAATAAAATGTGCGAAAGAACACATCATCTCCTTTTGCCAAAAAAAATTCTAATGTTTTAGGAAAAAGAGGAAACAAAAGGGAAAATCCCATCATATCAGTAAAAACGATT
The DNA here is from genome assembly GCF_000017685.1 of Leptospira biflexa serovar Patoc strain 'Patoc 1 (Paris)'. Classification (NCBI taxonomy): domain Bacteria; kingdom Pseudomonadati; phylum Spirochaetota; class Leptospiria; order Leptospirales; family Leptospiraceae; genus Leptospira; species Leptospira biflexa. The sequence goes on from NC_010602.1 coordinate 2,378,881, forward strand.
AAAAATAAAATGAATTGGATTTTTTTAGGAGACTGACTCATCAGAGCTACTCTCTGAAATCAAATAAAAAAAGCCACAGAAAACTCTGTGGCTTTTTATGATTTTCATCAATTTATTCTGATTAGGATTTTGATTTAGCTTTGTCTATGAGAACCTTTAATTCATCTAACGTTTGTTTTAACTTTTCTTTTACTTGAGGAGGAATTGCAGTGTCAATCTGTTGGTAAATTGATTGGTAGTTTGTTTGTAACTTTGCTACAATTTCATCATAACTTGCGTTAGTTTTTCCAATCGCACCTTGTGCATCTGCAATGGTTTTACTAAGAAGGTCACGGATTTTTTGAGTTTCAGCGGACTTGTCAAGTTCCCCTTTTGATTTAAGCTCAGTATAAACTTTTTCTAAGTCAACGATCGAAGATTTTAATTTTTCTTCTCCAGAACGAAACAAAGCGATTCCAGCGTTAACAACATCCATTACCAATTTTTCCATACAACATACCTACTGAAGGGAGAATCCCTTGATTTTGGATTCTAAGTGTAAAAAGAAGAAATGGGGATTACAATAAAAAAATTCTAGATCGTTCGTTTTCTATGAGACATAGTTAGAGTGAGAAGTATTCTAACTGTTTTCGATGAGTTTTTTGATTTGGTCACGGATCTTTGCGGCCGTTTCATAATCTTCAGTTTTGAGTGCATTTTCCAATGTCTCTTCCAAAATCTGAAGATTGGATTTGGGAAGGGCTTGGATTTTTTTTTCAGAAGAGATATTCTCACCTTGGATTTCATCTTCTTTCATGATGATCCCAGTCTCATCTAACACGGATTTAGCGATAAAAATAGGGGCATTCGCTCTAAGGGCTAATGCGATGGAATCAGAAGGCCTTGCATCGAGAGTGATGATTTCCTCATCCTTTCTCAACTGGATTTTTGCATAAAATGTGCTGTCTACAATCTCTTCGATTGTGATTTTTAAAACAGTAGCACCAAGGGATGTTAACATATACAACATCAAATCATGGGTCATAGGACGCGGAGGTTTTGTGCCATCGATGACTGTGGTGATGGAATGGGTTTCGAGTGGTCCAATGAAGATGGGAACCACACGTTTGTCTTCCGAATCCTTTGGGCGTAGGAAGACGGCAAAACCAACATTGGTCAGGCTGATATCAGAAATTTTTACTTCATAAAACTCCATACAATATCGTTCCCTTTCCTGATTTGTGGGCCCAGAAGGGCTCGAACCTTCGACCCGCAGATTATGAGTCTGCTGCTCTAACCAACTGAGCTATAGGCCCCACTGACTTCCAATCTTTCGAGGAAATAAGTGGAGACAAGCACAAAACAAGTGACTGGTCATTAAAGCGAAAGAAACAGGTTGGATTCAAAAAAATCACTCAAATCTTTACGATCCGTTTTCCATTGGATCCAAATCCAGAGATAGGGTTTCCGATCCATTTGAATCCAAACTTGGTTCCGCAAGGCATTTTGGTTTCGGATTTGGTCGGCTTGGTAGATTTGGAAATTTTGGTTATTGATGGCTTTTTGAAATTGTTTCGGTGAAAGCCCTTTTTGGAAGACTGAGTCCACCCATAGGTTTTTGTCTGTGATGGGTTCACTCCAAGGCAAGATCCGAACAACCATAAAGAATCCATCCCGTTTGGCCGGATAGACGGTGAGTTTTTTTTGTAAGTTGGATTCCATTTTGAAAACAACAGGTTCAGGGAATGAAAAAGAAAATGATTCCCATACAAAGTTTTGGTTTGGTTCTATGAGTGTCTGTGAAAGGATCGTATGTGTGAGTCCCATCCAAACCAAAATAAAACAAAACAATCGTTTCATCACATGAAAGAGTTTTCGAAAGATTCCATCTGGCAAGTCAGAAATTCCACTTTAGGAGTGTATGTACACTTTCCTTATTGTTTGAAAAAATGTGATTATTGTGATTTTTATTCCGAAGGGATCGGTAGCGGACCAGCTAACGACGAATCGACGCTCTTTTCTGCATACCAAAGTGAAGTGTCAGAACGTATCTCCCATTTTCCCAAATTAAGGGAGAGGACAGTGGACACTGTTTTTTTTGGTGGAGGAACTCCTTCCAAAGCATCCACGAAACTTTGGAAACAGTTCCTAGAATTCCTCAGGTCGGAATTTTCATTTGCAGATGACACAGAAATCTCGATAGAAGTGAACCCAGAAGACCTAAGCCCCGATTTACTTGATGAATATGCAAAAATTGGCATCAACCGTGTGAATGTAGGTGTACAAACTCTCCATCCGGAAGGACTTTCATTTCTCGGTCGCCATTATGATAAAGGTAAATACACTTCCTTAGTCACGACCCTCACCCATTCTCCGATCCAACGTGTGGGAATCGATTTGATGTATGGAATCCCAGGACTCAAGTCTTCTGATTTTTACCGAGACCTAGATCAATTCCTAAGTGCAGGATTACCCCATTTGAGTTTGTATTCCCTTACTTTAGAAAAAGGAACCAAGTATTCACGTGATGTGAGTGATAGTATCAAAAGGGAACCAGAAGAAATCACACAAGCGGAAATACTTGTCACCTTACCGGAATTAATGGAGAAATTTGGATATAGGTGGTATGAAGTATCCAATTATGCAAAACCTGGATATGAATCCAAACACAACCTAAAGTATTGGACCTATGAACCTTATCTTGGCATTGGCCCTGGTGCTCATGGAATGATTGAAGGACATCGATACGGAAACCCTAGGAACGCCAATCTTTACCAAAAAAAACAAACTGAAGCGAAGTATGAGCCTGCAACGCCTAGTTCAGAACTAAGCCTCACTTTGTTTCGACTTTTTTCCCCGTTTCGGTATTTGGAATTTATTGAAACTCACTTGGAAAAAAACTCTCAATCGAAATACATCCAAACAATTCAGTCTTGGGAAAAAAGAGGACTTTGTGATCTATCCGATGGAGTTTTCCAATGGAGAAAAGAAGCATTACTTTTGTTAGATGATCTAATCCTTGAAATTTCCGATTGAATTTTCCTCTTTCCTTTGCAAAATAATCCTAAAAAAAGATTGCCCAGAGACCCCACTCGAAAAATACTGTTCGTATCCCGGGCCTGTAGCTCAGTTGGTTAGAGCACTCGCTTGATAAGCGAGGGGTCACAAGTTCAAGTCTTGTCAGGCCCAAAGAAAGAAACGGGGCGTTAGCTCAGCTGGGAGAGCATCTGATTTGCATTCAGAAGGTCATCGGTTCGATCCCGATACGCTCCAAAAACCCGTTTTCTCACTCCTCCCTCTTTAAAAATTTCTTGCCTTCTCTCGTTTTTTCCGTTACACAAAGAATGCCATGTCCGTAAAAGAAATTCTCAAAGACAAAGCCTCCTCCGTTCTTTCCATCGAAGAAGATCGAAATGTATTGGAAGCAACGCAAATGATGGTGGGTGCCAAAGTGGGTTCACTCATTGTGACCTTCCAAGGAAAACTAGTCGGAATCTTTACGGAAAGAGACCTCATGCGAGTGGTGGCAAAAGACCACAACAAACTCGACCAAATCAAATTGAAAGATGTGATGACCACCCAACTGACGGTTGCAGGACCGGAAGAAGATGTAGATGATATTTTGAACAATATGATCACAAAACGATTCCGTCATATGCCTGTCCTTGATGGTGACAAGATCATTGGACTCATTTCGATCGGTGATGCCGTCAAAACCAAATTAAACAAAACACAAGCGGAGATGAATATACTCAGAGAGTATATGTACGGCCCACACTAAAACAATCGATTTTCTGTTAAGAGACCAATTGTTTTCTCAAGAACTAGTTTTAAGTTCTTCGTATCTTCTTTGTTATATGCAATTAGTTTTTTCAGAGCATCTTGATTGTTTGTCCTTTGGTATTCATACCAAAGGAGAGGTGCTTCCCTTCCATCCATTCCAGCAATCTCTTCTGGGCGAATGAGACCCAGTTGGATTTCCGATTTTTTTAAACCCCCTTTAATCCCTATCGAATGCAAGAGATTCATGAGATCTAGTTGTGGATTTTTCACTCGGTAACGGAATTCTCTTTCTAAAAAGGGAATATCAAAACGCCGTCCATTATAGGTCACAATGATATCGTCGGGCGCAATGGAATCAAATAAAAACTCTAAGTCCTTTCCTCGTTCAAATGTACGGATGGATTCATTTTGAAACAAACTCACAACGGTTGTGACTGATGATTCGGAAATTCCAGTTGTTTCGATATCCAAAAAACAAAATCGTTCTGGGAAATGTTGCCATAGCCTCCAATATTCCAAACTCGGTAATTCATCTGTGAAAAAGGAAAAGTTGGTTTCTTGGAATTCCTTTTCTAAAATTTCATACCGCTCTTCTAATATAGAGAGAGAGGGAAGATGTGGATCATTTTTTGTTTTTTGATACTGCAATAAAGAAGTCCAATCATACACTCCTATGGCGATTAATTGTTTTTCTTTTTTATCCCCAATGCCTGGAAATAATTGAAGGCTTTGTCTTAAATAAGATCCAAACATTCTTTCCACCTTCGTAGTCCTTCCTGGAATCTATCTTCTTTTTCTCCAAATCCAATCCGAAGGAAACCCTCCATTTCAAAATTAGATCCAGGTAGTACAAACACACCAGTACGGGCAAAAAGTTTGTCCGCATACTCTTCAGATGAGATTCCTTTTTGTAATTCCAACCAACCCACAAGCCCACCTTTGGGAGGGACAAACGATTTTGTTTTGGGTAAGTCCATACATACAGAGGTGAAATGATCAATATTGTTTTGCACTCGTTTTTGAATGTCGGGTAAGAACTCCTCTTTTCCTTGGAGTAACCCAAGTGCAATCCTTTCGGAGATGGGATTTACGGTATGTGTCAAATAATCTTTGAAGGACCGAGCTCGTCTGATGAATTCCTGATCTGCTATGAGCCATCCCACCCTAAGACCCGTTACACCAAAACATTTGGTAAACGATCCTGTCCCATAAAATCGTTGTTTCGGGTTCACACCCGTTTTTCCCATCCCCCCACCCGAAGGCAAAAAACGGTAGTGTTCATCAAAGAGGACTGTTTTTTTTCTTTTGCGAAATTGTTCGAGAAGACTTTCCCATTCCGTAGATGAGAAGGTTTGCCCCGTCGGGTTGTGAGGGTGGTTGATCACATAAAGATCCGCTTCGATGGATTGCCAGGTGGTGGCTTGGAACGCAGATTCGTAAGGCACTGGGATGATATCTGCCCCGAGCATCCTAGGAATCTCATACAAGGCTTGGAAGGCAGGCCAAACTAGGGCCAATTTTTTCCCTGGAGCCACAAGGAGGTGGAATGCTAAGTAAAGAGCTTCTCCCGTTCCCGTTGTGACAAGCACTTCGTCGGGATTTACCCCAGGGTAAAGATTGGCAATGGCACTTCTTAAGGCAAAAGAACCTTGGTTCGGTGCATCGTTCATTGGAATTTGGGAAAGATCTTTCCATGTGAGACCACAAAGAGAGAGCATCTCTTCCATGGTAAAATGGGATAACCCACTCTCACCTAAATTGCAAAATGCCTCTAATCGGAATCGTTCCAGGCGGTCTTCGATGAAAAATTCTCTCGGTTCCAAAATTGATTTCCATTCAACTTAGCTTCAAAAGATTAGTATGTAAGCTATGTTGAAACCAGAAGACAATATCCTATCTTGGACGAAATCACCTTTTTCTACAGAAATCCAATCCGAGGCCAAAAAGGCTTACGAAGATTGGCAAAAAGGAATCACCTCGGATCTCGTCGATTCATACGCACATCCTTTGAGTTTTGGGACAGGTGGGATCCGAGGGAAAATTGGTTATGGCATCGGCAAAATGAACCTCTATACAGTCGGCCGAGCTGCACTTGGTTTTTTAAGTTATCTGCGTGACACAAAAAAGTCTCCATCAATCGTGATTGCCTACGACTCACGGAGGATGTCCAAAGAATTTGCAGAACTCTCTGCTGGCATTGGTGCTACACTCGGTGTCAAAGTGTATTTATTTCCAAAAGTCACACCCACACCTCTACTCTCCTATGCCATTCGTTATTTCGAAGCCAGTGGTGGGATTGTCATCACGGCTTCACACAACCCCCCAGAATACAACGGTTTCAAAGCCTATCTGGCTGATGGTGGACAACTTGTCCCTCCAGATGACTCACTCATCATCCAAAGGATCAGCGGGATAGAAGATTGGACTAGTATTCCGATGATCTCCAAAACAGATAAAGTATACAAAAAATTTGTGAAAACCGTCGGTCCAGATTGTTTCCAAAATTATTTAAAAGAATTAAAAAAAGCAGGGATCCAGTCCCAAGCAAAACCAAAAACACGAAACAATCTAAAAATCGTTTATTCTCCGTTACACGGCACTGGTGGAGAGTATATGAAGGAGATGTTTCAGTATTTCGGATACAAATCTGTATTTTTAGTACCAGAACAGAAAAAACCAGATGGCGAATTCCCAACAGTCAAATACCCTAACCCAGAAGAAAAAGAAGCCCTCGCCTTATGTGAGTTTCATGCCAAAAAGAAAAAAGCAGAAGTTTTCATCGCCACAGACCCTGATGCAGATAGACTCGGTGTAGGTGTTCGTAAACCCGATGGAGAATATGAATACTTAAATGGAAACCAAATTGGTTCTATTATGGCCGCATATCTTTCCGAAAGAAAAAAACAAAAGGGAAAAGTGTATCATTTGGTCAAAACCATCGTGACAACGGACTTACAAGAAGCCATTGCCAAAAAAAATGGAATCAAAATTAAAAATGTCCTCACTGGTTTTAAATACATTGCAGAAGAAATGAAACAAATTGAATCCAAAAAAAACAACTTGTTTCTGTTTGGTGGTGAAGAATCTTATGGATACTTACCCGTTCCCTTCGTTCGTGATAAGGATTCCTTATCGAGTGCCCTTCTCTTCATTGAAATATTAGCAGAAAAAACGGACCTACTCACTTATCTCAATGAAATTTATCTGAAATACGGACTCTATCGTGAAAGCCTGTATTCCTTAACCTTAGAAGGAAGTTCGGGTCAGGAAAAAATCAAACAATCTATTGAGTCCTTACGAACCAAAAACTTAATTGGAAAACTGATAGGTGGCAGAAAGGTCATTTCTGTCCTTGATTATGAAACACAAAAAGCAGATGGAAAAGGAAAATCCTCTGTCTTCAAAGGAATGCCTAAATCCAATGTCATCCAAGTGGAATTGGAAGGAAATGCCAAACTGACCATCCGGCCTTCCGGGACAGAACCAAAAGTAAAAGTATACTCTTCTTTTGCTTCGCGAAAAAAACCGAAAAAATCTTCAGAGATCCCTAGTTTATGGAAAACTTTGGGAGATGAGATTGTTTCCGCAGAAACTGAATTTTTACAACTAGCAGGCCTACTATGAGTTCCGAAACAAAAACCAAATTCGAAAGTATCAAAAATCTTTCTGACAAATACCTACTCAATACTTATAACAGATATCCAATCGCCTTCTCCTATGGTGTAGGTGAAATGATATTTGACCAAGATAACAATGGTTATATTGATTTTCTTGCAGGCATCGCAGTGTCAAACCTTGGCCATGGTGAAGCCGATCTAATTGAAGCTCTTCGAAACCAAATGGATAAAATCCTTCATTCTTCCAATTTATATTATTCGGAAGAACAAGCAAAACTTGCAGAAGTTATCATTGAAAATAGTATCCCAGGAAAAGTTTTTTTATGCAACTCAGGAACAGAAGCCAACGAAGCTGCATTTAAACTCATGCGCCGACATGGGATCAACCAAAACATTGAAAAACCAGTTATTTTAGCGCTCCAATCCAGTTTTCATGGTAGAACCTTATCGGCGATGTCGATGACTGGAAACGAATCGGTGAGGTCAGGATTTGGAGAACTCGCAGCTGACATTCATTTTGTGGAAGCAAATAACGAAGATTCTCTCATCCAAGCCTTTGAACAATACGGAGGTTCCGTTGCTGGTATCATTATGGAACTTATTATCGGCGAAGGTGGAGTGATCCCACTCTCTCATTCCTTTGTGAATTTGGCTCGTAAACTTACAGAAGAAACCAACTCACTGCTTGTCTTTGATGAAATCCAAACGGGAATGGGAAGAACAGGAAAGATGTTTTGTTTTGAACATTACGGAATGTATCCAGATGCGTTCACTCTTGCCAAAGCATTGGGATCGGGATTTCCAATAGGTGCTCTTGTTGTCTCCAAAGAATATGAATCCGTATTGGAACGAGGGATGCATGGTTCCACATTTGGTGGAAACCACTTGGCCTGTGTAGCCGCTTACGAGACATTTAAGATCATACTTTCAAGAAACCTTCTCGACCATGTTTCTACCATCTCAGAACAAATGTTCCATCGATTGAAACAAATCATGGAATCCACAGGCAAAATCAAAGAAGTCCGCGGGCGAGGGCTTCATATTGGTGTGGAGTTGTATTCGGAATCAAGACCAGTTGTTGAAGAATGTTTGAAACGTGGCCTTGTTGTCAATAGTACAGCTGGAAAAGTCATTCGTATCATACCTCCACTCATCTTGAGCATTGAAAAAGCAACAGAAGGGTTGGATATTTTAGAATCAGTTTTAAAGGAAATGAAATGAAAAAAGTTGCAGTTCTTGCCGGTGATGGTATCGGTCCGGAAGTTATGGAAGTGGCCCTACAGGTAGTAGGGAAAGCATTAGGAAACAAACGTAGCGAATTTACCTTTGAACACGCGCTAGTTGGTGGGGCAGCCATTGATGCCACTGGATTTCCACTCCCTGAGGAAACTTTAAAACTTTGTGAATCGGCAAGTGCTATCTTTTTTGGATCTGTTGGTGGACCTAAATGGGAAACCCTTCCTCCGGATAGGCAACCAGAACGAGGAGCTTTGCTTCCCCTTCGCAAACACTTTGATTTATTTGCCAACCTCCGCCCCGCGATCATTTATCCAGAATTAAAAAAAGCAAGTCCTATCCGAGGAGACATCATCGGAGATGGATTGGATATTTTGATCCTGAGAGAACTTACGTCTGGAATCTATTTTGGAAAACCAAAAGGTAGAGAAGGAAGTGGGCCCGAAGAATTTGCTTATGACACCATGCGTTATTCAAGAAGAGAAATCGAACGTATTGCAAGAACTGCATTTGATGCCGCTAGGAAACGAAATAAAAAAGTAACGAGTATTGATAAAGCAAACGTTTTAACCACTTCTGTATTATGGAGAGAGGTAGTGGTGGAACTTCATAAAAAAGAATACTCAGATTGTGTATTGGAACATCTGTATGTGGACAATGCAGCCATGCAGCTCATCGTCAAACCGAAACAATTTGATGTCATGTTATGTGAAAACATGTTTGGAGACATTCTTTCCGATGAGGCTTCCATCATCACCGGTTCCATTGGAATGTTACCATCCGCGTCTCTTTCGGAATCTGGATTCGGTTTGTATGAACCTTCTGGTGGTTCGGCTCCCGATATCGCTGGGAAAGGAATTGCAAACCCCATTGCCCAAATTCTTTCAGGAGCTCTGATGTTACGATATTCCTTTGGAATGGAAGCTGAGGCAGTTTCGATCGAAAATGCCATTCGTACCGTTTTAAAGAAAGGATTTCGCACTGGGGATATTGCCGAAGAAGGCACAACTGTTCTTGGAACCAAAGAAATTGGTGTTGAAATCGAAAAGGCACTTGGATAAGGTACGTAGAACATGCAAGCAGGCATAGGACCCACAGGCAGACCTTATCAAATTCTCATTGCTGAGAATTCCAAATTCCAGTCCAAACAACTCCAACAGATTTTGGAATCGGAAGGTTTTAAAATCATTGGAATTGCAGAAACGGGGAAAGAACTTCTCAAGATGTACAAGGAAAATCGCCAACAAATTGACCTTGTCACCATCGAAATCTTTTTACCAGAGGTAGATGGGTTTGCTGCATTTTGGGATATGAAAGAAATGGGTGTTTTGCCAAGGATTCTTTTCATCTCAGAAGAGAACACACCATCTGTCATCAAAGCCCTCCTTGAAAATGGTGCGATGGATTATATCGTAAAACCCATCAAACGGGAAAAAATCTTAGAAAAAATCAAAGAAACTCTGATTAAGATTCCCAAAGTATAAAGTTCAAATTCCGACCCTCTTCTTTTGCTCTATGGCTAAAGAACTGAGGGGACTGGAAAACTTCTATTTTTGAATTCTTTAAGAGCATCACTTCACCAAACCGACGTTTGATTCTATTTTCAATGGCTTGTCCGACATCTAAATGATACTTTCCTTTTCCCTTTGGCTCGCATACATCTTCACCCAATCCAATAAAAAACTGAGCGACGTCCTCACCCACTTCGTAATGATCTTTTTGGATATAGGGACCAAGTTCTATCTGCAATTCATCTAATTGAAATCCTTCTTTTAGGATTAACTCGATCATCTTTTCCGCGATTCCAAGTTTTGTTCCTTTCCAACCGGAATGGATGACTGCGACAAACGGTCGTTTCACGGAGTAAATAAAAACAGGAACACAATCGGCAGTCCTTACGACTAAAATTTGCTTTTTTTGGAAAGTATAGAGTCCATCCCCTTCCATCTTTTCTTCCTTAGCTTGGGAAAGGGTGTCACTTTCGATAGGATGGATCGTGTCTCCGTGCACTTGGTGCAAACAATGTATGGTTCCATCGACCTCGGGGTATTTCAAATGGAAAGTCTCGGTAGTATAACGAAACCAATCCTCAGGAGATTTCAGATCGTTGTCTGTTTTTTTTAGTTCAGGATTATTTCCAAAAAAACGAATGATCCCATCTTCTTTTCCAATCGTTCCGAAAACCACCTTACCATAATGAAGCGTAATTTCTCGATTCATTTGAGATTGGATTTTCCAAAATACTTTGGTGAATTCAGATCCCAATTGGATGTTTGGAACCGTAAAAAAAGTGAGTCACAATTCCAATCTTTTCTTTGGCATAGTGGATTCATTTTTCTCGGATCATAGTTCCATAGATAAAACCGGAGTGGAACTTCTCGCCAAGTATACGTAATAAAAGGTAAATCCAATTCAGGCAAACGATTGTCGAGTAGGATTTCGATATTACGAATGTTTAGATCTTCATACGTGAGTTGGGATTCGTGACCGATCCTTCCTCTCACTAAAATTTGTTTTTTTGCATAGAGTTTGTCTGTCAAACCGGACTCTGCCTCAAACGCAAAGTTTGGCATCAAATAATAGATAAAATGGGCTTGAGCACCAAAAAAAGCAACATTGAATTCTTTTAATGAGCCTTCATCATACCCACTGACATTCATTAAATGTTTATCATAAAACATTCGTTCTTCTACAATTCCATGCCAATCTGCAATTCGATTTCCAGCCACTTTCAAAGGATCGGAATGAATTGCTGAAGCAAGGATATAAAACAAAGAAAACAAAATCGAGTTTTTGGTAAAAAACCTATAGAAACTATTATTTTGATTGGATTCAATTTGAGATTGTTCTGTCCAATATAACAATCTTTGAAATGCAAAATAGGAAAGTATTGGCAAAACAGGAACCCAGAAACGATTTCCCATAAAGTCTCCACCAACATAAAACACATAAAATATATAAAACAAAAGGGAAGACAGAAGAAACCTCATATCTTTTTTTTCACGAAACGTATTGAATATTTGAATTCCGGAAAGTAAAAACACAAAAGGATATAGCGGATATGATTTGATTAGATAAAAAAAGTAATAAATCCCTTGTGAAAAATAACTTCCCTTATTGCCTTTTGCATAGAAGGTGTTTGGAAAAATATCATCGTAATAAAAAAAACGAAACCCGAGGAAACATAAAAATAAAAATCCAAATAACATTGGCCTCAAAAATTGTTTGTTTCGAAACCAATCAAAAGAAACAAGAGATAAAAACAGTGCACCTTCTGGTCTTACTAGTGATGCCAATAACAAGACGACAAATACATGGTCATTTCGTTTTTCCCAAAGAATAAAACCGAAACTGATTAAAAATGTAAAAATGGAAGTTTCCAATCCAGAACTGGCAAAAATATAAAAATGAAACAACAAAGATAAGTGAACTACGAGTATTGGGTAAAGTTTCCCCAACGAACGATTGTTCTCTTCAACGAAAAACAAAACAAGTAAGGCAAAATAAAAGAAAATACCAGTATACACCGACAAAATTTGCGGTTTTAGACCAAGTCCATATCCGAATGATAAATAAACTGTCCAAAGGAAATTTGTATATCCTTCTACCCTTTCTCCCACATTAAAAACAAATCCATTCCCTTCCCATAAATTTCTGGCATACACAAAACTAATGTAAGCATCATCACAAATCCATCTCCATTGGACGGCTTGGTAAAGAGCAATCCCAATACATAAAAAGGCCAATCCATAAAATGAGAAAAAATTACGTTTCAAAAAAGGCATTTATTAATCCAATTCAAATGATTTAATGAACTCTTCGATGATTTTGATATGATCCATCTCTGGAGTTGGATTTTCTTCGGAAGGTTCGTATAAATAATCATCAAACACATGAAAGTCAAAAATTTTTAGTTCAAAGTCTGGTAATGTGATGATGATGTTTTCTGCATGAATATCAAAAATTAGTTTTTCTTCTTCTGCTAAGTATTTGGTGACTTCAATGACTCGGTTAAAGTCGACAGCTATTTTTTTAAGTTTCGATCTCGAAATGACCCCAAATCGATGCGAATCAAAATTCAATTTCCACTTAGGGAAAAGTTTATCCAAAATTGGATTTTGATCTAATTTTTCATTTCGAATGGTAAATTCCTTTAAGTGTTTCCCAGCAAGTAGTGGTTGTTGGTCGCAAGGAGTGAGTGTAACGTTTGGAATTCCAAAGGGATTTTTACGGAAGCGCAATCCCATAAAAAAACGAGTGGGCACCACCAAATCCGGGATCAGTGATTTTAGTTTCCAATAATGCAATCGTTCTAAGCCCAAACGTTTAAACTTAAAATCAATTTCATCCTTTTTGGAATCTCGAAGGGTTTGTTTCTTTAAAAAATCCCTTAATTCAATTTCTTCTGGTTTTAAAAATCGAGATATATCTCTCCCCACTTCTTTGTATAACGAACCAAATATTACATCCGAAGGTAATTTCGATTTTCCAACTTTCACCACTTGGTTCCAAGGTAGTTTATAAACGAATTTATAAGAACCTCGCCCAATGTAACCTTCAGACGATATCGGCATAAAATTATCTAAAAACTCACGCTTGTAACGATACGTCATACGAAAGACATGTGAAACGGGGAAAAATTTTTCGTATAGGTTTCGTATGAATCCAGATTTTCTAAGGACTTCATCCACTGGTAAATCTTCCAGTGGAATTGGTTCTTCATTTTTGTTAGGATCAACAAACAGTTCTTTGTCGAGCCCCTTCTCCAAAAGGTCCAAAAATTGGGGAATTTTTCCCCAATTTGGATATTGATTCCATAAATTTGAGATCTTATCTCGAATTCCTTTGATTGGACCTTTTTTATCAGACACTTCTAAATTTTATTTCCAACGCACAATGGCTTCATAATCGATAAATTTTTCTTTCTTAGAAAGAACTTCCGTTAATTTTTGATCCTTTTCTTCATCATACCACCAATAGTCGGAAGAAAAACTTTCATCACCATATTTACCGAGGGGTAATGATGGCATTCCATACTTTTGCCAATACAACAAACGAGTGCTAGGAAGATGCCAAAGTAATACGTAAGGGTATTCTTTGTACACAATCCGATCAATTTGTTTTAAAATTTCATTGCGTTTAGCGACAGAAAACTCGGTTTTTTGTTTTTCAATGAGTTTGTCAACTTCTGGAATTTTAAGTCCAGGTAGATTCGGTTGACCTTCTTCGTCTGCATACTTAGACAACCACTGAGATTCCGGATCTTTAAAAATTCCAGACCCCCAAGCAGCCCAAGTCATATCAAAATCATATTTGTCTACTCGTTCACTCCAAGCCGCCAAATCTAAAGTATCAATCGATGCACGAATCCCTACTTCCTTTGCATTTTCTAAAAATACAGTAAAATACTTTTCTGTTTTTTTATCTCGATCTAAAATTGAGAATTGGAAAGGTTTTCCATCTTTTTCCAAGATACCTTCTGCGTTTGGCTTCCAACCTGCTTCTGCAAGTAGTTTCCTTGCTTTTTGAATGTCAAACTCGGTTGGTTGGTTTGGATTTTTTTCACCACCTAGATAAAAATCAGGATAATAACTATTTGTTGGATCATACTCACCATATGCAAGTTTATCGATCATAAGTTTGCGATTCACAAGTAGATTCATCGCTTCTCTCACACGTTTATCAGAGAAAATGGGTCTCCTTGAATTCATGGCCCAACCCTGGAATCCAATCGGTTTTAAGTTGAAGATTCGTTGTTTGGCGATCCAATTTTTATCGAATGCTTCCCCTTTGGCTTCTTCTACCCAAACAAAAGCTGAGTAAACTGGATATATATCTATATCACCTTTTTTGAATGCTTGCAGAGCAACTGCTTCTTCGTTATATACCTTATACACAATTTGATCAAAGTTATTCCTTCCTTCGTTAAAAGGATATGCTCTTTGCCACCAATCACCTCTTCGTTCCAATTTGATGTATCGATTCTTTTTGACTTCTGTGATTTTATAAGGTCCCGAAACAACAGGGAATTCCATATTTTCTTTATTAAAATCTTTCCCTTCAAAATGATGTTTCGGTAAGATAAAAATAGATGAGGCAATATCATTAAAATTATTCCAATGTACTTCTTTTGCTTCAAAAACAACAGTGAGATCATCCAATTTCACGGGTTTCAAAAAACGAGAGAGTGAAATACGGAATACAGCTGTCCCATTTTTGGGATTCATAATTGTATCGTATGTAAAGATCACATCATCTGCAGTGACAGGTTTCCCATCTGACCAACGTGCATTGGCATCCAAATAAAAGGTGAATTTCTTTTTATCAGGGGAAATTTTCCAATCTTTTGCTAAATGGGGAATGGTTTCCAAAGTGAGCGGATGGTAGGCGGTAAGCGGTTCATATAAACTTGTAAAGATACGTGCTGTGGTAGTGAATTGGTCTAAGTAGTAATTGAGAGACTTTGGAAATTGGTGAGAATAAATTCGGATCCTCCCCCCTTTTTTTGCTTTTGGGTCGGCCACCGGATTTTTTTGCTGCAGAATTTTTGGAATGGAGTTAACCTCTCCTTCCCAAGGAAGTTCGACCACACGACTCATAGACTCTTTTGTGTCTTCTTCGGAACAATTGAGAACCAAAAGGATTGGTAAAAGAGCCGTAATACTTACCAAAACAAACTTGATTACTTGGGAACGAACCATATGGTATTGAACTAATTTATGAAACATCCCTTCCATCAATTCCATTTGTACGAGATAGGCTCAAGGCTTTTTTGTGGAAAAAAAGGGAAACCGATTCACGAACTTTGGATTGAATTACAAAAAAATACTCTTTTCAATTGGGCCGATGAAATTTGGCTCATGGGAGTTTGGAAAAACAGTCCTAGTTCCCAAAACATTGCAAGGTCGATGCCGGAACTACAAATTGAATACCAGAAAGTAAAATCTTCGGCAAATCCAGACGATGTATACGGATCACCTTATTCCATTTATGACTATGTTCCTGATCCGCTGGTCTCACACTCTTTTGACCTAACTGAAATATATACCTGGTTCCAATCCAAAAACAAAAAACTGATTTTAGATTTTGTACCAAATCACATGGCAATCGATAGTCCGATCATATCGAAATTTCCCAATTTGTTTTTGAAAGCAAAGGGCAACGAGGAAGCTAAAAATACCTTTTTACATTCCAACGGAATTCGTTATGTTCATGGAAAGGATCCCTACTATGATGGGTGGACTGATACCATTCAATGGGATTTCTCCAATCCAGAAGTGGAAACATTCCATATCCATCTTTTGAAAAATATCGCAAAACAATGCGATGGTGTTCGATGTGATATGGCAATGTTACCTTTACCAGAAGTTTTTGATAAAACCCATGGAATCAAATCAGTTTATGATTGGAAAAAAATAATCCATGCAGTGAAAGAAGAATATCCAAACTTTAAATTTTATGCAGAAGTCTACTGGGGATTGGAAGATTCGCTTCAATCTCTTGGATTCGATGCCACTTATGATAAATTTTTTTACGATTCTTTAAAACACAAAAATCTGAACCAAGTGTTTGAATTGATGCAATACCAAACACACTCATCTCACATTCGTTTTTTGGAAAATCATGATGAGGACAGAGCCAACCACACATTTGGGGAACAAACAAATACATACTTTGGTTTGTTATGCGCAAACCCAGGAATCATCCTCGTATTCGATGGACAAGAGCTTGGCTTTCATAAAAAAATCCCTGTTCAGATGATTGGCACTTTTGAAGAAACTCCTGATCCAAAGGTTTCAACTTTTTTTAACAGGGCACTTTCAGTAATGAACAATCGAGAGAAAAGGATTGAATACGGAGAAATCAACTATTCCGAATTCAATTTCCTTCCCATCTTTGCACGTGTTTTGCATTCGAAAAACCAAACGGAATTATTTATTTGGAATTTTCAACAAGTTATGATTTCAGGATGGATTCCCTTCCAAGAAGGAATCTCATTCCAAAAAGAACTGAGGGACATCGTGAGCGGTGAAAGTTATTCCCAAGAAAAAAATGAGAAGGGTCTATATTACAAATTAAATCCCAACCAATTACAATGGTTTATTTTTTGACCCTTTCTGCAAAGACTACACCTTGGATCATTCTTAAATTTTCTAAAATCTCTTTTAGCTGGTCCAAATGATCCACTTCTAACATAAATTTGGCGGTCAGTGTTCCATTCGGATGAGAGGAAGCACCTGCCTCCAGGATATTCGTTTCGTTACTCGAAATCGATTCCACCATCGATAAATAGATCCCTTGTACATCTTTTGCACGGACTTCAATTTGAATGGGGATTGGTTCCCCTGGTCCTTCCCAACGAACAGGAATGGTTTTCATCCACTCCAATTGTTTTGTGGCAGTAGTGCAGTCCTTTTTATGAACACTCACCCCTCTCCCACGAGTGATAAACCCTATGATTTCGTCCCCAGGAATGGGCGTACAACAGGAAGCAACGCGGACGGGTACATCATTCCAACCAGCAACCGAGATTCCAAATTCCTTTGTCTCTTCTTGGTTTGTATTCGGTTTGGTTGCTTTTTTAATTTTAACCTTTTTAATTTCTTTGATCGTATTTTCATCAAATGATGGATTGGATGCTTCTAATACAGAACCAATGGTTTCTTTTTGGGAATCTTCTTGCAGTTTACGGAAATAAGCACGTAACTTCTGTCTGGCGCCTGATGTTTTGACAATCCGAAGCCAAATGGGGGATGGTTTGGAATTTTTTTCGGTGATGATCTCAACTTGGTCTCCAGATTTTAACTCTGTACGGAGTGTCACCATACGGCCATTGACTTTACCACCCCTTGCATGTAATCCAACATCAGTGTGGATACGAAAGGCATAATCTAATACAGTGGCACCTTTTGGCATTTCAATGATCTCACCTTTCGGAGTGAATACAAAAATCTCATCCTCATGCAGGTCATATTGTAATTCTTCCATGAACTCTTTCGAATCCAAACTTGGGTCCTGCCAAGATTTGAGAATTTCTAACCACTTCATACGGAAGGCATTTTCCACACCATTTTGTAAGATCACCGAAGATCGAGTCAGGTTGGTTGATTCTTTATAAGCCCAATGTGCGGCCACTCCATTCTCTGCGATGGCATTCATTTCTTTTGTACGAATTTGTACTTCCATTGGCCTTCCATCCGGGCCAAAAACCGTAGTATGAAGGGATTGGTATAAATTGGTTTTAGGTGTGGCAATATAATCTTTAAACCTTCCTGGGATCGGAGTCCACAAGGTATGCACAATCCCAAGTACGCCATAACAATCTTTGATTTCATTTGCGATGATACGCACAGCACGTAAGTCAAAGATTTCAGAGAATGATTTTTCCTTTGTGACCATTTTACGATAAATCGAATAAAAATGTTTTGCTCGGCCATCAATTCTTGCATCAATATTTATTTCAGCTAACCTTTATTTTAGGATAATTTTTATTTTTTCAATGTATTCATCTCGTTCCGATTTTTTTGCTGAAACTCTTTTTTTAATTTCTTGGTATTCGTCTGGATGTAAGGACTGAAAGGCCAAATCTTCCAATTCAAATTTCACTTTATAAACCCCAAGTCTTCCTGCAATTGGTGCATAAAGTGATAATACTTCTTTTGCGATCCGTTTTTGTTTTTCTTCCGGTTGGAATTTTAAGGTTCTGACATTATGAGTTTTGTCAGCAAGTTTGATGAGCATCACACGCACATCTTTGATGGTAGCAAGTAACATTTTACGAATGTTTTCTGCGGCTTCTGTTTCTTTTGATTGTGATTTGATTTCGGAAATTTTTGTGACACCTTCGACAAGGGCCGCAATATCTTCTCCAAACTCTCGGGCCATATCTTCTTTGGTATAACTTGTATCTTCCACTACATCGTGAAGAAGCCCTGCGGCAATCGCCCTTTCATCGAGTCCTAATTCATCTAAGACCGAGGCGACATTCATTGGATGGATGATGTAAGGTTCACCTGAAAGCCTTTTTTGGCCTTCGTGCATTTTGTCTGCAATATGATATGCTTTTTGAATCAGTTGTGCTTTTTCAGGACCAAGTCTTTTTTGGACAGCGTCAAATAACTCCTGTTTGTCTTTTATATCCTGATACAGTCCCATTACTTTATATCCAAACTAATGTCTAAAAATTTAACCGTATGTGTGAGATAACCCATACTCACTCCAATCCCATCAAACTTGGACAAAAAGTTTAATTTTTCAGGTGTGATCCCACCTGAACATTCGATCCGAATCATTGGAGCTGTTTCCTTTAAGATTTGAATCGCTTTTTCGGTATCTGTATCTGAAAAATTATCGAGTAAAATGATATCAGGTTTGGCAAGGATCGCGTCATTCAATTGAAAAATCCCATCAATCTCCAATTCAATTTTTTTGCCGGGATTTTTTTCTCGTACTAATTGTACGGCAGTTTGGATGGAACCAGCACGCGCAATATGATTGTCTTTTAACATTGCCATCTCGGACAAATTCAATCGGTGGTTGGCACCTCCTCCCATATACACCGCATACTTGGCTAGTTTTCGGTAACCAGGAAGTGTTTTCCTTGTATCAAGAATGAGTAGGTTTGGAAACTGTTTTGCTACTTTATTGGCGTTCGTTGCAATCCCGGAAAGGTATTGGATAAAATTCAGTAAAATTCGTTCCATTTTAAGAATCCCAACAAGGGATCCCTTTAATTCCCCTACCACTGTTCCTTTGGAAAGTGTCGCTCCATCGGATAAGATTCCATTCCAAGTGACATCTGCTTTGGTTTTTTGGATGAGACAGGGAATGACCGCCGTTCCACACAAAATCCCTTCTTCTTTAGCCAGTAAAACTGCCGTGCAGGTTTCTTCTTTGGCAAACAATGTGTCGGTTGTGATATCCCCTGCTGGTAAATCCTCATCCAGTGCCATTTGCACAAGGGTTTCGAAGTCTTTTTCTGAGATTTCAGTGACGGGAGAAGTATAGCCTCGGTTCATATAGGTCCTATGGTTTAGACAAAAAAAAAGCTGCCTTTACGACAGCTTTTCTTCGTTTCACCTAAGTCTTGTTTATTCCTTAGGTGCTTTTCCAATTTTTCCCGTTTTTGGTGGGATATTGAGTTTTTGTTTTGGATAAATTAGATTTTTGTTACGAATCGTTTTACGGTTCGCTTCAAAAATACGTGGCCAAAGTTTTGCGTCACTGTAGATATCTTCACGATCAGCAATTCTCCAAAGGCAATCTGCTGGATTCGATTTTTCTACGGTGTATCGTTTCCAACCACCAGACAATTCTTCTACTTGAGAAGAAGAAGCTTTTGGTTCCTTCGAATCTGCAGTTGTTTCATCAGTTTCTACAGTTTTGCGATCTTTTTTCGCAACGTTATTTTTCCCTTTTAGAGTTTCGATTTGGTCGATCGAAATTTCTGCCAAACGAATCGCTTCCTCGGATTGAGTGATGGAATCTTCAAACTTATCTTGTTCAAGTAAGTTACCAGATGCTTGTAAGGATTCGTTGGAAGCTCCTAAGTTTTCTTGGGTGCTTGCATAGGATTCTTTTGCATTGGATTTCAGATACGTATCAGCATTCAATTCGCCAAAACGAAGATTTGCATCTTCCACCACTTCTCGAGCTTGCGCATTGCGATTTTTAGCGTGGTCTTTGATGGAATCTTGTAAAAGAGAAGCAGATGCCAATCGAGCCGTTTTGATTTTTTCGTCTGCTGATTTTAATTTACCAGCTTGGATGTCTTCTCGTGCTGATGCCACTCTCGCTTTTTCTTCATCAATGGCAGGGTTACCCGCTTTTGAATACGATGCTGCTTTGTCGAGTAATGCATCCACTTCATCTGCTGATTTCACAAGAGCACCACCTGATTTTTCAAGTGCTACTTTTTTAGCTTCAGAGCTGATCTTAGATGCTTCTTGGAATTGGTTGTGGGCATCTTCATATTCTTGTAATGCAACAGTTCGTTTTAATTCTTTGGCGGACTCATCTTTGTCTTCGCGTAAGTATGATGCAAGGCTTGCATCTGCTTGGGCTAATTTCGTTTCCCCAGCATCTCTTGCGGCCACAGCTTTTTTGTATTCTTCAGGAGTGTATTCAGAGGCATACGCTTCATCAGCCGCATCAATGGCAGCAACTGCTTCCTCACGAGATTTGGCAGCTAACTTAGGCAATGTTTTTTCCAAAGCATCATAAGCTTTGGAAATTGCATAATCCGCACTCTTCTTGGATTCAGATGCTTTTTCTTCTGCCGCAAACTCATTTGCAGAAACTAAGTTTTTTTTAGCTTCGCTAAATTCTTCCGGGGCATACTCTTCTGCAGAAAGCCTTTCTGCTCGCTCCACTTGCGACTTTGCCAGAGCTAATTCTTTGAGTGGTAGTTCTTGGGCGCAGTTCACAAAGCCTGCAGAGAACAATACCAAAGCGGAGAGAAAGACTGATGTCTTTTTCTTTTTTAACATAACAAACTCCTTAATGTTTGGTAGGGGGGTATAAAAAAGAGAGAAGCGCAAAATACGCTTCCTCTTCTATTTGAAAGCAGTGACTGCTTCGTCTTCGCTATCGAAAATTTCAAAAAATGAAGTCAACTTAGTGAGTTCAAATACCTTACGAACAGAACCTGCTACGTTGATGATTTTTAAACCACCTTGGTATTTTTTCAGGTTGGACAAACTTGAAATTAAAGCTCCAATTCCGGAAGAGTCGATGTAAGATACCTTCTCGAGATTGATGACGATGCAATACTTTTGTTCTTCGATCAATTTGGCGATTACATCCTTGATCTCAGGCGCGTTATAAAGGTCGATTTCCCCGTTAATATCGAGTACTACGATTTTATCTTTTTCCCTTCTGGTGATTTCCATGTGTGTCTAGAGACTCCTCAATGAAGCTACAATCAATGTAGAAATGACGGTACAATTGCATTCAAAAAAAATGGGTACGTCAACCTAATAATTTTAGCTACCAAACAAATTTTTCCAATGGTCATAAAAACCCTGAAAATTGCCTATTTCTATGGACTTTCGCATCTTTTCCATGAAGCTCTGCATAAAAAATAAATTATGGTAGGTAGATAAGGAAAAGGCTGTTAATTCCTTTACTTTATGTAAGTGGCGAATGTAACCGAGACTATATGTTTTGCATACCTTACATTCACATTGTGGGTCAATTGGTGAATCACTCAGGCGATGGGATTCATTTCGCAGATTGATCTTGCCTTTTGATGTGAAAACTTGGCCATTCCGAGCATTCCTTGTGGGCAAAACACAATCGAACATATCGATTCCGTTTTTCACACCTTCCAGGATATCGACGACCGTTCCCACTCCCATAAGGTATCTCGGTCTCGATTTGTCCAAATGAGGGGCCATACATTCTAAAATGCGAATGTATTCAGGCCTTGGTTCGCCCACACTTAAGCCCCCAATGGCAATTCCTGGAAAATCAATTTTTTGTAATGTTTCCAAACTCCGAAGACGAAGGGTTTCATTCACTCCACCTTGCACAATCGGAAATACATTTTGCCCACCTGGATTTTCCATCCAATACGCAAATGATTCCTTAGCCCAACGGTGCGTCCGATCTAAGGCAAGTTCCAATCGTTTGGTATCACTCCCATAAGGGGCACAATCATCTAGTACCATCATGATGTCAGACCCGATGGACCTTTGCATATCGATCACAGAGGCAGGTGTAAATTTATGATGGCTTCCATCAATATGCGATTGGAAACGAACCCCATCGTCTTCAAATTTAAAGAGGCTTGCCAGGCTAAAGACCTGGAACCCACCCGAATCGGTGAGTAATGCCTTTTTGTAGGACATAAAATTTTTTAAGCCCTGAAAATGATCGAAGACTTCTTTGCCTGGTTTTAGATAGAGATGGTAGGTATTGGCAAGGATGAGGTTGTAACCCAGTTCATCGATATCTTCAGAAGTGAGAGACTTAATGCTACCACGAGTGCCCACTGGCATAAAGATCGGAGTTTGGATTTGGATGCCATTCAGATCTAAAGTGCCAGTCCTCGCATAAGAACCTGTATCGTAAATACCTTCTTTAAAAATAGAAGACACTATTTTTTGTTTTTATGTTCGCAAGTTGCAAAGTTTGTACAATTGCCAAAAATATTCAAACTATGGCCTGTGATGGTAAAACCATTTTCCGAAGCGGCTTTGTTTTGTAATTCTTCGATCCTTTCATCGATGAATTCTACGGTCCTACCACATTGCATACAAATGATATGATCATGGTGTTCATGCCCAATGATATGTTCGTAGTATTTATAATCTTTTCCAAAATCGTGTTCTTCGAGAAGTCCCGCTTCCACCATAATGGCCAAAATTCGATAAATGGTCGCTTTAGAAATTCGGTCTTTATTGTCTTTCAGTTCGTCGAGCAAACCTTCTGCAGTAAAATGATTATGAGAAGAAAAAATCTTTTGCGCAACTAACAAACGTTGGTTTGTAATTTTTAAACCTTTTTCTTTGAGATACTCCTCAAAGGCGAGCATTTCTTTTTTAGTGTCTTCGGAGGAAATTGGATCGTTTTGCAAGGGTTAAATCTCCTAAATTCGTAACTTAATTCAATACACCAGAAATGGAATAATACCAAGCTCTTTCTGCTTCTTCTGCAATTCTCAGAGCCATCACCCTTAGGAGGCGATTTTGTGCTTCGAGTTCTGATTCGCGAAACCCAATTTGAGTCGAATAATGGACTCTGCCAGGGATTTCACTGCGCTCCATCGGAATTTTGACTCCTGTTTCCGCTTCGATGATTTCGACTCGAGTGACGACAAACAATTCCGATGTAATGTGTTGGTCTGCCAAATCCATCAAATCACCTACTTGTTGGTAGTGGACAATTTCTGCATACAAACGGTATTTCGCGAGAGTTTTTTCTCGAGTGGTGATAAACCTTCCCCTCCGGTCGATCTCTTCCATGATCATTTGGGTGAGTCGGGTATGCATCCCTGGGGAATAGGTATTGTTCCTCACATTTTGGATGTAGAGCAGTCGTTTGGAATCAGGGACGGGAACTCCATCAATTTTGGGAGGTCGACCAGGTTCTTTTGAAAAAAAAGCACATCCAGAAACGACGAGCGAGAATAAGAATACAACACCTGGCTTCATATGAATTTGTTCCCTGTCATACTAGGTCCTAAGTCTAGATTGTCAAGGGAATCGAAATGAAAGAGAATTTCCTTTTCGGAAAGGAAAGGCATGACAAAGGAAGAGGGAAGTTTCTACTTTTCCCATGCGGTTGGCAAAGATTTGTTTTCCCTTCGTTTCCCTACTCCTATTCCCAACAATGGTAACTGGGGATTCGAAAATTCCAGAAATCCCTCACTCCGAGGTTGGATTCCCTTTGCCTTATTATTCACCTGTTTCCGGTACATTTGCGGAAATCAGAAATCACAATTTGCATCTGGGCTCAGACTTCAAATCTTATGGGTTAAACGGGCACAATATCCTTGCCACCTTTGATGGTTATGTGGAAGAAATTAGTTATTCGAAAACGGGTTATGGACTTTCCTTAAACCTATACAATCCAAAATACAAAATCAAATCCAAATACGCCCACTTACACTCCTTTGGCGGAACTCTGACCGAATTAGAATTACTACGTAGAGCCCTTCTTTTGATGGGAGATCCGACTGGATTCCAGTTGAAACTACCACCAGGTATGTTTACGACAAAAAAAGGGAATGCCATCGGCAAAACGGGTGAGACAGGTTCTGGGCCCCCTCACCTCCACTTAGAATTTCGGTCAGAAAAAGGGAATATCAATCCACTCTACTTTTCAGAAATCCACCAGAAGGATGTAACCCCTCCCACCATTTTGTCCATGTTTTTGGAAGGTGACGATTTAGAAAGTCCCCTCCTCTTTTCAGCCAAAGAAATTGGAAAGGGAAAATTTGAACTATATACCGAAATGGGAGATAAATTCACTTCCATCCAACTAACAGGAAAAGTACGAATCCGAATGAGTGGTTATGATAAAATACGTTCCCGTAACAAAAACAATGTGTATGGAATGGATTTAGTTGTGAACGGAAACTCAGTTTTTACTAGGAATTTTGACTTTTTATCCTTTGAAGACAAATCCCAAAAACACCAATTTTACGATATCAACCGATCTTCCTTATCACCACCTGTTTATTTTTATCATATGTATGAACAACCGAAACTCTTCAAAGACGAAGGATATTCGATAGACCTAAACCAATTCCCCAAAAAAGACAAAATCCAAATCCAAGCATCACTACGAGATGCAACTGGCAACAAGTCTTTCGTTTCTTTTGAAATCATCCATGAACCATCTCCAAAAGATTTCAGAATCAAACAGACTTCTAAAAAAACAGGAAATAAATACAGATCAGTTGATGGACTCGTCACAATCGATTTAACAAAAGCAGAAGTATCGGGCGACGGAAGTTTACTCATCTCGGAAGTTTTAGAAAAAGACATTCCATTTAAAATTCCAAAAGGCCTTCCTCTGAAGGGTAAAATATTTAAGTTAGATACAAAACGTATGAGTTGGAAGGGAGAAGGACTCGGCGAACTGAATTTAGGAGTCACACCTTCCATTAAAGAGTCACTTTATTTTTTTGATTCTTCCATTGGAAAATTCCAAGGAATCCAACCCAAACGAAAATCCAATGGTTTTAGTTTCAAACTCACAAAACTGGGATACCTGATGGTTTTGGGTGACGAAACTCCCCCGACCGTTTTCCCGATGACGTCAATTGCGCGCTACATCGAACTACCAGAAGTGCGAAATCATTGTATGGAAGAAAAATATTATGGATTATCCGATGTGGGCAGCGGTTTTAAAACCAATGTAGAACTGTTAGTCGATGGACAGACGTATCCTTATGAATATGATCCGGATCGGAGTGCAATCCGTGTTCTCATTCCCAAAAGCCTACAAAAAGAAAGGCCTTATCTTCTTTTGGAAGTTAAGGCCTCTGATTTTGCCGGAAATAGTTCCGAACCGTTTGTGGATCTAATTTCTACAAATGGTTGGAAGGAAGACCTTCTTCAGGCTTCCTGTCCAGTCATTGAGTAACGGGCAATATCCAAAACTTCGTAAACTGTTTCTGTAGAACCAAAGACAAGTGTTGCTTCGTTTCCTGTGTGTTTTCCAAGTAAGGATTTTGCGAGCGGTGATTGGTAAGAGATGATATTTTTTTCAGTATCAGCATCCCATGCACCTAAGATCGAGTAAGTGACAGACTCACCAGTTTGTTTGTTTTTCAAACGCACAGTGGTTCCGATCCCTACTTTTTCTGTTTTGACATCACTTAAATCTAAAATTCGAGCACTTTTGAGTTCAGCTTCTAAACGTTTGATGGCCGCTTGGAGCTGTGCTTGTTTTTCCATCGCCGCTTTGTATTCTGCGTTTTCACGTAAGTCCCCTTTTTCTTGGGCCTCACCGATATCACGAGAGTTTTCCGCCATTTCCACATTCACTAAATGTTCAAATTCAAGTTTTTTAGCATTAAACGCGCGTCTTGTGACAAGCACCACATCGTGTGGAAGATTTGCCAATGGATCATCGTCTGCATCTTCTTCAGAGTCATACTCGTCCCAAACAATATTTGGTTTCAGTTCGTTGATAAGAGCATACAATTGGTCTTTTTCTAAGTCTGTCACATAAGGGACTTCTTTGAAAAGAGCAAATAGTTTCCGAACATACTCATCATCCGCATTGGTTAAAATGTCGCGGAGAAGACTATTGTCTTTTCCGAACAAAATGTCCATCGCTTGGTTTTTGAGTTTAGTTCCTTTGTCTTCAATTTTGGCAAGTGGTTTTAAGATTCGGAACACTCGCAGTACGAGGTCTTCTTCACTGACTTTTAGCCAATCAAATTTCCAGGTATGAGAAAGAATGGATTTTGCCACCCAAAGGAAAACTTCAGGGTTTTCTTTGGATTTGTTACAAACCGTTTCGAAAAACAAATTGAGTTCTGCATACTTTTCATCAGCAACCAAGTTTTGGAAAACAGACCTGTTTACCTTCACTGGCACTTCAAAAAGAAGTCCGATGAGGATATTGATCGCTTCTGGGTGGTGCGATCGAATCAGGTCTTTGAAACCTTTTTTGATATCCGTGTTTTCCAATGCCTTTGAAATTTTGAGAGCATCCTCTTTTGTTAGAGTTTGGATTAGGGTTTTTAATTCAGGTTCTCTGATTTTATGCGAAAATTCTTCTGTTGGCCACGCCTTTCCTGCTTCTTCCAAGTATAGATAAGCAGAAATTTTACGAATGATGTCACGAGCCGATTCTTCTTCCACATAATGAGAGATAAAAAACTCACCCGCTTCCGCAGCTTCATCAGAATCGCGCACTGCTTCCATTGCGATTTCTAATTTTTTATTCGCATCATTACTAGCTTGGAATTTTTGAGTGAGGGTTTCAGAGTGAGTGATTGGTTTTTCGTGGTATACCACTTCATCCTTTTTCTTCGGATTCATTCCAATGTTCGCTTCTTTTTTCAGAACCGATTTTACCTTTGCCCACCACTTAGACCATTCCTCTTGTTTCAGGAAGGTTCCAATGAGTTCGTTCTTCATGTCACCGATGATCATTCGGTTGTCGTAAGATTTCAGAAGTTGTTTTAAGAACTCAGGTAAGTTCTCAGCAAACATAGTATTGATACCTTGTCTGTCTTCAAAGTGTTGCACCCAAATATGGTCTTTCTTGAGAGGCTTCAAGGAAGTGATTGCCATTTGGATGGAAAGTTTGTGGTCTTTCTTTTCTTCAAAATCAACAAAGATAGAATCTCCCGTTTGAGAGATGGATGTGATTTTACCCACACCCCAGTTTCTATGCATCACATAGTTACCAGTATCAAACACGATGTTTCGTTCAAAGTTTGTGATACAAAGTTTGACCGGTTTACGGTTGTTACCAAGTTCACTCATCTTGAGGAAATCTTCCAAAAGTGAATGGGCTACATATTTTTGTTTGTAAGAACGGATGAGTTCGTTTCTTGCTTTTTGTGAAGCAGGCTCGTGTTCTAATATTTTCTTTAGAAAATAGATGACATGATCCCAATCTTCCATTGCTTTGAATGGTTCTACAATTGGGTATAATAGACCGACTAACCGAGTTTTTTCTCTTTGTCCAAGTAAGATCCGTTCAATTTTATCGAAGAAGGAAACATCTTCATAATTGTTTTGAACGATGGTAGGCCAAATCTCTTCCATCGGAACGTATTCTTTATTTTTTGCATACATCTCAACGGCAAGTTTGAGATAAGACATCGCTTTCGGTTTGTCTTCTTCCATAATGGAGAATCCGTACTTCTTTGCGATCTCTGGGTTTTTGCGGTCTTGTTTGGCTAATTTTTCAAGTACAACTTTGAGTTCTTTGTTTTTCTTGAGTTTATCGAGAGCTTCCGCTTTCACACGAAGCGCAAGTCTATGGTCACCAAAACGTAAAATAGAATCAGTTATGTATTCAATGATCGTCCATTTCGCATGAGCTTTGAAAGAATCCAAAATGTTCTTCACCAAATTCGCATCTCCCATGGAATCTTCCATGAAAGATATGATCATTAACATGTATTTGGCGGAGATTGACTCAGGGTGTTCTTTGAAATGGTCTTCAATTTTTTGTTTAGCTTCCGCTAGACGATTTTCTGCCTTGTATGCATCAATGACATCGTCAAAGATTTTGAATTTAGAAACGGGAACCGTTCCTGCATCAGCACGAACATAAATTTCCTCATTAAATAGAGGTGTGAGTTTGTCGTTGTCGGCAATTTTGTTTGATTTGTCTTCGGTAATAGTCTCAGGCATGAAAAGAATCTCCCTCTTCGTATTTCCAATAAAGGGTGTTCATAGTTCCTATAAAGTTGTTACGGTAAATTTAGCGATGAATCCGCGAAAAGAACAGTCCTAGGGTTCATTTTCCAGGTCCGTTCGATTCTGTAAAGCCAAAAAACCCAGCCGATTGGCTGGGTTTTCCTGGTCCAAGTAGATTCCCTTGGAGTGAATAGGGATCTATTTGTTTTGGGAAGATCCGTTGCTTCCCCCACAATCGCGCACTTTGGCACTAGTGGAGATCGCTCCAGACTTCTGGAGCATTTGCTCCAATTTCACTTTGTTTTTGCAATCTTCTTCATCAAAGTCGAGGTTTGCTCCATCAAAGTGAACTTCGAAAGTATCCGCAAGGACTCTGAGTTCATCAAAGAAGAGATACACTGTTTCTGGTCCCGTACTTGTTCTGGAACGGATTTTGAATTGTTTGAAAATCAAATTCCTTGTCGCAGGGAAAGCATTGGCTTCTTGCGGAATCCCTGGAGGGATGAGAATATGGAGTGGTCTCCATCCGACAAAGTCAAGTGATCCAAAAGGGAAGATATGGCTATTGCCATTATAATCTTCTAACCAACCTTCTAAATCATACTCGTTCCCACGGCCAAGGACCCAAACAGAAATGGCTTTTACGTTTCCTGGAGCTTCAATTCCATACACTTTTTCCATTTTCTTTTTGTTGTCTGCATCGATGTACGAACGAGCTCTGGTGACTTCATACTCAGGAGCACGAGGTGGGCGAATGGTCACAACGTTGTTACCAGGAAATGTGAATTGGAATTTGACCGCCAAAACTTTTGCATTCCCTGCATCTACGTTTTTCACATCCCCAGGTTTTCCTGGAACCAGTTTCACTTCTCTACTCACAAGAGGAGATTTTGCTGGGTCATTCAGAACAGGAGAATATTTATTGTTTTCATCAAACTTCATATCCCCAGATCCATCTTTGTTCACGCCGTCTTTGTCAGTGAACACTTCCCAACCAAATGGTGCCGAAGATACTGGATTGTCCCAAGATTCAATGGTAATGGCTTTGAGTTCTAGAGCTCCAATGTCATTTCCCACAGGTGTTGCCACGCCGTTGGAGACTTTGTATTGTGCCTCTGCAAAACCAATGAGGGCTACCGAGGTGAGCGCTAATAAAGTTAGGATTTTTGTTTTTTTGTTTTCCATTGTTCCCTTCTCCCGCTTACCAATTGTCCTTAATTTCAGAACCAGGGTATTTTGCCTCGGATCTGTCTGTTCTCACTTGTAAATCATCTACATAAAAGTAGAAGTCCCCTGCTACTTCGTGGACATCGGATGTCACAAAGAGGGAAACAAAGTGTAGGTTTTTATCCAAGAGAGCAAATCTCGTACTTTGAGGGATGAATCCAGGAACAGTTGCTGTCAACTTTCTCCATCCAAAAAAATCCAAGCGACCCAAACGGATATTATGTGTTACGTCTTTATAATCTCTGAATTTAGCAAATAAGGTGTGTCTGTATTTACGTCCGAGGACCCATACAGAAATTTGTCTTACTTTTCCTTTGATGATGTATTCATGCGGAGGGTATAATTCCACACGATCCAGCCCTTTAGCAGCAAAATGTGTTTTGACTCCTAAAATATGGTTTTTTTCGATTTTGTCCCCACCATCTTCTGGTACGGTTTTTTCATCGAATACATCTTTGATGAGCCCACGTTGCACAAGTTTTAAAGTCCTTGTTTCACCGAGTGGAGTGGTTGCTTTGACTCTCCAATCCTCAGCCTCTTCAAAATCATCTAAAACGATTTTTCTTAGAGGGCTATCCTCATCATTTGCAGTGTTAGCTGTATTTTGTCCGCCAGTATCTGCCTGTGCGTACAACATTCCTATTGAAAGGAAGAGGCCTAACAACAGTTTGGTCATTCCTAATTTCCCCATGAAACTCACTCCTAAAAGGCTCCTAACTCCGGGTCTTTCGTATTCTCATTATCGGCTATCCGGCTTTTAAATTGATGCAAGATTTCGATCATTCGATCGATTCCTTCCGCCGGAAGAAAGATCGAGGATTTTTTACTATTCGACCATTCCGATACTTTCAGGTAAAATCCAGCCTGGTTTTTCTTCAAATCCACCAAGAAAGTCTTGTTTTGTGTTACGATCTTCTCGGTTAGGATTTCGGGGTCCACCATGCATTCCTTCTCCCTGCCTACGGTAATAGTATCGGATTGTGAAACCCATTCCTTAGCTGTAATAGGAAGAAACTGAGGAATGGAAAAGGTTTTTTCGAATGTGTGCGATAAAAATTACTAATTTAGTAAAATTTTGTCTCTTGCGCTGGCTTTAGGCAAAACGTTTTCGCAGTTCCCTTGCATACGCTAGATCGTGTGTTAACTTTCTGAGGCGGCGGATGTAGTAATGGGTGACTTCTTTGTAAAATTTCAGCTCCATTTCTTTGTTTTTGGAGAACATATCATGCAAATCGGCATACCGAAGTTCGTAGAGTTCGGAGTTTTCCTTGGCTTCGACTTTGGCAGATCGTTTTTCGTCATCAAAAAAAGGCAATTCCCCAAAGTGATCCCCTTCTCCGAGGGTGATGAGGTTCACATCGTCCCCGTGGCTTGTGGAAGTGGAAATTTGAAGGGTTCCGTACTTGACGATGTACATGGATTCGGCTTCCTCTCCCATGTCGTACAAAACATTTCTAGGAGGCAGGTGGACTTCCCGAATCTTTTCAGCTATATGTAATAGTTCATCTTGGTTTAACTTTTGGAAGAGATATATTTTTTTGAGACTCTCTACTTTAGTATTCATTCATTCTCCTAGGATCTTTTGAACATGGGGGAAACTTTCTGATTTTGCAAGAGAAAATTAAGTAGAAAAACTCATGATTTTTTCTGGACAAATGAAACGGAATAGTACTAATATTGCCAGTTCTCCTCGTCTACTAGGGGGAAACGCTAGGAAGAAATCAGCTTCTTAGATCCAGATAAAGGGAAATTTATGACACCGAAAAAGAAGGTATTACTCGTTGAAGACCACGCAGTGACCAGGGTCGGCGTGAAACATGTGGTCAATGCTTCGAATGATTTTGAAGTGGTGGGAGAAGCCGAACATTCCTCTCAAATTGCAAACCTCCTCCAAGAAACGAGACCCGATTTTGTCCTGCTCGACCTTCGCATTCCTGGGGAAAACGTCCTCAATATGGTGAAAGATTGGAAAAAAGACCTGCCACAACTCAAAGTGGTCACCCTCACCATGCTCGATGAACAACCCATTGTCCATTCGGCCATTGAAGCGGGAGTGGATGGGTATCTTCTGAAGAGTGATGACTTGAGTAGCCTCACTCGGAACCTGAATGAGATTGCCTCTGGGAAAACGGTGTATTCCAAAAACCTAAAACTCAGCTTCAATCGAAAACCACAGGATGGTAAGGTTGCCAACAAAAAGGAAAAACAAATCCTCACTCTCCTCGGACAAGGCAAAACCTACCAAGAAATTGGAACCGACATTGGGCTTTCCAAACGAACGGTAGAATACCATGTCGGACGTTTGAAAGACAGATTCAATGCGAAAACCGTTGCGGAACTCATTGGTCGCGCCAAAGAACAAATGTTAATCTAAACCTCAAAGGTCGAGCAGTCTCTTCACAAGTTCGACCATCTTTTGATCGGGGGATGTTTTTGTTAAAAAAGCATCTCCCCCAAGATCGATCACTTCTGTTTCTAATTTATAACCTGTGTTTGGATCTGTATGAGAACTCGATACGAGCATAGAACGAATTTCTTCCATTTCGGAATTAGAATACAAATCCCTTAAAAAATCGATCCCTGTTTTATCCGGCATGGAAAAGTCCACGATGATGAGATCAGGTTTTAACCTTGAGACTGAATACAAGGCGTGATCTGGGTATTCCTCTTCCCAAATGATACAAGGGATGTCTTTTAAGACCTTTCGGATTTGTTTGCGGTAACCTGGGTTGTCGTCGAGGATGAGGACAATTTTTTCAAAATTGGGAAGGAGGAGCTCAACCGATGTTCCTTTCTCTTCCTCTGATTGGACAAGAAGACTTGCCCCATGTCGTTCTGCCACTTCGCGACAAAACGCTAAGCCAACCCCGGCTCCCATTTCGTCCGCTGTACCTTTGCGTACAAACAAAAATCCTTCTTCTAACACATGTTCGGTCCAGTATTTCGGCATCCCAATCCCAGTGTCTGTCACCTTGAGGCTCCAATACTTATTCGATTCGGTGAGTGAAACTTCGACTGTTGCCGACTCTTTTGTGAACTTAACTGCATTCGTAAGTAGGTTCCAGATCAAATGTTCAATGAGATTAGGGTCTCCAATCCCAATGGAGGATTCCTCCATTTGCGTCAGGATGGTGATGTTTTTAGGTTTTGCCATTTCCTGTACTCGTTCAATGAGTTGGTCTGTGATTTGACGGAAGTCAAAAAGTTGGTAATCAGGAAATACAGCTGCATTTTGAAATCGTGAGTATTTGATGAGTTCTTCCACCATACTGAGAATGTTTTTGAGACCAGTGGATGCTTCGCCAAGCACTTGTTTGGCTCTTTCTGGAGAAAGGGAGGGTGGTGATTCTGTGAGTAAATTGACAACGGACGAGATTCCAAAAAGGGGAGAACGAATGTCGTGAGAGACGATGGAGATAAATTTATCTTTTAATTCCCCTGTTTTTTCAGCCTTTTCTTTTTCTTTTTTAAGCTCTAAGGTTTTCCATTCTACTTCTTTGCGTAAATTTAAGGTAAGGTATTCTGCCGTTTCCCAGGTATGCGCATTTTGTTTGGAAATCACAATGGCAAGGCACATACAAAAGATTCCAAATCCTAAATCAGTGATGAGAGGTAGGTCCCATCGTTTGAAAAAAACAACTGAATCGTAAATGGTTGCAGATAAGATCACAAATGTACCAAACGTGATGAATGCTCCCACATAACGTGTTTCTCTTTGGAAAGTAGACCTTACCGCGGCAATAAAGGCTAAAATTAAAATCACAACCATGTAAGCTTGGCTAAACACAAGTAATTTTGTGTACACAGCGTACGGTGACGTGAGTATGATGAGAATCTCAAGTAGGATGGGAACGAGCAAATACCGTTTGAATTTGTTTGGAACCAAATGTGGTTGGACATGGAAAAAGAAAAGTAAACTGAAGATTTGGATCCCACAAAAAGCTAAATATTCCAAACGAATTTGAAACATCTCAAGAAAGTCACTTCCCACAAACCAGTCTCTGGAAACTCGTTCGAATAATAAAATGCGAACAAGCCATGAAAAACAAAGCAGTGCAAACCAAAGAGGGGATTTGTCCTTTCTACGATGGATGTATAAGAATAAATGTGTGATGGCGAGCACAAGAAAGGCTCCAAAGAAAAATGATTTTTTCCTTTCTTTGAAACGAAGGTAAAGGATCGTTTTTCCTACTTCACCGAGAATTGGTGAATAGTAAGGACCACCTCGAGAGTACAAATAGTTTGAAATTTGTAAGTAAAGGACAGTGTCGTTTGTCGCACGAAACGAACGTCCTGTTTCTAAATAATACCCAATGGAATCTTCTTTGATTTTAGAAACTTTGCCTGCCGATCCAAGTAGGACGAGTCCACGTTCGGGATTGGAATAGTACAATCTGTACGCAGATGATGCCTCTCGTAAATAAACCATGAGGTTCATCGGCTCCTTTACCTTTAATTGTAAGCGGTAGGTCACATAACCATGGGCGGGAAGGTTTTGGTTCACCCAATAGGCAGGGACAGCCAGCGGAACAGGTGTTTTCTTTTCGAGTGCTTGGAACTCGGCTTCTGTTTCTGGCAATTCTCCTGGGAAGGCATGCCATTCACCTGCCAAAGGGAATGGGTCCAAGGTTTTTGGATCTTCCCCGGTCAGGTCCAAAATTCCATTTTGGATGGTTTTGGCAGAAGCCAAAGAAGGGATACTCCGGTTGCAATGGGCCAATGGCAAAAAAAGGAAAACGATGACTAAAAGGGAGAATGTGTTTGCTCTGAGAATCCGTTCCACATCCAAATCTTAAAAAGAAATTGGAAAAACTCAAATCTTATTAGGAGTTCTACGAGAAATTTCGGGGAAATGGCAGAACGAACCAAAGGATCACTTGGAAATGCCGAGCGCATTGCCCACTCTCCGCTTAGAAAACATTGACTTAGTGGGGAATGAAAATGAACTAGTGGAGTTTCGAGGGAACCAATGGCCAAACAATCCGATGCATTTACAAAAAAAATCCAGGAAGGATACCCAAGTGACGGGTCCCTTTTTTTAGGATGTGGAAAATTTGATGGGGACACTTTCCCTGAAGCCAAGGTCCAAATCCCCCTCTCCACCTTAAACCGACATGGTCTGATCGCCGGTGCCACGGGAACAGGAAAAACCAAAACCTTACAACTCCTCACAGAATCCCTTTCCGATGCGGGTGTGCCCGTTGTCCTTATGGACATCAAAGGAGACCTTTCTGGTCTTGCGGCAGAAGGCGAATCCAATGAAAAAATCGAAGAACGAACCAAGATCCTTGGTTCGGAATGGAATCCCACAACCTACCCCGTTGAATTTTTATCCATCTCCAAAGAACCAGGGGTCAAACTCCGTGCAACAGTTGCCGAGTTTGGTCCGATTTTACTTTCTCGGATTTTGGAACTCAATGAAACACAAGGCAGTGTGGTTTCCCTTGTCTTTAAATACTGTGATGATTTGGGGCTTCCCATCCTTGACCTCAAGGATTTCAAAAAAGCACTCCAATACATCAATGACGAAGGCAAAGAGGAACTAGAAAAAGAATACGGCACTGTTTCCTCTCAAAGTGTTTCGATCATCTTACGAAAGTTAATGGATCTGGAAAGCCAAGGCGGGGAGGATTTTTTTGGTGAACCTTCGTTTGATGTGGATGACCTTATCCAAACAGAATCTAAAAAAGGGAAAATTTCCATTGTCAGGCTCACAGACATTCAAACCAAACCACGTCTTTTTTCTACATTTATGTTGTCTCTCCTCACAGAGATTTATGCGAATTTTCCAGAAGAAGGTGATTTGGAGAAACCAAAACTAGTATTATTCATCGATGAAGCCCACTTGGTCTTTGATGAAGCTTCCAGTGATTTGTTAAAACAATTGGAAACAATGGTACGCCTCATCCGTTCCAAAGGTGTGGGAATTATTTTTTGTACACAATCGCCAACCGATTTACCAAAGGAAATTTTAGGCCAATTGGGACTCAAAGTCCAACATGCCCTCCGCGCCTTCACAGCAAACGACCGCAAGGCGATCAAAACCGCTTCCGAAAATTATCCAGAAACGGATTTTTATGATACCAAAGAAGTGATCACAGAACTTGGGATTGGGGAGGCATTCATCACAGCCCTAAATACCAAAGGATCTCCCACTCCCCTCGTCCACACCTTTCTCTGTCCTCCCAAGTCTCGTATGGGAACTCTCACAACAAAGGAACTCGAAGGTTTGGTTGGAAAATCGGAACTAGTGAAAAAATACGAAACCACCCTCGATCGGGAAAGTGCTCACGAAATGCTCACTAAAAAGATGGAAACCATTGCCGACGAGACGGAATCGGCAGAAGAGGAAACGGGATCCAAAAAACCCAAATCCAAACGTGCCAAAGAAAAAGAAGACCCCAGTTTTGTGGAAACCCTCTCCAAAAACCCCCTCGCCAGAGAAGTAGGAAGGACCGTTGCCAAGGAAGTGACTCGGGGCCTACTCGGGATGCTCGGTGTCACCCCCAAGCGCGGCTCAAAACGCAAAAAAACAGGGCTTTTCGGGTTCTAATTTCATTTTAGCACTCTTTGATTGAAAGTGCTTGACGAATCCTTCCTCCAATCATTCTATGGTACTTGAGTTTAGCACTCTTTTTGAAATGGTGCTAAACTTAGTATTAATCAGTAGAATGCATACAAGGAGTCACTCATGGCGTCAATTAAACCTTTAGGCGACCGAGTCGTCGTCGAGCCTAAGAATGAGTCGGAAGAAAAAATCGGATCCATCATCGTCCCAGACACGGCCAAAGAAAAACCACAAGAAGGCAAAGTCATCGCTGCGGGACAAGGCCGTTACGAAGACGGTAAACTCGTTCCTTTAGAAGTAAAGGTTGGGGATACAGTTCTATACGGAAAGTATTCTGGAACAGAAATCAAACAAGGCGGAAAAGATTTACTCATTATCCGTGAAAGCGACATCCTCGGTGTCGTAACAAACTAATCATAAAAGGGAATCATTAACCATGGCTAAAACAATCGAATTTGATGAAACAGCACGTAGAAAACTTCTTAGCGGAGTGAACAAACTCGCTAACGCAGTGAAGGTGACACTTGGACCAAAAGGTCGTAACGTAGTCATCGACAAAAAATTTGGATCTCCTACCATCACAAAAGACGGTGTTACAGTTGCGAAAGAAATCGAACTAGAAGATGCAATTGAAAACATGGGCGCTCAAATGGTGAAAGAAGTTTCTACCAAAACGAACGACATCGCCGGAGACGGAACAACCACTGCAACCATCCTTGCACAAGCCATCATCAACGAAGGTTTGAAAAACGTAACTGCGGGTGCAAACCCAATGGCACTCAAACACGGAATTGACAAAGCAGTTGTTGTCGCTGTGGAAGAAATCAAAAAACACGCAATCAAAATCAATAGCAAAGCAGAATACGCAAACGTTGCAACGATCTCTGCAAACAATGATCCTGAAATCGGTAACCTCATTGCACAAGCTTTTGACAAAGTAGGTAAAGAAGGTGTGATCACTGTGGATGAAGCAAAATCCATCGAGACTACTCTTGATATCGTAGAGGGTATGCAATTTGATCGTGGATACGTATCACCTTATATGGTAACTGATCCAGAAGCAATGATCGCAACTTTCAACGATCCATTCATCTTAATTTACGACAAAAAAATTGCTTCGATGAAAGACCTTCTCCCAGTGCTTGAAAAAATTGCACAGGCGGGTAGACCACTTGTCATCATCGCAGAAGAAGTGGAAGGCGAAGCTCTTGCAACAATCGTTGTGAACACACTTCGTAAAACCATCCAATGTGTGGCTGTAAAAGCTCCAGGGTTTGGTGATAGAAGAAAAGCAATGCTTGAAGACATCGCAATCCTCACTGGTGGACAAGTGATTTCTGAAGACCTCGGAATGAAACTCGAAAACGCTGATGTGAAGATGCTCGGTCGCGCGAAAAAAGTGGTCGTAGACAAAGAAAACACAACCATCATCGAAGGTGCTGGTGCTTCTAAAGACATCCAAGGCCGAGTGAACCAAATCAAAAAACAAATCGAAGATACAACTTCTGATTACGATCGTGAAAAACTCCAAGAACGCCTTGCAAAACTTGCTGGTGGTGTGGCTGTGATCCACGTTGGTGCTGCAACGGAAGTAGAAATGAAAGAGAAAAAAGCTCGTGTCGAAGATGCTCTTTCTGCAACTCGTGCGGCAGTGGAAGAAGGAATTGTACCTGGTGGTGGACTCACACTACTTCGTGCACAAGATGCAGTGAAAGCTCTTAAACTAGTTGGTGACGAACAAACTGGTGCGAACATCATCTTACGTGCATTAGAAGAACCTATCCGTATGATCACTTCTAATGCTGGTCTTGAAGGATCTGTGATTGTTGAACAAGCTCGTGCCCGTAAAGGAAACGAAGGCTTCAACGCACTCACTATGGTTTGGGAAGACTTAATCAAAGCTGGTGTGGTTGACCCTGCGAAAGTGGTTCGTTCTGCCCTTCAAAATGCAGCTTCTATTGGAGCGATGATCCTCACCACTGAAGTGACCATTACAGACAAACCTGAGCCGAAAGATGCTTCTGGTGCTGGAATGGGCGGCATGGGAGGAATGGGTGGTATGGGAGGAATGGGAGGCATGATGTAAATCATCCCCCTCATTTTTTCTTTGGTCTCTTTGGTGATCCAAACAGGCCAAACACCGAAAAGGTCTCGTGAGTCACATCCGAGGCCTTTTTTTATGGGTGAAGAGCCAAACAAATTCCATAAGGGGAATGGAAAAGTCAGGAAAATGATTCTCCGATATGCGACTTGTTTTTAAACTTAATCCTGGAAAATTGCATGAAATATGCTTGCATACTCATGAATCACCATTATATTTTAAAAATGGCAAATCTACAAGTCAGAGACATAGATAACAGACTTTATGAATCTTTAAAAAGAAGAGCTGAATTAGAGCATCGCTCAGTAAGTCAAGAAGTTGTCATGATGATCGAAAATCATTTAAAAAGAGACAACCTGGAAAGTGAATTACAAACTCGAGAGTTTCTTAAGCTTACTAACTCTTGGCATGACAACAAAGATGCAAAAGATATAATTTCAGACATTCGATCTTCAAGATCAAGAAATAATCAATCTAGGACAACAGATGAGTTATTTGATTGATACAGATATAATATTATACAGCCTAAAAGGGAATGAAAAAGTTCAAAACAATCTTATCGAGAAGAAAAATATTTCGAAGGTCATTTCTGTAATTACTTATGGCGAACTAATATTTGGTGCGAAGAAATCAAAAAGTAGAGAGAAAAATCTGGCGACTGTATATAGAATTGGAGAACTTTTTCCTGTCATTGAATTGACGAAAGGAATTGTTGAAACCTTTGGAGAAGTAAAGGCTACAGTACAGAAAAAAGGAAATACAGTTGACGATTTCGATCTTCTAATCGGTTCAACTGCTTTATTTTTAAATTATACCTTAGTTACTAATAATGAAAAACATTTCTCATTGATTCCTGATTTAAAAATTGAGAACTGGAGTAAATAACCTACTTTTCTAATTAAAAAAACATCGCATAACAGCGCCTTTCTGCTAACTTACCAAACATTTGATGGATTGGACCAAATTTTGAGAACTCACTCTGATTCAATCTTCGGTTTCGCCATTTTCGATACTCGTTTCTTTATATTTCTCCACTGAACGTTTCTTTTGTTTGGCTTTTTGTTTTCGGATGGCACCAAGTTTCTGTCGGAAGCTTTCGGGTCTCTGTTCTTTCTCTAGTTCCAAACAAAGTAGATCACGGGCTTTGTAACGGTTGAGCCCTTGGCTGCGGTAAATACTACACTTCACTTGTTTGCCAGTAGGAAGGTGGAGTAACACAACAGCGGTTGCCACCTTATTGACGTTTTGTCCCCCTTTCCCACTCGCCTTCACAAATTGTTCTTTTAGATCAGACTCGCGGATGCCAAGTGCCTCCATTCGTTTTTTGATGGAGGCGTTTTTTTCAATAGAGACTGGAAAGTTAAGTGGCAGTGGATTCAATTTCTAAAATGCGTTTCCGCAAATCAGAAGCCGTTTCGTAATTTTCGATTTGGATCGCATTGAACTTTTGGATGTAAAGGCCAACAAGTTCATCCCCTACTTTTCCTGGAACCGACAACGCTTTTTTGAAATTATCAATGTCAAGTGTGGGGTGGTTGTTATGGAAGTAGTCCACAATTCGTTCCATCTTAAGCCTTGTGGCTTCACGAGCAATCCCAGAGGTATTGCGGAATTCAATCGATAGATTGGCTAAGGTTTCGAGTGGTTCGCTCACTTGGTCAATTTGGTCGTTTAAGTTTTGGTTTTGCGTTTTCTTTTCTTTTGCCTTACAAAATTCCACATACCGCATTACCATGGAATTGAATTGTTCCATTCGTTCTTGGATGTATTGGTTCGCCTGTTCCTTGTTTTCTGGCATCTGAAAGTCAGGAAGTTGCACCACATCATACAAATGGATATTGTCCGAGAGGATTTTCATGAGTTCCTCTTTGGAAGGAAGTGCCACGGGTGGAAATGTCACCACAGGGTAGTTGTCTCCTATTTTTAAGAAACTCACCACTACATTAGAGGCTATGATTTTCCCACCTGGAGCAATCGGATTTTCTCCGAATACATGGCAGTATGCGATTAAATTCCCTGTTGGATTTGGTTTGGAACCGCGTTCAAAATTCATAGTGTATCCTTTAGACTAAGAAAAGCCAGAGAAGAAACAAGTGATTTTTACTCTTCCCAATTCGCAATTTGTTCTTCTAAATTCTTTGCGATCAAAAAATATGCCTCTTTCAAAGGAGAGTCTTTTGCGTCAAGTAAGGCTGGTTTCCCCGATTCTCCCGAACTCATGACATCAAGTGTGAGAGGGACTGCTCCCAGTTCCGGGACTCCGACTTGTTTGGAAAGTTTTTCCCCTCCCCCTTTGGAAAAAACATCGGTGACATGCCCACATTTCGGACAAGCAAAGCCACTCATGTTTTCCACAATCCCGAGGATGGGAACTTTCACTTGTTTGAACATCGCAGCAGCACGACCTGCATCGAGTACTGCCACTTCTTGTGGAGTGGTGACAATCACAGCACCATCAAGGTCAATGAGTTGGGCAAGAGAGAGTTGGACGTCTCCTGTTCCTGGTGGTAGGTCAATGAAAAGGTAATCTAGTTCCCCCCAAACCACATCGTATAAGAACTGTTCGATGGCTTTCCCAAGCATTGGTCCACGCCAAACAACAGGTTGGTCTTCTGTCACAAGGAAGGAAAAGGAAATGAGTTTGATTCCATGTTTTTCGATTGGATAAATTTTATCTTCTTCGGATTTTAATGCCACTCGGCCATTGATCCCAAACATCTTTCCGAGGGAAGGTCCATAGATATCGGCATCTAAGATTCCCACTTTTTTGCCACTCATTGCAAGGGTACTCGCTAAGTTCGCAGTGACAGTGGACTTACCGACCCCACCTTTTCCCGAACCAACAGCGATGACTTTTTTCACACCAAAGATTCGGTTCCCATCTTCCATTTTGAGGTTTTGGTCGACTTCAAATTTAATCTTAACTTTCCCAGCACCTTCGATTTTGGAGATGAGTTGTCTTGTTTGTGCTTCAAGTCCAATTTGCAAACGACGATCTGCATTGGGAGTTTTGATGAGGATTTCAATTCCATCATCAGTTGGTGTGACTTGTGCTACCATTCCGAGACTCACAATGTCTTTTTTGAGTTCCGGGTGTTTCACTTGCATGAGTTGCCGTTGGATGGAGGTTAAATCAATTTTATCATTTGCCATGGTATGTCCTTTAGACAACTCCCTCAGTCTCTTCGTAAAGAATGGGATTTGTCTCTGTGAATTTGTTTTCTGAATATATAAAACGACGGTAATGGGTTTGTTTCCCTAGTTCGATCAAATGGAACCCACACTCATGTTTAGAATCTGATAACCGAGTACTCGATGCAGAGTTCACAATCGTAAAGGGAGTTTCTTTGCCGGGAAGTTTCACCCAGTTGGTATGTGTATGTCCATGTAGGTACAATTCGGGAGGATTGGTTTGTAAACCATTCACTACTTCTTTTCTGTTGGACAATCGATGCGATGCTGATTCCACTTCTGCATTTGGATTCCAAAGAGGATGGTGTCCCACAAGGACATAAGGTTCGTTTGCTAACCCTACTGTTTTTTCCACCACTTCCTTTGCCACATACCCATTGGCTGTGATCCTTGGAATGGCTAGATTGGAATCCCAACCTACAAAAAGTTTACCCGCAATGCGTTTGGTGCGTAGGTAAAAATTTGGGTCTTTTGATTCCCCCATCCATTCTTCAAATGCTTTTTCGAAGAGTGGGTTTGGACCCATGGCCCGTTTTTGGTAACGGTCATGGTTCCCTGGAATTAAGAACGTTTTGTCCGTAAGAATCGGTTTTAAGATCTCTTTTGCATTTTGAAACTCACTCGGGTGTGAAACATTGGTTAGGTCACCCGAAATCACAAGTGCATCATATTCTAAATTTTGAATTGTGTCCACCATCGCAGCGATGAGAACCACTGGATGTTTTGACTTTCTCCTCACATGGTAATTGAGGTATCCGACGATTGCTTTTCCTCGAAGTGAAAAAAGTGAAAGTTTCTTCGGGAAATGTAAATCGGAGATATGAAGGATTTTCATTCGTTAATGTCCATAATTCCGAGGATATCTCCTTTTTTCACTACCGATCCTTG
Organism: Leptospira biflexa serovar Patoc strain 'Patoc 1 (Paris)'; assembly: GCF_000017685.1. Classification (NCBI taxonomy): domain Bacteria; kingdom Pseudomonadati; phylum Spirochaetota; class Leptospiria; order Leptospirales; family Leptospiraceae; genus Leptospira; species Leptospira biflexa. The sequence goes on from NC_010602.1 coordinate 2,421,310, forward strand.
TTCGATTAGGATTTTTTTTAATGTCCCAGCATAGGGGGATTCGACTGGAAAAGCAGCTTTATCCGTGACAAGTTCGATCACTTCGTCCCCTTCTTTCACCATTTGGCCTTCTTTGCATAACCAACGAACCAGTTCAATTTTTTCAGTATCACCTAAATCAGGAGTTTTTAGAAGGAATTCTTTCATAAACAAACAAACCTGCTCACTCGGTAGGAAAACTGGTTTACAAAACCTTGTTTTCCCGTTTTTTTAACATAAAAGTTTAGCGAACCTCAATGGCAAACGAGAAAATCAAATACAAAGGCACAGAAATCCTTCAAAACTTAGACCGACTCATCCAAAAGGATTATTTCCATTTTGAACTGAAAGGTCTGACAAAATCTACACGAGACATCGTAAACGAAGTGGTCCAAGGAATCTTAAACCGAGTGGGAGCCAATCCTCTCACTTCCTTTCACCTCTTCAGTGGCCTTATGGAAGCATTACTGAATGCAGTCAAAGCCAATACACGATTTGTGATTTTCCAAGATGAACTCTTAAACAAACTAAAAGCCCAAGGCCAAACACCTGAGGAAGAAGCAGAAGAGTTACTCGATATCATTCTCGAAACTGAACCACTCCGGGATGCCATGCAACGTTACATTGTGCCCAATAAAATCAAAAAAGTGGTACAAAAAATCCTCACTCTTTCTGACAAAAAACGAACTAAAAAACATAATCTTTCTGAAGAAGAAAAAGACTTCCTAACTATTGTTAGAGAAAAAGTCAAAAAGTATGATCTAAAAATTTCAATGAAAATTGAAATTCGTCCTACTTCAGTTTACATCCGGATTCGTAATGATTCCCCCATTATGGGTATGGACCTAAACCGCATCCGTAAAAGTAGAGAGCGCCATGCAGAACTTGCCAAACAAGGCAATAGTGCAGAATTCTTTCGTCCCGACTTTTTAGATGAAAAGGAAAGTGCTGGTTTTGGAATTGCTATGATTGACGAAGGGTTTTATAATTTAGGCCTTGATCCCTTGGATTGTTTTGACATCCAAACCAGTAAAAAAACAACCACTGTGTATCTAAATTACCCTCTAGATGCACTTCAAAAAATGGAGTTTTGATTCCCATCAAATCCATTACTTGGAAATCCTTTGAAGAGAACTACCGAAAAACTGGCGGCCTTCTCTTCGAGGATACCCTCTCCGAACCAGGGTTTACCATCTCTGAGCACTACTCCTCTCCGAAAAAAGAAATTTATCTCAAATACGATAAAAACCAAAACACAATGGAAGAGATAAAGAACATCTTCCGATCCTTGGACGAAGCTAGAAAAAATGGGTTGTATCCCTGTGGTATCCTTTACTTTGAATTAGGTTATCATTTCATTGAAGGACTAAATCTTACCACATCTCCCTTAGAAGAAGGAACTCCACTCCTCCACGTCACGCTCTTTGAAAAAAAACAAACCTATCAATACCAAAACCCAGATCCAAAGTTTTTTTCATCCTTTTTCATTTCCAATATTTTCCCAAAGTGGACTGAAGCAGATTACATCAAAAAGTGGAATCAAACATATGAGTATTTAAAGTTAGGTGAGAGTTATGAATTAAATTTATGTTTTCCTGTGGGATTTAATGTCACAGGGGATAATTTTTCACTCTACCAAAGTTTAAAGGCAAAACAAAAAACAAAATATTCCGTTTATTATCCCTATGATCAGAATGAAAAATTAATTTTATCTTTATCACCGGAATTGTTCTTTGAGGTGAAGGACCAAACCATACAAACCGAACCCATGAAAGGAACGATACCGAGAGGGAAGACAAAGGAAGAAGACCAAAAAAACTTTTTACACTTACAAACTTCTGAAAAAGAGAAAGCGGAAAATGTAATGATCACCGATTTGTATCGGAATGATTTAGGTAGGATCGCAAAACAAGGTACTGTGAATGTAGATGGATTGTTCTCCATTATAGGACTTGGAACGGTTTGGCAAATGGTATCAAAAGTACGAGCAGAATTGAAAAATGCATTTGAATGGAACCATGTTTTATCTGCCCTGTTTCCATCCGGATCTGTGATTGGTGCCCCAAAACAAAGGTCATTTGAACTTCTTAGAACTTTAGAAGGAAACAATCGAGGTGTGTATACTGGTTCATTTTTTACCTCAGAAGAAACAAATGGTTCTCCTTACATACGTGCCAGTGTCACGATCCGCACTTTGGATTTAACAAAACGGGAAAATATAACCACTGGGGTGTATGGAATTGGAAGTGGTGTGACCGTTCTCTCCCAAGCAAACGAAGAATACAAAGAATGCCTCTCCAAACTGAAAATTTTAACCAATCTCCACCAACCAAAGTTTGAAATCCTCGAAACACTACTCCTGATCAATGGATCCATTTTTTTAAAAGAACTTCATTTGATGAGGATGGAAACCACTGCCCATCGATTTGGTTTCCCTTTTTCCAAAGAAAAACTAGAACTTTGTCTAAGTCATCTAATCAATAAACAAAAGGGACGAATACGCGTTCGATTATTACTCAGCGAAGAGGGAGAGTTTCAGTATGAAACAAATCCAATTCAAAAAAGGTCTGGCCGCCAATCCATTCGATTGGGTCTCTGTCGGGAACCGATTGATTCCGACGATGTATTTTTATACCACAAAACCACAAACCGAAGTGTTTATGAGAAACACTTAGAGCTCTGCAAGACCATGGGAGTGGATGATTGTATTCTCTTCGATAGAGAAGGGAGAGTGCTTGAGACATGCATCCGTAATTTGTTTTACAAACTCAATGGAGAGTGGTACACGCCGAATTTAGAAACGGGAGGCCTTCCTGGAGTCTTTCGGGAAAAATTACTCCGTAAAAATTGGATCAAGGAAAAAATCACAACAATGGATGATCTAAATCATGCATCCATTGTTCTCGTTGGAAACTCCGTTCGAGGATTCGAACGGGTAACTCTTGTTACAGAATGAATCGACTTAAGTCTTTGTCCTCAATGATCCCTTTTAGTTTACCTGAAACATAGTCCTGATTGATCACCACATGTTTTTGATCATCTGGCAAATCAGGTGCATCAAAACTTGTGTCTTCCAATAATTTTTCCATGATGGTATTGAGCCTTCTTGCTCCAATGTTTTCATTTTTTTCATTCATTTGGAAGGCAAGTTTTGCAATTTCGGCAATCCCATCTTTTGTGTATTCAATCTTCACACCTTCAGTGGCTAGTAAGGCTTCGTATTGTTTGGTGAGAGAGGATTTAGGAGTGGTTAAAATTTGAATGAAGTCTGCCTCTGTTAGTGTTTCCAATTCCACACGAATGGGAAACCTTCCTTGTAATTCAGGGATGAGGTCAGAAGGTTTTGTCATGTGAAAGGCACCAGCCGCAATGAAAAGGATATGATCGGTTTTGATGGGACCCAGTTTTGTATTCACAGTGGATCCTTCCACGATGGGAAGTAAATCACGTTGTACCCCTTCTCTAGAAACATCTGCCCCTTGGCGCCCTTCTCTCCCGGCAATTTTATCAATCTCATCGAGAAAAATAATCCCCATCTCTTCCACTCGGCGTACTGCTTCCGATTGGATTTTATCAGAATCGATGAGTTTTTCTGCCTCTGCTTCGAGTAATATTTTTTCTGCATCAGAGACTTTCACCTTTCGTTTGCCAGATTTTTTTGGCATGAGATCCCCAAGAAGGTTTTGGATTTGGTTGTCCATCTCCTCCATATTTCCAGCACCAAACACCTGCAACATAGGCATTCCCGTTTGAGCCGAAGGTTTTGGGATATCAATTTCAATTTCTTGTTCGGAAAGGATTCCTTTTCTTAGTTTTTCTCTGAACTTCTCTCTGGATTCTTTGTAACTTTGGAACCTTTCTTTTTCTTCTGGGTTTAGATCTTCTTCTTTTTTGTGAAAGATTGGGGGAAGGATGGCATCGAGAATGATCTCTTCTGCTCTCTCTTCTGCCTTATCCTTCACTCGATCGCGAAATTCCGACTTCACTAAATTGAGAGCACCCATTGCCAAATCTCGCACCATGGATTCCACATCACGACCGACATAACCAACTTCAGTGTATTTGGTTGCTTCCACTTTGATAAAAGGTGCACCACATAACTTAGACAAACGGCGAGCAATTTCTGTTTTTCCAACTCCCGTTGGTCCAATCATGATGATGTTTTTGGGATAAATTTCTTCTCGTAAGGATTCATTTAACTTTCTTCGTCTCGAACGATTTCTAAGTGCTACAGCCACAGCCCGTTTGGCTTTGGTTTGACCGATGATGTGTTCATCCAAACGCTCTACAATTTGGCGTGGCGTGAGTTCGTTTAGATCCTCACCTTGGGTTGCGACTTCTGCAAGTATTGTTTTGAAACTCATCTTATAATTCCTCTATCACCAAATTATGATTTGTATAAATACAAATGTCAGCCGTAATGTTCATTGCCTTTGTTATGATTTCTTTTGGATCTAAATCTGTATTTTCCACTAGGGCTCTTGCGGCACTCAGTGCAAAATTGCCACCAGAACCAATCGCAAGCACTCCATCATCGGGAGAAATCACATCGCCTGTCCCTGAAATGAGAAAGGATTCGTTTGCATCACAGACGATGAGGAGTGCCTCAAGCCTTCGTAACATCCGGTCCATCCTCCATTCGCGGGCAAGTTCCACCGCCGCACGAGAAACTGATCCGCCATGTTCGATTAATTTTTTTTCAAAAAGTTCAAAAAGAGTAAATGCATCGGCAGCGCTCCCTGCAAATCCTGCGATCACCTTACCATTGTAAAGGCGACGGACTTTTTTTGCTGTGTGTTTCATGACGGTATTTCCCATCGAAACTTGGCCATCCCCTCCAACTGCGATTTTTCCGTTTTTACGTACGGATAGGATGGTGGTTGCGTGAATTGTTTCCATAAGGATAAATTTCCAAATGAGGAAGCTTTGTCGAGAAAAATGGAGGTTACTTTCTTTTGATGAGGACCATCTGGTTTCCAATCTCGAAGGATTGGTCTAAAAAATAATAATCGGTGAGTTCGCGGATCATAAAAAGACCAATGCCATGTTCTCTGTAATCACTCAAATCAAAACTACGTAGGTCTTTTGGTTCTACTTTTAGGCCGTAATCCCTGAGTTTAATTTCGACTCTGTCTTTATCAAATTGGATTTCAATGAAAATGGGTTTATTTGTCTGACCAGAATAGGCATGCCGAATGATATTGGTGATGGCTTCACCAATCACAAGTTTTAAGTCCATGGAATCAAATAATGAAAATCCATGTTCTAAACATAGATGGAAAAAATAATTGCGAGTGTGGGAAATAAATCTGGGGTTTGAAGGAATTTGGATACGGACTACTTTGCCGTAGTCCGCATGTTTTGAAGGGTTTACCATTATCCTCTCGGATGGAATTTCTTATGAACTTCCTTCAGAGTTTTATTTGCCATATGGGTATAAATCTGTGTCGTCGAAATATCGATATGGCCGAGAAGCTCTTGCACTGATTTGAGATCTGCATGGTTTTCCAATAGATGAGTTGCAAATGAGTGACGAAGAGTGTGTGGTGTGACTTTTTTCTTAATTTTGGTTCGTTTGATGTAATGGTTTAGGAGTCTCCAAACCGACTTACGGTTGATATACGACCCTTTCTTCGATACAAATACAAAATCACATGTTCTTTTTTTGAGGATTTCTGTCCGGCTTTCCACCAAATATCGTTTTAGGATTTCCAATGACTTTTCACCAAAAGGAACGAGGCGTTGTCTTCCTCCCTTTCCTTCTACTGTGATTGTCATATTTTCCATATCGATATCAGTCATTTTCAAATTACATGCTTCTGAGATCCGAAGTCCTGAAGAGTAAAGGAGTTCAAAGATACATTTGTCACGAAGTTCGTACAAATTGTCCTCTTTGATATTGCGAAATAATTCTTCGATTTCTGCCTGTGTAAGGTAATCAGGGATTGTCCTTGCGACTTCAGGAGTTTCAATTTTTTCCGTTGGATTGGAATCGAGGCGTTTTTCGTCTCTTAGGTATTTGTAAAACTGACGGATTGCCACAACTTCTCGTGCAAGTGTTTTTGCTGAGATTTTACGTTCTCTCTCTTCTTCAAGAAAACGCATGATGTCATTGGCTTTTACTTCTAAGAAGTTGATATGTTCTTTTTCCAAAAAGATGGCGAACTTGTTGAGATCGTATCCGTAGGAATAAATCGAATTATCGCTTAGTCCTTTTTCTACGGACAGGTACTCTTGGAATGTTTGTAAAAGCTGATTTTGAGAAACTGGCAATTTGGAACCCATCTTTACTCTCTTATGTTACTTAAAGAGTCGGACAAAAAGCTTAAAGAGACTTATTATTTTTTTTGCCACAAATGACTATGTCAGGAAAAAAGGAGAAGTGTCAGATCGAATCACTCCCTTTTTTTTACTCATCCTTTCTTTTTTGTTAGTCGTTAATTGCGGCCGAAAAGAACGAACTCTTTTTGAAGAAGGGAAAAAATGGGAAATGGTCGGCGAAAAAACCAAAGCCCTCTATTATTACGAACTTTCTCTCCGAGAAAATCCAGAATATGATCCCGTCCTCAAACGAATGGGACTCCTCCTAGCAGACAGCGTCGAATCCATTGCCACTGCCATTTTTTATTTGGAAAATTACCACAGGCAAAAAAAAGACGATACAGAAGTGCAAAGAGAACTCTTCCGCCTCTATCTTACCACAGGGTATGAAAAAGAAGCACTGGAAATTTTGGAAGAAATTCGGTTCCAGGGAAAAAAAGAAACCTTGGAATTTTTTGAAGCCAGTTATCTCTGTCTTACGAGAGGGGGGAAACAAAAAGAATACCTCCAAAGTTTAGAAAAAAGCCCACTTTCCGGAGACCCTTATTACGCTCCTTGGGTTCGGGCTTGTGAAACAAAATAAACGAGATTGATTTAGACCGAGTCTAAGAAATAACGAACTAGATACAGGATAGGAGACATTATGAACCACAAAGTTGTCATCATTGGATCAGGACCAGCAGGTCATACGGCAGCCATCTACGCGGCAAGGGCCAATTTAAACCCAGTGATGTATGAAGGATTTATGGCGGGCGGAGTTGCCGCAGGGGGACAACTCACAACCACAACCGAAGTGGAAAATTTTCCAGGTTTCCCAGAAGGAATCGATGGAACCAAACTCACCCAACTCTTCCGAGAACAATCGGCAAAATACGGAACGACCATCCACACCCAAACCATCACCAAAGTGGATTTTTCCAAACGACCTTTTACCATTTGGTCTGATGACGAAGAAATCAAAGCAGATTCCATCATCATTGCAACTGGAGCGACCGCCAAACGAATGTTTGTAAAGGGTGAAGATGTGTTTTGGCAACGCGGGATTTCTGCTTGTGCGGTTTGTGATGGTGCCCTACCCATTTACCGAAACAAAGCATTGGCTGTTGTTGGTGGTGGTGACTCGGCTGTAGAAGAAGCAAACCATCTCACGAAATTTGCATCCAAAGTGTATTTGGTCGTGAGACGTGACCAACTCAGAGCTTCCCAAATCATGCAAAAACGAGCGATGGAACACCCAAAAATCGAAATCCTTTGGAACCAAACCGTGGTAGAAGCGAAAGGGGGAGCCGGTGGCCTCACATCGATTGTCCTTGAAAGCACAAAGGACAAAACCCAAAAAGACTTAGAAGTGGGCGGACTCTTTTATGCGATAGGGCATGTTCCGAACACTGAAATCTTTAAGGGTCAATTGAACTTAGATGAAACAGGTTACATCATCACAAAACCAGGAACCACTCAAACCAATGTGGAAGGTGTGTTTGCGGCAGGTGATGTACAGGACAAAGTGTACAGGCAAGCCATCACTGCAGCCGGCAGTGGTTGTATGGCTGCACTCGAAGCCGAACGATGGCTCGAAGGCCATTAGAAAATCAGAAGAAACTTCCATCTTGGCATTAAGAAACCAGTTTGGTGGTAGATCCACTGGCTGGCTTTTTTTAGACCAACAAAAACAATTCTCTTTAAAAATACCCAGAATCGAACCATGATCCTGCCAACACAATTCAGTCAGAATACTGGGCAGTCTCTCTGTTTTGAAAGATCACGGAACTTCCGTTTGGTGCTACGTACTGTTTTTTCCCATCTTCCCATTCCACAATGGTAAAATTAGAACCACGGAAAACAATTTGGTTTCCAGGGAATACATTGGCTTCCCAACCCTCTCCATACCAACGGTAATTGCCTTTTTTCCAAAGGAAAAAGTAGGATTTGCCGGGGCCTAAAAAATCCCCTTCCCGTTTGCCTGAATAATCTTCCACGTTTGCCGTAAAGATACGGGATAAGTTAGGAATTTCATCGTAGGATTTGATCTCTTTTGCTGATTCTTTCAGTGAAAACCCTTTTTCCAAAAAGACTTTGAATTCGGTAGGGAATTTTGGATCCATGACCGTCATTCCCATCATAGAAAGTGGTTTTGCAAATTTTAAGATACCAATTTCATCCGTTTCAAATTGTTTGATACTATCCTTTAAGAGAGTGTCTGGATTTTTCCCTGTGATTTTTTGTAAGGCAAGGATGGAACCAAGTCCCAAACAAGTTTCCTTTTGATAAGCAATGATCGAATCCTTTCCATATACATCATGTAAATGTTTTGCAAGAATGGCACCCATTGTATACGGAAGATTGTCTTTGTATTTGGCATCTAATAATGATTTAAAACTTTTGGGAACTTTGTTTTCTCTGATTAACTTTTCAATTTCCGTGTACAACCAAATTTTTTTGCGATCATTAAACCTTGATTCGATGTAAGTTGGAAATCCTTCTTCAAACCATGGATCCACAATTTCTTCCGTGGGAGCTTTTCCTGTTTCCGCAATGGTCTTCATACAAGATACTTGTTCGATATTTCTTGTTAGTTTTTGGAGTACCATACTGAAATTGACCCGACGGAGAGAATCAGCATCAAACTTTGGATTGCCTGTTTTTTCTGGCATCGAATCGCCACAACAGACCACGAGGGCATCCTTTCCACCTAACCCCAATTCCCCTTGGTGGGCACCTGGAAGGTCAAATCCAACATATTCTTTTGCAGAAGAATGGTCATCAAAAAGAAGAACGGGAATTTTTCCACGGTTTTCAAAACCGAATTCATATTTCAAATAAGAAAATAGGAATTTGGTTTTTCCTTCATCACCAAACGCTCGTAAGAACTCATTCCATTTATCGGAACCATAAAAAATGAGATTCTCAACTTCCAACTTTGGTTTTCCAAATTTGGTTTCATCCACTAAAAGGAAGTTTTGGAAATCGAGCGGTTTCTGGTAGATTGTATCGTATTCTTTTCTATTGGCGATCCAATACTTTGTGATTTTGGTATTGTCTGGGTAGTTCCAAACGAGAGTCGGTGAACATCCGTTACAGTTAGGTGGTGCAGGAGCATACACAAATCCAATCCCAGTAGGAAAATCCAATTTAAAAATCCCTGTTGGCCATTCGGTAAAGACACTACCATCAGCTCGTTTCCATTGGTAATGGTTTTTGGCCCATTGGTATACTTCTCCACCATCGGGACCTGAGTAGTATCCTGGAGCGGCATCCAAAAAACCTAACTTTAAATCTTCTAATTTTGGTTCTTGGAGTTTTTCCGATTGGAAAAAAGTTTTGGGAGCTGATTCCCCAAAATCAAAATACAAAACGTCTGCCCCACTCCCACGTTTTAAGGGAACAGGTTTTCTTTCGGCATCAGAATAGACTAAAGATGCAACCAGTAAGGATGCGATGATGGTGAAAAAACGTTTCATGGGAACCAAACTCAGTTTTGTTCCCAAGTATGCTTTGTTTTTAGACCACTGTCAAGAGGATTCTAAACAGTGTTTTGGTTACGATAGGCGATGGCAATTTGACCAGTGCGAGAGATCTCACGAATTCCAAATGGTTTTAAGACCGTGATGATATTTGTCACCTGACGGGAATTTCCTGAAAATTCTATGAGAAGAGAGTCTTCTGTCATTTCTAAAATTTTGACATCAAAACCATTACAAATCGTGAGCGCTTCACTTCGGTTGTTTTCCGTGATGGAAAATGAGACAAGCACAAGTTCCCTTTGGACAGAACTCGCATAGGCCATGTCTTGCACCCGAAGCACATCGGGGAGTTTGAGGAGTTGGTTTTTCACTTGTCCCACAACAAAATCATCCCCGTTCAGAACAATTGTCATCGAAGATACTTCTGCGTTGTCTGTGACTCCGACAGCAATCGAATCAATGTTATACCCACGTCTTGTAAAAAGTCCAGAGACATGGCTCATCACGCCTGGATGATTATTGACTAAGATACTGAGTGTATGTTTCATTTTTTCAATTTCCCCAAGTCTTTGAATTCTATGAGGTCTTGTTGTGATTTTCCGGCAGGGATCATAGGGAATACTTTTTCTTCCGCAGGGATCATAACTTCAATGAGGGCTGATCCGCTGTCTTTTAAGAAAAACTCCACTCCCTTCTCGATTTCAGACTTTTTTTCAATCCGCATCGCTGGGATGTCATAGGCTTCGGCAAGTTTTACAAAGTTTGGATTATAAGTCCATTGGGATTCACTGAATCGTTCTTCATAAAAGAGTTCCTGCCACTGGCGAACCATTCCAAGAAAGTTATTATTAAACAGTAAAATTTTGACACCTAACTTAGATTGAGCGATTGTTGCTAGTTCTTGGATACACATTTGGAAAGAACCATCTCCTGTGACACAAATCACAGTTTTGTCTGGGTTTCCAAATTTGGCACCAATGGCCGCAGGGAGTCCATACCCCATCGTACCAAGTCCACCAGACGTAAGCCAAGTGTTTGGTTTATCAAAGAGATAATACTGTGCTGCCCACATTTGGTGTTGGCCAACGTCGGTTGATACAATGGCCTCTCCCTTGGTTTTTGCATATACCTTTTGTAAAAAATCTTGGGGTTTGATTGTGTCACCACTGTTATCGAAATCAAGTGGATGATTTTTTTTGAGTGATTGGATATTTTGAATCCACTCACTGCGATCTCCACTTTTCACAAATGGTAGGATTTCACGAATGGCATCTTTTAAGTCCCCATGTAAGATATGATCTACATTGATTCGTTTGTTGAACTCAGCGGCATCAATGTCAATATGGGCCCGCACAGCACTTGGCGCAAAGTCTTGGTATTTGGCAACGCGGTCATCAAACCTAGCACCTAAGTTTAGGATATAATCACATTCTAACACGGCTTTGTTGGCATAAGCCGTTCCGTGCATCCCAAGCATTCCGACAGACAAGGGATGGGTTCCAGGAAAGGCACCAAGACCCATAAGTGTTGTGGTAACAGGTGCATTTGCTTTTTCTGCAAGGGCTTTGATTTCGGCCGAGGCAAAGGAATTGATCGCTCCCCCACCGACATAAAGTAACGGGCGTTTGGCTCCGTTCAGAGCATCTGCAAATTCTTGTGGGTCCCCTTTCACCTTTGGTCTTTCATAATGGTGAGGGGCAATTTTTAGGCTTTGCGCTTTTCGAACTGTTGTTTTTCCCAGTTGCACATCTTTTGGAAAATCAAGGAGGACTGGGCCTGGTCTTCCTCCCATGGCGATTTTGATGGCTTCTTCAAAATGACGGGCAAGATCATCTGCTTTTTTGATAAGGGCATTGTATTTTGTGATGGGGATTGTGATCCCAAAGATATCGGCTTCTTGGAAGGCGTCTGTGCCTATGGCATCGGTTGCGACTTGGCCTGTGATCGCAAGTATGGGAACAGAATCCATTTTGGCATCCGTAAGGCCAGTGATCAAATTCGTTGCCCCTGGGCCCGAAGTGGCAATACAAACACCTAACTTACCTGTGGAACGTGCATACCCTTCTGCCATATGGATGGCACCTTGTTCATGGCGGACAAGGATGTGTTTTATTTTTTTGCTATGATAGAGTTCGTCGTAGAAAGGGAGGATGGCTCCACCTGGGTATCCAAAGACGATTTCCACACCCGCTTCTTCCAATAATTCGACCATAAGCCGGCCGCCAGTAATCGCTTCGGTTGTCGATGTCATTCGTTTCCCCCCTATTGTCATTTCTGCAAAAAAGAGCCTGTTGTCAATGTTCTCACGTTTTTGAGTCGATTTTTACTGTCTAAAAAGGAATGCTGAAAAATGGAACCTTATATGGAAAATGCCGAGATTGAAAAAACACAAGAAGATGAAAAATTCACAAAAATAAAAGCTCTTGCAAAAGAAGCCTATCGTTTTCTCGATCAAGGTCGCTTCAAAGAAGCAAAAGAACGATTAGACATATTACTTGATGAAGATCCTTCCAATACCTATGGGCTTGTTGGTCTTGGTGATTATTATGCCAAAACAAAACAACCTGAACAAGCCATCCAATACTATCGAAAATGTTTGAGCGGAGATACCACAAATAAGTTTTCTCTTATGGGACTGATGAATGCTTACCGTGACCTCAATAGTTTAAAACGAATCATTGAAGTGGCAGAAGAGTTTCACCACATAACCATCACAGACGCAAGTATCTTATCACGTGTTGCCGATGCTCATCGCAAATTAAAGAACTTCAAAGAATCTGAAGTGTATTATATGGAAGCGCTCCAAATCAATCCTAACGACCAATATGTCATTGTGGGACTTGGCCATTTGTACTTTGCCTGCCAACGGTATGCCGATGCCATTTTATGGTGGGAAAAACTCCTCGGTAGCCAACCAAATAATATTAAAATTCTCACAGAGATTGGAAATAGTTACCGCAAAATCAAAGATTTTGACAAAGCAATCCTTTACTATGAAAGAGCAAAAGACCTTGATCCAAAAAACTTTTTTGCATTGTACGGACTTGCTGAATCCTATCGTGGGAAAAAGGACTTTAAAACCGCCATCACGTATTGGGAAAAAATTCTCGAATCCGACCCCGATAACAAACTCATTATCAACCGTTATGCGGATTCACTCAGAGGTCTTGGGAATTATGACAAAGCGCTTGAGTGTTTTAATAAAATCCTTGCCAGTGGTGATGACTACTTTGCTCTCCTCGGGAAAGCGGCCGCATTACGTCTGATTGGTGATTTAGAAAAAGCAGAAGAAATTTATTTGGGACTTCTTTCCAAATCTCCGAATGACCCAAGGCCAGCGTTGGAACTTTCTGATCTTTGGGACATTATGGGGAAAAAACCCCAAGCCATCAAACTTCTCGAAGATTTAGCAAAGAAAAATCCTTCTAATGAAGCGATTCGGGAAAGGATTGAATATTTAAAAGATTAATATCTAAAACTGATTCGAATCAAACTTGGAAATGAAGAGAGAAGAGTATTCTTTGATGAAGCCTTTTGAAAATATCTTACGATTCTATTTAGCAAAATCGAAGATGTTTTCAAGTTTTCACCAACGCTCTCTTTTATTCATTTTAGCAATTTCATTTCTCGTTTTAATTTAGATAGTCGCATCTAGAACAAATTCCTCTTTCAAAACGATGACTTAAACAAACATCGTTTAAACAATTAATTCAAATTTTTTTCTTCGATTTTTGAAAAGAAGAAATAAATCAACACTAGAAGTGCGATCACTCCTGTTACAAAAAAGGTAACAGGGGCTCCAAACAAAAACCAAATCCAACCTGCAATCAGACTTGCAAAAAACAGGGAAACACTTTGTAACCCAGAGAAAAATCCAATCGCAGTTCCCACTTCCTCTTTCGGGACAAGGTTACTAATCCAAGCTTTTGAGATCCCTTCTGTTGCACTTGCATAGATCCCGTATAAAAAAAAGGCTATGACCACCCATTCAAGTTTTTGTGCAAATCCCATAAGGAAATAAACCAAAACAAAAAGGAATAACCCAAATAAAAACATCTTTTTAAAACCAACCTTGTCTGCCAAAATTCCTAATGGATACGCAAAGATTGCATACACCAAATTATAAAAGATATAAATACCAATGACATAACTGTCACCGAGTCCAACCTCTTTGGCTTTTAAAATCAAAAACACATCAGAGCTATTCCAAAATGCAAAAACGATGAGACCAAACACTAACTTCCGATAATTGGGATTGGATTCCTTCCAATAGGAAAGGTAGGAAAACAATGTTAGTGAATTCGTGAGTTTTTTCTCTTTTGTTATCGTTTCTTTCAATAGAAAAGTGAGACCAACGGAAATTAATCCTGGTACAACTGCCAGATAAAATAATAAAACATAATGGTTGGGGTAGACTACCAAAAAGACGAGTGCGATACTTGGACCCAAAACAGCGCCTAAGGTATCAAAGGAACGGTGAAATCCAAAAATTTGCGCTTTTGTAGTAGATGTTGCTTCTTCTGATAAAAGGGCATCCCTTGCACCAGTGCGAACACCTTTACCCATCCGATCTAATGTGCGAGCAAAAAGTACAATCCCTGGCAATTGACTCATTACTAACAAAGGTTTGGAGATCGAACTAAGAAAGTAACCAAGTCGCACAAAAGGAACCCTCCTCCCATGCAAATCAGATAGATTACCAAAATATCCCTTACTATAGCCTGCAATCAACTCGGCAATTCCTTCCAAAAATCCAATGAATATTACCGAATACTCAATCGACCGAAGGTAAATCGGAAGAATCGGATATAACATCTCACTTGCGATATCTGTAAATAGACTGACAAGGGAAAGGATCAAAACGGTTTTAGAAATTGTTTTCATTGGATCGAGAGACCATAGTCCAAACTGATCTTAGGTGGGGGTAAAAATACCACTCTTTCTAATGGGCAGAACAATGGTTTAGTGGGACAACATCTTTTTGAAAACAAGGGATCATTTGAATAAGAATCCACCGCCCAACTTCTGAACGGTGGTTGAGTCCGAGAAACCACCGCCCCTTACGGAGCGATAGTTTTCAGTAAACTTAAGTCTTCTTTTTTGAAGACTTTGATTGTGGTTTTGTCCCCTTCTTTCGGTTTTCCAGTGACATAGATTTTATCCCCAAAGAATGTGAGTTCCGAGTTTTCTTCAACTGGCTCTTCTGTCCTTTTTTCAAAGGTTAGGTCTGATTTAAATCGTGCGACATGGTATTTGTCTTTTACCTTTTCAATCACGTAGATTTTATCTTCCCGATTGATCATCGGTGTTCGCCAGAAAATATCTGCCGATTCACTTGTTTTTTTCACGCCTAATTTGTCTGGATCAAGTAAGACCAATTTGTGTTTTCGGGTTTCGATTTTTTCTCCATCGTAACCTAATACAAGTACCCCTTGGTTTGCAATTTCCTTAAATTCCTTTGAACAGATGTTATTGTAAGGACTTTTGAATAAAGCATCATCTTTTGCTGGATCAATGGCCCAAAGTTCGTTGGAATAATGTCCATCCGTATCATATTTAATGAACTTCATAAAAAGGATTTTGTTATTCACAACATTATCACTTTGTTCTTCTTTTTTCTTGAGTTCTTCTTTGGTTTGCGCGAGTTCCGTTTTTAATTCTTCGACTTTGGCCTCAACCTTTTGGACCGCATCTTCTTTTTTCGCACCATCACCTGAGGTAGTCGTTCCAGTCCTTGCCTCTTCTTTTTTGGCAATTTGTTCTTCTTTTTTACTCAACTCTTCTTTTTTGGCTTCAACTGCCTGAGTCTTTTGATCAGTTTCTTTTTTGTCTTGTTCGATCTTTTTGATTTCTTCTGCTTTTTTATCGATTTCGGTTTTGTTTTTCACCGGATCTTTTTTCAGTTCATTTAAGCTTGCGACTGCTTCTGCTTCTTGTTTTTTCAGAGCATCCTTTTTGTCTTGGAGTTCTTTTCCTTCTTTGGACACTTCGTCTTTTTTATCTTGCAATACCTTCTTTTCTTCTTTCAGTTTATCGGTTTGCAACTTGTCCATTTTTTTGGCTTCGTCTTCCATCTTTTGTTTGGTGGCCGGATCTTTTTCTTTATCCTTCACCGTACGATTCACATCTTTTTCCAACTCATCCGTGGTAACATCTTTTCCACTGTCTTTTAAGATGTTCCCTTCGATGGGAATGATGATTTGAGTTTTGCCTGGCCAATTTTTATAAACAGTATCAATCCCTAGTTTATCAGGGGATGTAGCAGCTGTTACGCCCGCGGTGTATTTTTTTCCAAAAAATTTCGCGTCTTTACGATGTGTGGCATTGTAATAGAGAATGTACTGCGCCAATGTCTCTGCATTGCCAGCTTTGTATTGGAAAGATGTTTCGATGTAAGAGGCAAGGATCCTCGCAATGGAATTGACGTGATCAAAACTTTGAGTTTCCGAGAGAGAAAGGATGTCTGCACCCAATTTCCCATCAGGACCTGGGAGGATACGCTCAATTTTGACACCATCGACACTGGCCGTATTTTCCTTGGACAGAGTTTCAGCGAGTTTTTTACCAGTTTCAGTATTCTCTTGGATGATGTCATCAGAGGCCTTCCGTAAGGAACGGTTGATGAATTCAATTTTTTTGGCACCCTTGATTTCGGATTCACCGAGAGGGGCTTTGGATTGGGCTGTCAGAGAAAAACCGACAACAATTAGGCATAAGATGATGGAACGAGAGATTCTCATTGTTTCCTCACGAAATTAGGTTTCAGATGCCCACAAGATTAACAACCTTTCCGATTCTGCAAAGCAAGTTTTCGAATAAAAATCTATTTACCAGGGGGGAGATTTTAAAATTCTGTGGGAGAATGCCTACGTTTACACACAGAATCTACAATTTTAATGCAGGTCCCGCCATGTTACCCACCGAGGTCATGGAGGAAGCGAAGAGTGAGTTCCTCAATTTTAGGGGAACTGGTATGTCTGTCATGGAAATGAGCCACAGAGAAAAACATTTCCAATCCATTTTGGACGAATCCATCTCAGACCTTCGGGAACTTTTAAATTTACCATCTCGTTATGCGGTAGTTTATTTCCCTGGTGGAGCCACATTACAATTTTCTGCCATCCCTTTTAATTATTTATCATCTGGAGATTCTTGTGACTTTGCCCTAACAGGCGTTTGGGCAAAGAAAGCCTTTGAAGAAGCAAAAAAATTCTATCCCAATGTAAAATCAATTTTTAATGGAGCAGATTCCAAGTATATGGAACTTCCCACCATCACTGATGAATCAGTCAACGATGGAGCCAAATATATGTACATCACTTCCAATAACACCATTTATGGAACAAGGTACAAAACATTTCCGAAACTAAAAAAAGCGCCACTGATTGCTGATATGACAAGTGAACTTCTCAGTCGGAAGCTACCGATCGAAGATTTTTCAGTGATTTTTGCTGGGGCTCAAAAAAACATAGGCCCCTCAGGCCTAACTCTTGTGATTTATGATAAGGAAAAATTACCCGAGGTTTCCCATCCCATTCCCAATTTGATGAACTTTGCTTTGATGGAAAAAAATGGATCTCTTTACAATACACCTCCCACTTACTCAATCTACATTGCGGGTTTGGTTTTTAAATACCTAAAACGGAAAGGTGGATTAGCGGTGATGGAGGAAACAAACGAAAGAAAGGCAAAAAAATTGTATGATGCCATTGATTCTTCCTCTCTTTTTTATGCACCAGTACCTGTACCATTCCGTTCCGCAATGAATGTTGTCTTCCGTAGCCATAATGATGGTTTGGATTCAAAATTTTTGTCTCTTGCCGAAGAACAAGGATTTGCTGGTTTGAAAGGATATAGAGAAGTAGGTGGGTTTAGAGCCAGTATCTACAATGCGATGCCAGAAGAAGGTGTGGATGCTCTCATTTCATTTATGAAAGAATTTGAAAGGTCCAATGGTTAAACCATCGTTT
Organism: Leptospira biflexa serovar Patoc strain 'Patoc 1 (Paris)'; assembly: GCF_000017685.1. NCBI lineage: Bacteria > Pseudomonadati > Spirochaetota > Leptospiria > Leptospirales > Leptospiraceae > Leptospira > Leptospira biflexa. The sequence continues at coordinate 2,439,080 of NC_010602.1, forward strand.
CCATTCCTAATTGGCTTAATTGTCACAGGGATTCATTCTCATTCTGTTTGGATCCCAGAAGGTAACTTTGCTTGGGAAGTTGCGAACAAATGTTATATGGTCTTAAAAACGGAGATCCCACCCAAAGCCATAAGTCCTGATGTACAAAATTTGGACCGGGCCAAAATGGCAGCTTATGGAAGGGAATCAGCGGAATTACGACTCTCTTCTCTGGATTGTATCCGAGAAAATATCCAAACCACAGATTCAGATTCAAATTTAGCAGAGATGCTAAAACCCTCCCTACTCTCTGGATTCCAATTGGAAGAATCTTTTTTCCTATCGGAATGGAGGATTTTACTTACTGATAATCGGCCATACCCTCTCACACCAAGTGAAATAGGACTCGCTAAACAATGGTTAGAATCACGAAATGAGATCAAACAAGAGATTTTTTCGCTCACTTTAGAATACCTATCAGAAAAAAATCACATTTCCAAACGAGAACGGTATCTAGACTTATTGACTGGATATTATGGAAGTATGCTCCGAGAAAGGGATAAATTTTTGCTCTCCCTCTCCGTGGAAAGTTATGCGTCATACACCGAAGCCCTAAAACTAAGAAAGGAAAAATCCGAATGAAAGAAAAAATTGGAATCGCCACTGATCATGGAGGATTTGCTCTGAAAGAATTCCTCAGGAAAAGTCTCGAGGAAACGTATGAAATGGTCGATTACGGTACTAAGAGCGAAGAGTCCGTCGACTACCCAACCATCATTGGAGATGCCTGCCGAAAGGTACTCTCAAATGAAGTCCCACGACTCATCGCTCTCTGCGGAACGGGCATTGGAGCTTCCATTGCGGCGAACCGAATGAAAGGCATTCGAGCGGCCCTTTGCCATGATGAGTTTACGGCAGAAATGTCGAGACGCCATAACAATGCCAATGTGTTGGTTTTAGGGGGAAGAGTTCTTGGAACGGATTTAGCTCTGAGAATTGTGAAAAAATGGATCGAAACAGATTTCGAAGGTGGACGCCACCAAAAACGATTGGGTCTTATCGAAGAACAGTCTTAATCTCTCTTTGTTTCCTTTTTGGTGGCTCCTCTCTTTTATCATGGGAAGTTCCCAAAAAGGAAACCCTCAACCTTAGCCTTTGGAAAAAAATTGGCGTCGTAGAGCACAAAGAACCTGGTAAAAAAAATACCCTCAAACCCAAGGAAAATACTCCCAATACAGGAGAATTGTTTTTTGATTTTGAAGGGGAACCAAGTGAACCATACCTTTCCGAATCAGGAATTCCCTTCCCTTCCAAATCCATATCCGTTGTTTCTTCTTCTTATTTAGAGGATCGTAACACTCATTTTTTTGGAAAAAAATCCGCATACTTTTCGGGTAGAAGGAATCAAATCCACCTTTCCGTCTCTGGAAATTCGCTTTTTGGCACCCACCCAGATCCGTTTAGCATTTCCATTCCCTTATACATTGGGGAACAAGGAGCAAGTTCTGTCATTTTGGACCGCACCGTTTATGTGAAAGGTAAAAAATACGGCATTTCACTCGAGTTAAACGATGGAAAACCAACTCTTTACGTGAATCACTTATTACAAAAAACAGAATTTAGAACTGTTAGTTTTGTATTAGAGTCCCCTGTAAAAATCAAACGAAAGACCTGGGAAGTAATCTCCATATATTTTGATACGCTAAATCATCGTTATGTGCTATATCAAAATGGAATCGAAACGGCAGAGTATGAAAATAAACAAGCAGATACCATTGGTTTTGGATTTCCAGAAAATGATTCTACACCACTCATTCTTGGAAAATCCTATTACGGAAATTTAGATGGTTTCCATATTCATAAAGGCGAACCTGAAATCTCTTATACCAAATTTGAATCTGTTCGATATGACGATGATACAAAAATTGGTTATATGGAGGGAAGCACTGCCATCTCTCCTATCTTAGAAACTAAATATAGTAATTCTACCTTACAACAAATCCAATGGAAAATTGATGAACCCAAGGATACGATGATTACATTGTACTTTCGTGGTTCCAATCAAAAATTCAATGAATCAAGTTCTCTCGCTTGGACAAGAGTTCATTCCTTCACGAACGATTTACCCAAACATCGATTTAAGTATTACCAATGGAAGGTTTGGTTTCGGCCTGATCCAACGGGAAGAACAGTTCCCAATTTACAAACACTTAGCTTTGATTATATCGAACAATCTCCACCCGATGTCCCTACTCTTTTTCGATTGGATCCAAACACATCCAAAAACAAAATGGTTTGTTTTCTCTGGAATTCCAATCACGAAAAGGAAGTTCAGAACGGTGGAGGTTATATCATCCATTATGGTTTACTTCCCAATCGAATGGTTGGTTCCGTTTTCGTAAAAAAAGACAAAGAACACCAACTGAAAAAAATTGATGGTAATGAAGAAGGTAGTGGATTTCGCAACAAACGTTTTTGTGTAGATGAAGACACATTAGTGACAAATATTTACATTCCAGAAGGGCAACTAGAGTCTCCCTCTGACAGAAATTTGGCAGACCAAGTGGACATCTCCAAAAAAGAAAAAAGAGGGCTATTATTCCAACCGGGTCTCACCTATTACTTTAGAATTTCAGCTTACAACCGTTATTTGAATGAATGGGATTCGAAAGACCAAAGAAGCCCACTTTCTGCCCCAATTTCATTTAGTTTCCCCAAAGAAATTTCTGACCTTTAGCAGGTGGTGCATCACCATATCCTCTTTTGAATTTTGGTAAAATAAATCCATTCCTTGGTTGAGGGCGATCACTTGCTCTAAACCAAGCCCTTCACCCAGTAATAAGTCTGACCGAATCTCTTCCATTGATAGATCAAAAATGGAATCAACCAAATCTTCAACATTCCTTAGGATCATAGTTTTTTTTTCGGTGTCGATGGTACCTAATTTGGAAAATAACAGATGAATTGTATAGGTTGATGTATAAAATCGAGTATTGGAATCGATGGAATCCAGAAGTAAGTTCTTAATGTTTTCTTTTCCTTCGGAATGAATGAGAGAATATAAAAAATTGGAAGATAAATATACTTTCAAGGAAGGATCTCCGTGAGATTCTGGATCGCCTTCCTTCTGAGTAATTCCGATTTTTGGATGATTTCATTTTTTAACGCCAAACGAATCAGTTCTCCTTGTGAAATCCCCCTTCGTGTGGCTTCGTTCTTTAACAAAATTTGTTCTTCTTCAGAAAGTAAAATCTGAAATCGTTTGTCTATTTTTGCCATTAGTCTTCTTCTTCCAATTCCTTTTCGGCTTTTTCATATTTTCGCCAATACAAACTCGCATCCTTCCATTGACCGAGCGATTCATATAATGATGCCACATTATAATAGGACTCCGTTAATCGATAATCCAGTTTCACTGCTTTCAAAAATAGTTTGATCGACTTTTCTTTGTTATCCGAAAACCATTCGCTAAATGCCCAAAGATAATACCAACGACCTAAATTCGGATCCCTTGGCCTCACTTTCTCCAAATGTAAAACATTTTCTTGGAAAAGTTTAGAAGCTAAATTATAGTTTTTTTGAATGATTTTTGCTTTATTAATTCGATCTTCGGCAGGCTCATTTGGTTTTGGAACTGACAAATCGTTTCGATACAAAAGTGCTTTTGCATACAATAACTTAAAATACAGTTCGTTTTGACTCAGCTCTAAATAACGTTCCAAATAAGGAATGGAACTTGTTTCTTCATCAACTTTGTGCAAACCATAAATTTGTTTTTTTAAGGCGCTGGTTTCTTCTTTTTTTTTACTTCCGCCTGCAAACAAAAAACTGGCAGATACCAAATAAACAAAAAAGAATTTAGAAATATAAATAATAGTTTTGTCCATCTTCTGGAAATTTCATCGATTTGAGTTCATGCGAGAATGGCAATTCTTGTAGTTTTTGAACCACATTTAAATACAAATCTTTCGCCGAGACAATTAACATTAAATTTGGTGAGGTTTCAATCAACCGATCTTTACTTTCCAAATAAGATTGGATCGAATCAATAAAGTGTTTTTTGCTTCGTTCCCATTCAGGTGATGGATGAAATTCTGGCCAGTGGATTCGTAGTACAAAAACAGAACGTTTGCCACCAAAAGTAGCTTGCATGAAAGAACGAATCATCCAGGACAAACTATCTTTCAAAAACTCAGGTTTCCTTTCTTCCTTTTCCACGAGCACGTGTAATGCAGGAATTACTTGTTTCAATTTCTCTTGGATCATTCGTTTGTGCGAATCCAAAAATTTGTTTCTTTCTTCTTTATTTAAAAGTACAAGAAAAATTCCAGGAAAACCAAGGGTTTCCATTTGAAATGCAATGATAGATTCCGTTTGTAACAAAATTTCCCAAGAAAACTTCTTGGAAATGAAACGATCTAGACGGACATTTTCATCCATTTCCAAAGTAGCAAATCCAGTTTCATCAAATTTGAGATAAGGATCATGGTGTAAAAAAATCAGATTCGAACGAGTGTTATAGTCAAGGCCAGAAGAGATTTGATTATGAAACGAACCAAGTGAATCATTCAAAAACAAATAAGAAAATCGAGGTGAACCTAATCTGGAAATGAAATTTTTTGTATAACCAACGATTCCATCATAAGAGATTTCATTCTCTCGGTAGATTTTATCAAGTAAACTGTATTCGAATCGTTTTTCTTCTGGAATGGCAGCGAAGGTATTTTCAGGAATTAAAAATTGTTTTGTTGGAAGTGTTTCTTCACGTTTTGTCACATTGGAAACAAGTCTTTCTAACTCTGGATTAAAAATCGTTTCTCGTTTTTTTTGGACTGCATCCAAAACGGCAACACGTTTCCAAGCAGCAGGTGGTAAAATTTTAAAACTCGTTTTTTTCACAGGAATTTGATTCTTTATAATGGGTTCTGTTTTAGTTTCAATTCCTTCTTTTGTATTTTCACTTTTTTTTATCAATACTTCCGATTCGTGAAACTCCGCATGATCCAAAAGGGATTCCCCTAACATGGATGTTGTTACCCACTTTCGTTTTAGATTTGCCCATAAAACAAGTAGAACCCATGGACCAATAAACACAAAACCAAAACTTAACAAGTATGGTGGAAAGGCAGAGTAACGATATACAGATAATCCTGACACAATTCCTGGTTTTCCTTTCTCTTTATCCAAATAGTAAGAATGGAACTTATGATGTAAAAACCCAACTGATTCTTTTTTAGAATCGGTATGCCTCAATTTAGAAAGATGGGTTCCGTTCCAATGTCGCGGGTTAAATAATACTTGTTCCTTACTTTGATTGTCTGACAATTTTACATCCACAAATGGAAAATAAAACTCATCCTTGTCTTTTTCTTTTTTAGCATATAATAAATTAGGATTGAGGACCGTTAACAACACTGTTCCCAAAGTATGATTCTGATTTTGGATTGGGATAAGATAGACTAAATCCATTTCAGATTCGATTAAAATGGATTTCGGATTTTCTTTCATTTTTTTTAGAATTTGGAAAATTTCGGTTCCAAAACGATTTTGGATGTTTCGATCAGTTTCTCCCATTTTCCATTCATACAATTCAGAAAGAATGGCTTCATTGATTCCAAATCCATTCGCATCACTTTGATAATTAGATTTTATATTTTTTTCTAGGCCGATTAACGTTTTATCAATTTGTTCTAAACGATGTTTTGTCCAAGGTTTATAATATCGATAGTCAGGGAATAACTCCCAACTTTTTTGATAAAAAACAAGGAGGATCAAGTAAACGATGATTGGGATGACAATCCGTTTTTTGAAATGAAAACCATCTGAATGTACAACCATCCAAACAAAACGAATGTAAAATAATCCAGTAAAGGTTAATAAAAACAAAATAAAACAACCAAACCGAATTTCTTCAATTTCAGTATCAGTTTGTTTGAGTAAATAAATAGAAAATTGATCTTTTTTTTCTAAGAGTAATTTTGAAAATTCACCATCCAATTGCCAAGTGATCTCCTCTCCTTCCTTACCTTGGAAAAGTCCCAATAATTCTTTACTTTCGCGATCCCCGGATAGAATGGATTCATCATTAGTATAGATAATTTTTTGAGCATTAGGTTGGAAGACCCAAAATAAATATCCGTATTCTAAATTTGGATTTTGAATGAAACTTGGTGCATAAGTAAATTTCGGAAATACCAAAAAGAATTTACCTGTGATATCACGATACACATAATTCCCGTTAGATAATACCTTTATCCTGCCTTCCAATAATCCAGATGGATCTTGTCTCAGTTCTTCTTGAAAAATTTCTGGGGTTTCATTTGTACTATGAATGAGCCTTAAGGAATCATCATAGAGTCTGACATATTCTAATTGTAAGGCCTTCTGGATTTGAGTGGTAACATTTTTTGCCCGGTATGGTAATTCGGAAGCTCGGAAATAGTACTCAATTGTATTTAAATACTCTTTTGTTCTGTTTTCATCATACCTTTCTAAGGCTGTGATCAAATTGGTTTTTTTTTGGATCGGCTGAATCCAGACAAAGTAACCATACAAAATCAATGTCACCAGTAAGGAAACGGAAAGGAGACCAAAAAGAATAGACAGGTTTCCGAAATTTCGTTTCATCATTCTTATTATCGGGTTGTCACTAGGCAAAAACCAATCGGTCTAAGGAAAGGAATGATTTTTTATGTATTTTTGGATGGTGTTGGGATCACCGATTATGACCCAAAAACCAATCCCTTTAGCCGTTTTGCCAAAGGATTTTTAGCACCTGTAGGTGGTGTTTCCAAATCCGATATCGATCTACCCATAAATCCAAGAGAAATCCATTACCTAAAAACAGATGCTCACATGGGTGTGCCAGGCCTTCCCCAATCCGCAACAGGCCAAACAGCACTCTGGACGGGTGTTCCTGGTCCAAAAGTCCTTGGCCGCCACGTCAGTGGATTTCCGACAATCACCTTACGAAAAATCATCGCAAAATACTCACTCATCAAAGTTTTAAGTGAACACGGAATCCTCTGTGATTTTTTAAACTGTTTTTCTCCACCTTACCTGAAACATGTGGAAGAAAAACCAAAGCTGGTATCTGCGTCCACACTTGTGCAATTGGCAAGTGGCAGGCCCTTAAAAAATTTTGAAGACCTTCGTGAGGAACGTGGCCTTTATATGGACCTCACACACGAAATCATGGGCACTCTTGGAATTGATATGTTAAAAGAGGGAGACCCACTCCTAGAACGAAGAGATCCGTATCTTTTAGGAACCAAATGTTTTGATCGATTTTCTCATTACCAACTTAGTTTGTATGAATATTTTATAACGGATAAAGTGGGACACGCAATGGATTGGGAAAAAGCAGAGAAAGTGATTCAAAACTTAGAATCATTTTTTAAAGGACTTTTGACAACCATTGACCCAACAAAGGATTTACTCATTGTCTCAAGTGATCATGGCAATATGGAAGACCTTAGTCAAAAGAATCACACGGAAAACCCGGCGGCCACCATCCTGTATGGAAAGGATGCTGACCGCTTCGCAGAAAATATACATTCGTTAGCTGATATTGTACCGGAAATTTATAAAACTTTCGGATTAGAGGAAGCTCTTTACAATACCCACACGAATGAGTTTCTAATGGAAACCAACTAAAATTCTAAATCATTCCCCGATTCTGGTTTCTGTGAAAACGAATTGGGTTTGTTAGAATTAGAATCTGACGATACATCCGAATCATCTAAATCATTGTGGTCAGTGAACTGATCTAGTGATTCTTTTTTCCATGCAATCGCCTTGTCGGTAATCTGGTTTTTAGGGTATTTGTCTACAATCGTCTGAAAGATACCTGCTGCTTTTTCAAATTTCCCTTGTCTGAAATAAATTGTTCCCTTTTTGTAAAGAGATGCTTGGTCGAGGGAATAATCACTGTTATTCAAAACTTTATTGATATAAGTAAGAGATTCGGTTTGTTTCCCTAAAGCATCGTAAGAGAGAGCTATGTAATATAATGCTTCTTCCTCTTTTTTGGGACTTGGATTCACTGATAACGACTTTTGAAATAGTTCAATCGACTTAAAATATTGTTTTTTGGTAAAACTCTCTTTTGCATCTTTGAAAACTGAATCTTTATACTCACCGACTACTTTTTCATCAGCACCCGCAAGTCCATCTTGTGTTTCAATGTATTCATCAAAAACATCAAATGAAGCCCAATCTTTTCCTAACTTACGTAATGTCCTTCCCCAACCAATTCGAGATTCTGTATGGTTTGGATCTTCTTGTAAGGCCAATACATAATTCTTACGGGCAGTTTCATACTGAGCGATTTTATAATAATGATCACCTAAAGCCATAAATGACTTTGATCTAAGTTTATTATCGGAACTGGATTGTAATACAGACTCTAAGTGCGCTTTCCCTTCGGATTCATTTCCAATTTTTAAGAGTAAATTTCCAAGAGAATAACTGAGTTTATCTTTTTCTTCCGGTTTCCAATTTGAGTTTTTTTTAAGATCTTTGTATATATCAAGTGCAGGGTAAAAATCTGAATTTTTTTCAAGTGCTCTTGCTTGGTTGTATTTGATTTGAAACTCGAATTTTTCCAAACCACGTTTTCCCGCTAACTCAGAAAAAATAGCAATCGCCTTTTCTTTGCTATGTGAGTTGGTTTGTTTTAAATACTCTTCTCCTTCTGCAATTCTTTCCAAAACCAATTGAGATTGGTCTTCTTTCGCAGAAATATTGGTTTGGTAATAGGCAGTGGATAGGCCAGCTACAATGAATAACAAACCTGCTAAGGAAACGATCACTCGACTCATAAATTACCTCTACCCGCTTGACTCAGGGTTTGATTCGTCCAAAATTCAACTCTTGACGGAGAATAGGATTTGGTTTCCTTTTTCAAAAAACACTTTAAAGCCTTTTTGGTATCACCAGTTTTTAAAGCACTCACACCCAGGAAAAACATCGCTTTCCCTCTTAAGTAAGAATTTGTTTCATACTTTAAATATTCTTCTAATCGATATACTGCGGTTTCAAATTTCTTTTGGATGACAGTTTCTTTAATGATACGATTGAGTTCTGTCTGACCTAAATCATAAGTAACAGTTGCAGAAGTTTCTTGTTTGAAATCATTTACAGGTTCTAAGTTTTCCTTAGGAGGAGCGATTTCTGTAGGAGTGACAACATGTTCATTTTTATAAATTTCTGGTTTTTCTGGATCTTTTTTCGGTTTTGATTCCGCTACAATGTTTTCTTCTTCTTTAGGAAGGTTGTCCTTCGTAAAATCATACTTAAAGTAAGATACATTTTCTTTTAAATTATAATCTTCAGGAACAGAACTTGATTTGGCAGTCACTCCAAAATACAAATCATCAATCTCTTTTAATTCTTTGATAAAAAAATTAGTTTTAGGATGGACAACGGTTGCTACTTTCACCACCGTACCTTGGTTAAAGGAAGAAGCGCCTTGGTTCAAGGGTTTGACGGAAGCGTAAAGAGTATAGATAGTACTTTCATCTGCTGCTTCAGGACTGAGCCAACTAATCACGGCTCCCTTACCGACTCGTTCGTAACCAAGCCCTCGAACATGCAAGGCACCTGATAAATTTGGAGTTGGTTCATTGGAGGCAACTTCTGGGTTATCTTTTTTAGGACTCTCTTCGACAATCACCTCGGCATTTGTTTTATCCGTTTGTTTGACATAAAAAACTCGCAGAGTTGATTTTTTATCCTCTAAAGGAAGAGATTCCTCTCCTCCTAATTGTTTCACAGAAACTCCATAATAGAGAGTTTGCGATTTACTTAAGTCTTGGTCTAAAAAAGAATTTGTTGGGTGAGTGAGTTCCGAAAGTTTTTCAGCTTTTTGCATCAATGGAAGACTTGTGAGTGGAGAATTCGAACGGTAAATTGTATAAATTGTCCTTCCCGCAATGGCTCCCGCCGGTGGAGTCCAATTCAGTCGAATGAATCTTTTTTCAATATTCGCAGTGATGCCAGAAACTCCACCAACCATTGATTGGATATTCGTATCTTGTGGAAAGGCTGGAAAATCTGGATTTTGTCCCACAACAGGTGTTCCATTTTCTTCTGCAATGGTTACAGGAATGATGGTAAAGTTTTGATTGGCAAAGAGTTTGACTTCCCGTTTTCGAACATCCGACACCATCACAACTGCGTAATAATAGGTTCCTGGCTTTAAATTATAATCAAAGTAAACACGTGTGGCATTGGGACCGGAAGCTTTATAACGGCCAAGTGAATCTGCAATGTAAAGTTTATCCGGGCTATCGATCAAAACATTTGATCTGGCAACGATGATTTCTCCCTCTTGTTTGGGTGAATCCCAATCAATGCGGATCGATTTTTTATCCGGCAATAAACTGGCATGGATTGCTTTGGCAATCGATGGATAACGACTTTCCTCAAATCCGGAGTCTGCCCATACCGGGAAGTAAGAAAGTAGCAGTACAACCGTGAAGAGGTGAATCGAGAACTTCATACTTAGATTTTCGGTGGTTCTCTCCCTCGAATTGAATTTTTCGTTTGTACTTTCCTCTCTTTTCTGGAAGAATTGTCATTATGTCCGAAACGGAATACTACCGTTCCCAAACTTACCAGGAATATCTGTTATCAAGCCACAGAAGAGAGGTTTGTCCTCCGGAGGATGTGTATGCATTTTTCAATTGGAAAGGACTTACCAATTTAGTTGATTTTGGGAGTGGACTTGGATTTTATTTCCAGGACTTTCGCAAATGGTTTCCTCATGTTTGGATTTGGGCTGCGGAATGCCAACAAGAGATCATTGATCGAATCCTCCGTCGCAAACTCATGGAAGGGATTGAACAACTCACACCATTTTACATGGACCAATCCGACCACCCGCTCCTACCCGAATGGGTACCCGTGCCAGAAATCATTTTTGCTTCTTTATCTTTGTCTACTTTTCCAAACCCAGGACTTGCGATGGACGGACTCATTCGTTCGATGAAGGCGGGCGGACGGTTATTTATCATCGATTGGTCAAAAACCGAATCAGGTTTTGGTCCCAAAATCAATGAAAAAATATCCATGGATAAAATGAAATTCTTAGCCGAAGAATACAAACTCGAAGTGACAAAATCAGGGAGGATCTCCGAACATTTTTACGCACTGGAAGTTCGAGCCAGTTCCAATTTTATTTATGGTTATTATGACCTCAAAGAAGAGGAAGATGAAGATACGGCTGTGTTTAAAATGTAATTTTTAAAGAACCAAAGATACAATCCTCCACCTTACCAATGTATGTGGAGTGAAGAACAATCGAAAATCATTCATAGCACAGAGCCTGTCATCCAAGTCATTGCTGGTGCTGGCTCTGGAAAAACTGCGACTATGATTGGTCTTTTGGAAAGAAGAGAAAAAAACGAAACCATCCTTCCCGAAGAGACTCTTGTTGTCACATTTACGAAAAAAGCCACACATGAATTTAAGGAAAGATGTCAAAAAAAAAGTCTTTCCAATTCCTATCACATTTCCACCTTTCATTCGTTTTGTTACGATTCCTTAAAACAATTTGACCGAAATAAAAACTGGAAAAATTACAAACTACTCGGAGAATCAAAAAAATGGGAAATCACAAAATATTTGTTATCTCCTTACAGAGATTTGATCGGCGGGATTCCCTTTTCCATTTTATTAAAAAAAGATGGCGCCTATTTCAAATCCATTTCGGAAGAGATTTATGTTTCTTTTCGATCAAGTTTTCATCATTGGAAGGAAAAAAATCATTATTTTGAATTCGATGATTTAATCCAAAATTTTTTAGAGTTTTTACATTCGAATCATTCATCTCTTATCAAAAAAAAATGGAAGTCTCTCATCATTGACGAATTCCAAGATACTGATGAAATCCAATTGGAAATCATCAAACAAATGGAATTTGATCGAATCACAGTTGTAGGAGATGATTGGCAAGCTATCTATGGGTTCAGAGGGGCCACACCCAAACCTTTTTTAGAATTCCCAATCCATTTTCCAAATGCTGTTCAATTTAAACTTTCAACTAACTACCGCTCCACTCATAAAATCATTCAAAAAAGTTTATTACCAATCCATCAAAACAAAGAAAAAATCCCAAAACAAACGATCTCTCACAGACATGAAAAAGGATTTTTCCATTTAGAACGAAGTTTCAAAAAGGAACCCCAACTAAAATCTTTATGGAAACAATTCCAGTCACTTGATCCCAATTTGGTGATACTCACTCGGAGCAATTTTCGAAAAGCGGAGTGGATCCAAGCGGGAGTTCCTCTCTCACAAGTGATGACCATCCACAGTGCCAAAGGTTTGGAATTCAAAACTGTCCTAGTCGACCTAAGCAAAGGCTGGAGTGAAGACCAAAATTTAGTAGATACGGAGGAGGAAAGGAGGATTCTCTATGTGGCCCTATCGAGAGCCAAAGACAATTTGATCGTTCTCATCAATGCAACTTCGGATCCAAAAAGTCTATGTGACCGATTCAGTGAGGATTTTTCCGTTTGGAATCGATTCAGAAATCGTACTTTACGGTGGACTAGACTCTGGTGAAGTGGTTTTACCTTGGGGGATTAGCTCAGTTGGTTAGAGCGCTACCTTGACATGGTAGAGGTCACTGGTTCGAACCCAGTATCTCCCAAGACCATTTTCTGGAATTTTAGATCCCTACTCACAGAAAACTTACAAAATTCTCACCGCCAAACAAAGTTTCGACTTGCCAAACCTTTCGAATCTTTTCCAATTCGAAGCGATGAAACCTAAGTTCCTTGCTGAAGAATTTTTACTCGCTTTGTACTTTTTTGTATTTAGCATCCTTTCGGGAATCGTGTTCTTTTACTCTCCCCTTGAAGCGGGAGTGAAGATAGTGAGTCTCACCGCCTTCTTCCATGTCAGTTTCGTAGCCATTTGTATATTTTTCCATTGGCACACACCTTATCGGATTTGGAAATTTTTAGTCCCCTTATCGGTCTTTATGGTATTTCCAGATTGGTTTTTATCAGCCGTATTACAGACATTAGTTTTTCCTGAGGATGGATTTTTAAAAATTGGCACTGTTGCTGGTTATATGGCGGGGCTTTGGGTCATACCATTATTTATCTGTGTTTACACAGGGATCAAATTAGAAGAACGATCCGTTTCAATCATTGGCACAGGGATTTGGGTGGGACTCGTCAGTTTAATAATTTTTGGAACTTCCGAAGCCACCATGTGGATTTTAGGTTCCTGGTATGCGCAAAATGTAAAGATGTGGGGACATGTCGCTTATTATGTGCTTTTACCTGAAATGATTTTAGGAATCACGGCTTACCTTGCATACCAAGGATTCTCTTATTCCGCATATGTATTCCAGATTGCGATTGGTTTTCTTGTGATGATCCTTTATATAGGAAACTTATCTTTCTTTTATCTTCTCATTGAAAAAATACTTTAGATACTTAATCGACACATTCTTTTGTTTGTTGTTACTTCTCTTTTTGGGAGAAGTAACCCTTCGTTTTCTGACAACCAAACCTGCAGAAGAAATTCGTTACAAAAACATCCATTGTCTAAAGGGTTTCAGTGAAATTCGGTTATGTCCAGATGTGGACGAGGTTTTCACTCGGGCCGATGGAAAGTCTTGGGACATTTTAACCAATAACACTCGAGAAAGGATTTTATCCAAAACACAATTCCTCAATAGCCCCACCAAAGTATGGTTAATCGGTGATTCAATGTCGATGGGTTATGGATTGCCAACAAAAGAGACCATCGCTTTTGTTTTGGAAAACAAATTCAAATTGAAAGTGAGAGTCCTTGCTGTTGATGCCATCGGTACAAATGGCATTTTATCTTTGTATCTTCATTCCTACGAGAATACGAAACAAGAAGACCTACCCACTCATGTCTATTGGATATGGAACCCATCGGATTTCATTGATGATGAAAGAGAAAAAACTGGATTCAAAAAAATCATCTATCCCCTACATTTTTATCTTACAAGAAACCTACTACTCTATCAATACTTAATTCCTTCCCCAAAATCCAATGTATATACAAATGGGGTTCCGTATTTGTATCCAAATTCCCACATCACATACACCAACTTAAACCAATTCTTCACGAAAGGAATGCAGAACAAAGAACGATTGACGGTGTTATTCTCTTGGGGAATGGCTCCGAATGGCCTACCCGATACGAATGATCCCAATTATGATCGGGCCAACGAATTCTTTCAAAAACATGGGATCAGAAACCTAGACCTTCGAATAAAAACGGAAGACCAGTTTGCAAAAGGAAAAAAAATCTATATCCCGAACGACGGACATCCCGATCGTGATTTAGCGGAAATTTTTGCAGAAGCCATTGCGGACGACTACCAGAAACACAAATAGAAATGCTTGATTCCTATCCCCTTTTCTAAAGTTTAGAAGGATATGGTCCAAAACTGGAAACGATGGGGAGCCATTGTCCTATTTTTCCCGTTCGTTATTTTATCCTTGGAAGTGATCTTCCGTCTTGCCAATCCGCCTGCTCTTCGTTATTACCGCGATGTCAAACTTTTACATGCCTACCATCCTGAGTATGGTGTGACACTTGCTCCCAACGAACGACGATTTGTCCGCCATTATGCTGACCTTTGGCAAGGACAATTCACTACCAATTCCTTTGGACTCAGAGGACAAAACGAACCGAATCCAAACCTACCGAAACTTGTTTGTTTGGGAGATAGTCTCGTGATGGGATTTGGTGTTTCTGACGAAGATACCTTTTGTTCGATATTAGATGGGTATGAGGAGAACGGCACCACCTACCAAAGTTTGAATTTTGGTGTGGATGCATACGGATCCCTTGGGTCTTACAAACGATTGAAAGACCTGTCTGGGAAAATTGACAAAATTAAAAAGGTCTTATTTTTTATCTCTCCCAATGACTTTACGATGCCAAACGAATTACGAGCACAAGGGATTTTACCCGATGATGAAAATGATGCTCTCCATGAAAATGACCTGGAATGGAAAAACAAATTTCGTATTCAATTTGAACTGACGCGTGTTTCCTACCTTTTACAAGCATTAAAACTTGCTTATGAACAAACGAAAGTGAAATGGGCGCAAACAAAATACATTTTACAAATGGATTCTGAACAAATCGCCAAAGCTCCATTAGAGTATTTGCACGATGCATTTTTTGTTCCTGTCAAAAAAATACAATGTGAAGATACGGAACACTTTGTCTGTCCAACTCCTATCCCCAATTTACAGATTCAATGTTCCGATACGCCAATCAATCCAAATGACTTGGAACCACTTCCCGAAACCACAACGAGAGCTTATGATCTCATGATCCAATTTGCGAAAGAAAAAGGCTTTGAGTTCATTCCTGTCATTTTACCCATGCAGATCGAGGAAGTGTATTGTCGCCAATTGGGAAAATACAATCCTTTAGGCAATTATGCGCTTAGGGCGAAAAAGTATCTGGATTCAAAATCTGTGAAAACCTTAGAAATTTTACCTTATACAAATACAATGTGTGGTCGCGAATTTACAATTCATGGAAAAACAAAAAAAGCAGGGATCCAAGACTATTACATACCTGGAGATGGCCACCTAACGAAATTAGGAAATCTTTGGGCAGCTGAATCCATTCGTTCCGCTTTGAAGGAAAAAAAACCAAATGCTTTTTAATTCCGTACATTATTTAATTTTTGCTCCAATTGTTATCTTTATATATTTTTTAATCCCCAAACGATTCCAAGGTTTGTGGTTATTTGCTGTTAGTTTGTATTTCTATGCGATCTTTCGCATACCATTTCTAATATTACTCGTTTTTTCTTTTGTGATCACAAAACTTGCAGTCGATTACATGGAAGAAACAAATTCAAAATCCAAAAAAATCTTTTGGCTGAATGTTGCCGTTTGGAGTAATTTAAGTTTATTATTTGTATTTAAGTATTTGGATTTTACGATTACGGTTTGGAACCAAACGTTTTCCTTCACTGCATGTGATCCAGAATTTGTACAAAAATCGGGAATCCTCCTCCCAATGGGGATTAGTTTTTTTACCTTACAAGCAGTCTCCTATGCAGTTGATGTTTATAAAGGAGTTGTAGTAAGAGCCAAATCCATTTTCCATTTTGGATTATTTTTATCTTTTTTCCCACAACTTGTGGCAGGACCAATCCTTCGTGCCAGTGATGTTTTACATCAGTTTTTGGATTCCAAAGACTTTACAAAGGAAAATCTAAAACAAGGTTTGAAACAACTCTTTTGGGGAATCTTTAAAAAAACATTTATCGCCGACCCTGTTTCCTATGTGATTGATCCCATTTACGCCAGTCCCACTGAATACAATTGGATAGGTATGTGGATCGCAGCCATATTATTTGCTGTGCAGATTTACTGTGATTTTTCTGGGTACTCTGATATCGCCATTGGAACCGCAAGGATCCTTGGATTTCAAATTCCAAAAAACTTTGATCGTCCTTTTCTTTCGGGAACACTCAGTGAACTCTGGAGGCGGTGGCATATTTCCTTTAGCTCGTGGTTACGTGATTATGTTTACATCACCCTAGGTGGAAACCGCCGGGGTGAGGTGTTAGCGTATGTGAATCTTTTTATCACTACTTTTGTTTCGGGCATTTGGCATGGGGCCGATTGGACCTTTGTACTTTGGGGAACCCTCCACTCGACAATGATGGTGGTAGAAAAATTTGTGTTTAAATTTGAAACCATGCGAAACGCGTGGAATCGAGTGCCACGGTATTTACAACCTTTGTATCCAGTCGGAGTTTTTGTTTTGTCATGTTTTTTCTTTCGTGCGAAAGCAACACAAGAAGTACCAACTGGTATGGGGATCACAAACATCATGTTAGAAAGGGCTTTTACTGGTGCGAGTGGTCAATTCCCTCAGATGAGTTTCAGTTTGGTCGTGCTTGTGGGTTTTTTGTTTTTTGTTGATATCATGCAGGATAAAAAGGAGGACCGATTTGCCATCATCACGGACAATTTGTATTTCCTCATCCCAACTTGTATTTTACTCTACGTGACTTCCTTTATCATTTACAGTGTGACTGTATCGAGTCCCTTTCTCTACTTCCAATTCTAAATAAAAAAACCGGCAATTGTTTGCCGGTTTCCATTCTTGGTTTTGCCATCCTTAAGAAAAATAGTTCCATGGACTTTCATGTAAGCCATGTTTGGTGGGTCTACTTACCCACTCACTTTGGATCAGAAATTTATATTTAAAATTCTACTTTTGGTGCGTTTTCAATGGTCTTTTGGTCTTCCACTGTAAACGTTGCTTTTGCTTCATATCCAAATGCCTTTGCAGTGAGCACAGCTGGGAACTTTCGAATGTATACATTGAACTCTTTTGTGGCTTTGATGAAACGATTTCTTGCCACAGTGATTCGGTTTTCTGTACCTTCCAATTGGGCCATTAAATCAGAAAAATGTTGGTCCGACTTGAGTTGTGGGTAGTTTTCCTGGATCATGAGTAATCTTGACAATGCGGATCCAAGTTGGCCTTGTGCTTGGTCAAATTGTTTTAAACTTTCAGGATTGTTAACGAGTTCTGGAGTTGCTTGGATGGATCCAATTTTGGCTCTTGCTTCTGCAATTCCTTTCATGATGTCTTTTTCTTGGTTGGCAAATCCTTTGACGGCAGAAACTAAATTGGGAACTAAGTCAGCCCTTCTTTTGTATTGGTTGAGAACTTCTGCCCAAGAGGCAGTGACTTCCTCATCCAACTCTTGGATATGGTTGTACCCACAATTGGTAAATAGAGTAGTCATTAGGGAAAATAGGATGATGGTTCGAAACAGTTTTGTCATGGTCATTGTATACCTACTCTTTAGTCGGTCTGCAACACCATTTTGTTAAAAAATTTAGTACCGGTAAGGTTTTATTGCCTTAGACCATCGAGTTTCATTTTCTTTCAGGTACATTTCCAAATCAGATTCCGTATGGTTTCCGTACAAATAGTCGAGTAAGTAAGGATCACCCACAAGGAGTTCAATGGCTGGCCGATCCGAACGAAACTCATACACACCTTTTAAAAATGCAAACTGATCAGGAAACAACTCACGGAGTTGTTTGAGAAAAAATAAAACAAAGTACAAAGAATGGAATTGTTTCGGTCTTAAAACCATGAGCTGGTAACCCTCACAAATCGTACCAACATATTTATGGAAGGTAGGTAAAAAACGTAAGTTACGCAGTCGGAACGAATCTTTTTGATGATTCGATAATCGTTTTTCAAGTTCGAGTTTTGCAGAACCAAGTAGATAGGGAGCACCAAAGGTTTCAAATGGTTTTGTGGTTCCCCTGCCTTCCGAAAGATTGGTTCCTTCGAGTAAACACATTCCTGGATACACAAAACAAGTGTTTTGCGTCGGAATATTAGGCGAAGGTGGTACCCATTCGAAAGATGAATTTTTTTTCTGGTGGTAAACACCGATTGGCACGACCACGACATCTACATTCAAGTGGAAAGTATCATTATAATAAGTGAGTAGGCCCCCGGGTGTGAGCCCATGTCGGTGTAATACGGTTTTCACTCCCACAAACGATTGATAGGTATCCACTAATGGAGTTCCCTCTACCTTTGTTCCTATGGGATTTGGAGAATCGATGACCAAAAAAATTGGAGCCTTACCTGTTTCTTTTTTGATTTTAGAAATTTCTTCTAAAATATAATACGCAGTCGTTAAAAATGTGTAATATCTGGATCCAACATCTTTGATATCAATGATGACAACATCTAAGTTTTGTAAACTTTCCCTCGGAGGAACCAAACTAATTTCTTCTTTGCCATACAAATTAATAATTTGTTTATCCCCAAAAAGATACTGCAACTCATCTCCGCTCACCTGGTCTTGCAACTCAGCAAACAACCCATGTTCTGGTAAAAAAATGGTTTTGAGATTAAAAATTTCAGAATAAGTTTGGAAGTGATACTTTCCGTTGTAACCAAAAGCACTTTGGTTGGTTAAAATGGCCGCCTGACAACCGCTCAGTTTTGTAATATTTTTTAAAAACTTCATTTTGATTTTTGTATGGTTTCTTTTTGTTTGAGTGCAAGTTCCCAAATAGAATGAATTTTGGATTCATCGAGAGTCATATCATCGATCAATAGTTCTCGAAAGTTTGTAAGTTCGGAGATAAATTCGTCGATTGAGTTTTTTAAAAATGATTTGTTCTCTTCAAAAATAGAAGTCCACATTTCGGCATTGGAGCCAGCGATCCTTGACATATCACGAAACCCACCACCTGTGATCGGTTTTGGAATGGATGACACTTGTTCCATAGTGGTTTTGTTTTTCCCAGCCACATTGACAAGTAGAGTCGAAATTACATGAGGTAAATGGGAAACATAAGCCAAGGTTTCATCATGGACCTTTGCATCCATTTGGATCGTCCAAGATCCAATCGTTTCCCAAAACACTTTCACGGCATCAAAAGTAGTTTGGCGGGCATGTTTTGGTTTTGTCAAAATACATAGTTTATCTTGGTAGAGCCCATTCAGTGCCGCAAGGGGACCCGTTTGTTCTGAACCACACATAGGATGCGTGGAGATATAGTTGTGTTCCAAATCTTCGAAGTGTTGGTCCACAGAGTCGACAATCGATTGTTTTGTGGAACCCAAATCCATAAAGATAGTAGATCCTGTCTTCGGTAGACTTGGAATCAGATTTAATACTGACGCGACAGGTGTACTAAAAACGACAAGATCATAGAGTTCAAAATTGATCTTTTGATTTTCCTCTAATGTCAAAACTTGATCTGCTAATTTTTTTTCAAGGATGGACTCTTTACTTTTTTTTGAGCGAACCACTGCATGAATTTTTGTTTTGGGGTACTTGTCTCGGATGGCAAGAGAAAGTGATCCACCCATAAGCCCCATTCCGTAAATGAGGACCTTCTGAAGATTCATGTCGGAAAGGATCCTGCAGTTGGATAAGAACCGAGGACTTTTAATGCCTTACATTGTGATTTGATGGACTCAAGAAGGAATTTGATTTTTGGATCTGATTTATGACCAATGAAATCAATGAAAAAATGGTATTCCCATAAATTACGTTTGAGTGGTCTAGATTCAATTTTGGTTAAGTTCACAGAAGCATCATTAAAAGTTTTTAATATTTGAAATAATGATCCAGTTTGGTTGGGAATAGAAAAAACGATAGATGTTTTATCCTCTTTGGTTTGAGGCGATTCGGTTTTACCAATCACCAAAAACCGAGTGGTATTCCCTGAATAATCTTCAATGCCTTCCGCAATCACCCCTAAGTTATAAATTTCTCCAGCAATTTTTGATGCAATTGCGAGACCATCTTTTCGTTCTGATACTAATTTCGCAGCCATCGCAGTGGAAGATGTATCCACAACCTCTGCATTTGGTAAGTTCGCTGAGATCCAGTTACGGCATTGTTCATTTCCAATCCGTATTCCATAAATCTTTTTCACGGAAGCTAAATTTGTTTCAAATCCAAGTAAAGAAAAAGAGATCCTTTGGTATAACTCTGAATAGACGAAGAGATCTGTTTCCAAAAACATATCCAGAGTGGAACTCACCTGCCCTTCCGTCGAATTTTCAACTGGGACAACACCATAATCTAATTTTTCTTCTTCTACCATACGAAATACATCCGGTATGGAAGTTTGAGGAACAGCTTCTATGGAAGTTCCAAATTTGGATCTTAGCGCCGAATGAGAAAAACTACCTTCTGGCCCCAAAAAACCTATCCTTAACGGGTGTTCTAAGGCGATGGTGCCAGACATCATTTCACGATAAATAGCTCGGATCACAGAAGAAGGAAGTGGTCCTCCGGAAAGTTTTGTTACCTTTTCATACACATCTTTTTCACGATCAGGTCGGTAAATTGGTCCACCCGATTCTTTTTTCACCCTACCAATTTCCTGTGCAAAACCAGCTCGTTTTTGAATCAAATCTATGATTTGAGTATCGAGGGAATCGATATCAGATCGGAGTTTATTTAATTCTTCTTCCGCATTACTCATTGATTTTCTCTTCTTTTAATTCTTCTGGTAAAGAATCTAAATCAAAGTCAGGATTCATTTCTGTCTCATCAGTGACAATAATGGAATCAGGTGAAAAATCCTCAAATTTGAGTTCTTTTACTTCAACAGGTGTAGGTAGGTCTGTGAGTTTACTCAAACCAAAATGTAATAAAAATTCGTTGGTAGTTCCATACAATGTGGGGCGACCCGGCACTTCTTTTTGTCCCACTGCTTTCACCAATTTTTTAGACATGAGACTTGCGACCATTGCTCTAGAGGAGACTCCACGGATTTCGTCTAACTCGGTCAATGTGATGGGTTGTTTGTAAGCAATGATAGCAAGAGTATCTAAGGTCCCTCGAGAGAGAGTTTCCCTCTTTTTATCTTTGAAAATATGAGATAGGATTTCGCTATATTTTTGGTTGGTGATGAATTGGTATCCGCCTGCGATTTCACGCAGTAAAAAACCACCTTCTCTTTCTTGGTAATCAAGTATCAATTCATCCAATAGTTCTCGTGCTTCTGTTTTTTCAATTCCACAAGACTTCGCAAGAGCAGATAATTTGATTGGATCTGAAGACAAAAAGAGAAGTGCCTCAAGAAGGCCCTTTGTATAGTTTCTTTCTTCCAAATTGATCTAAACCTTGACTATTTTGATTTCTCCGAAAACTGCGTGTTGGATCACTTTGCAAACCCGGATTTTAACAACTTCTAATACAGCAAGGAAGGCTGCGACGATTTCTTTTTTTTCTGGTTTGTCATTTTCAAACAAATCCATAAAATGAATTTCGCCCGTTTTTTCTAATAAATTCTGGAGGTAAGCCATTTTATCTTCTACGGAATACTGGGAAACCCCTTCGTAAATTGGGATTTGTTCCTCTTCCTCATTGGAACTTTCCTGTTCCAAAATAGAATTAAAGGCAGAAATCAAGTCCACAAGACTGACATCAAGCCAAACTTCCGTTTCATCTAAAACTTGGTTGGTTTCCCTGGTAAACATCCCGGCGGTCAATCTGTCCAGTTCTGCCAAACGTTGGCCTGCCATTTGGAATTTTTTATGTTCCAATAGTTTATCCACAAGTTCTTTCGGGAGAGGTGGCTCATAGTCTTCTTCTTCAAAACCTGGGTCAGGGAGAAGTGCCTTCGATTTTAAATACACCAAATGGGCGGCCATCACAGCAAACTCAGAGGTAAGCTCGATGGACAAGGATTGACTTGTTCTCAAAAATTGAATGAAATCGGATGTGATACGCGAAAGGGAGACTTCAAAAATATCAACCTTATAACTATCAATCAGAGACCATAAAACCGTTAAAGGTCCTTCAGTCAATCCACCGTCCTGATTTTGCCACCGGACGATGAACTCCGGCGTTTGGGACACGATTTATAAACCTAGTGCTTTAGCAGCTGCTTGTTGCAATCTTTCCGGAGGAAATGGTTTCACAACAAAATCCTTTACACCCATTTTGATTGCCTTAGCTAAAAGGTCTTCTTGTCCAAGTGCAGTCACCATTATGATCTTTGCCGAAGCATCAAATTTAATGATTTCCTTTGTTGCTTCAATCCCATCTTTTTCGCGCATGGTAATGTCCATCGTGACCAAGTCTGGTTTGAGGTTTTTGTATTGTTCAACCGCAATATTACCATTCTCTGCTTCACCTACGATTTCGTGACCCGCTCCAACTAACGCATCTTTAACGAGCGTTCTCATGAATTTTGCATCATCTACAACCAAAATTCTTGCCATTTTAATTCCCTCTCGACTTTAATAATTCTATCATTTTCGGTACTAATTCTTCAACAGGGAGAACAAAATCGATCCCCCCTAGTTCTACTGCAACGCGGTTCATCCCATACACTACAGAAGTTGCTTCATTCTGAGCTAAGGTAATACCACCTTTCGCGTGTATGTTGGATATTGCGTGTGATCTATCTTTTCCCATACCAGTCATGATCATGGACAAAAGGTGATCTGCTCCATATGACTCCACCAAACTATCAAATAAAACCTCTATGGAAGGTCGATGTCCATTGACTTGTTCGGAATGAGTCAGCTCAATGAAACGATCTTTTCCTTTTGAGACGACCTTCATTTGGTAATCACCGGGGGCAATGTAAGCGGTTCCGGAATTCACCAAATCACCCTGTTCTGCTTCTTTCACTTGTATTTTAGACAGAGTATTCAATCTATCAGCAAAAGCCTTCGTAAATCCTGCTGGCATATGTTGCACAACAAAAATAGGCTTTGGAAAATCAGCTGGAATCCCTGCAAAAACGGTTTGTAACGCTTTTGGTCCTCCCGTAGAGGTACCAATACCGATAGCATCTACTTGGATCGGTTTTTGAAAACTTTTATTTATCTGGCGGTCGGTTCGTTCGGGACGAAGGATCGGCTCCAAACTTACCAGTTTCGAATCAGAGAACCCTTTGATTTTTAAGGATAAAACAGCGGCAATGTCTTCTGGGGAAAATTGGTTCCCACTCGATGGTTTTGGGATAAAATCAACGGCACCAAGCTCCAAAGCCTTAAAGGTAGCATCTGCCCCATGTTGGGTGAGAACGGAAAGCATGATGACGTGGCTCGGAAGTTTCTTTTTTTTAATTTCAGCGAGTGCCGTAAGACCGTCCATGATCGGCATTTCAATGTCTAAGACAATAAAATCGGGTTTTAGTTTTTCTGCGAGATCGATGCAGTCCATGCCCGTTTTGCCTGTGGCTATGACGGAAATTTCCTCTTTTTTGGTGAGGGCATCACTTAAAATATTCCTCACAAGAAGTGAGTCATCGATGATCACAACAGTCGGTTTTTTGTTCATGATTTATGAATCAACTCAACTAACTCGTCGAAATCTGGTAAAAATACTAAAACACCAATTAGGTTACTACCTTGGTGATTGAACTCAGTGTGCATGGACAAAAACTTTGTCCTTTCTGGTTTTACGATGTCGACTACTTCCATAAAACTTCCAGTGATCATCTCTGGGACAGATGGTAAAATTTCCTTTTTTAGTTTGTTGGAAAGCGAATTCATCACACTCGAACAAACTATATTGGAAATTTCGGACAATACAGACATCATATCATCAGACAATTTATGATTGTTGCCATCTGCATATTTGGCTTCTTCCGATCCGAGCAGTTCTTTCGCAATTTCTGAACCGTTTTCTTCCGAAAACATCATCAGTAAATTTCCATTTAAATCCCCAGTCATTCGGATTTTCATTCCAAAAAACTGATCCATGGAATACCGAAATTCTTTTGCCAAACCATCTCGGTCGGTTAATTTAATTTCTGGGATAAATAATTCGACTTCTTTGCCAACTAACTGAGACAAAACGACACCCGCATTCATCATACCCGTATTGACAATGTTTTCCAATTTTTTGATATCTTTGGAAGACATGATTTGATTGATCTCATCAGAATTCAGTGCAGCTACTTGGTTTAACCTTTCTTCTTTCTGCTCAACAAATCCTTTGATGATTTCTGCTGCCTGTTCCCTTTCCGTCTGTTTTACGTTGTCAATTTTGGCAACATCAGCCAATCGATGGATTTCATCCGTTTTATGATCCAGGACAAGTGTCGCTGTTGTTGTTTCCGTCGTTGTCGAATGGTCTTCAGAATGTCCATTCACTGTGGTTTCTTTTTTGGAAACTTCTGTTGTAATTTTTTGATTGGTAACAGGTTCTTCTGTGTACACTTCTTCTTTTGGCACAATGATATGTTTTTCGATTTTGTGTTTTTCTTTTTTGGTACGAGATTTGTCTTTTGCTCGTAACTCAATCAATTTCGCGTTATATCGATTGGTTGGATGGTTTGATTTAAATATATATTCAGAATCAGACATCTCAAGGGAACGAATCGTTGAGGAACGTTTCATCATCTCACCTGACACGAGTTTGTCTGTCCAATCCACTTTGTCTGCTGCGATTTCGACAAGTCCAGGGATATCCAATACCAAAATGATGGTTCCGTCTCCCATGATCGTGGCACCTGTTAAACCTTGTACGTCCTTAAAATTTTTACCTAAAGATTTGATGACCGTTTCGTGTTTTCCAATGAGGTCATCCACCATAAAACCTAGTTTGCGAGTTTTGTAGTTTACGATGACAACTGGAACTTCCAACATTTCTTGTTTGTCAGCAAGTCCCAATATACGATTCAAACGGTAGATAGGTAAAACCTCTCCTCGTAAATTGATGATTTCGTGGCCTTCCAAAGTGGTGATTTGGTCCAAATTGACCTTGATGGTTTCGGATACTTCTGATAATGGGAAGGCATACACCTCTTCTTCCATGATCACAAGGATCGAAGGAATGATGGCAAGTGCTTGTGGGAAAGATAGGGTAAAGGATGATCCTTTTCCTTCTTCTGAATGGATGATGATTTTTCCTTTGAATTCTTCGATGAGTTTGTTTACCACATTCATCCCAACCCCTCGACCAGAGATGTCAGAGATTTTGTCTGCTGTGGAAAAACCAGGAGCAAAAATAAACTGAAAGATATCGGATTCAGAAAGGTTTTGTGAATCGGCTTCTGTGACTAACCCACGTTCGATGGCTTTTTGTAGGATTTTATTTTTACTCAGTCCCTTACCATCATCGCGAATTTCCACAAGGATATTGGAACCACCTTGGTAGGCATTGAGTTCGACAGTTCCCTCTTCCGACTTTCCTGCTAGTTTTCGTTCTTCAGGAGATTCAATTCCATGGTCCACAGAATTCCGAATGAGATGGATGAGTGGTTCTCCAATGGCATCAATGACCTTTTTATCAAGTTCTGTATTCTCACCACGTAAGACCAAATTGACCTGTTTTCCAGTCTCGAGTGATAAATCCCGAATGAGTCTCGTGAATCGATTGAACACCGATCCAATCGGAACCATTCGGATGTTCATGATTCCTGTTTGTAAGTCTTTCGAAATCCGATTGATTTGGTCAATTTTCCCTTTGAGTTCATTAAATAGAGAGTCTTCACCGAACTGAGCCACCAAATCATCATAGATCTTTTGGAAACCTGAGTTTGTGATGACAAGTTCCCCCACATTGTTCATGAGTTGGTCGAGTTTGTCTGAGGAAACTTTGATGGTTCGCATCACAACCTTGGAATCGGTAACTGCTTTATCAAAATTGGCAGACCCTTTGGTTGGAACTTTCTCTTCTGTATCAATTGAACTGGATACTTTCGAATTAGATTCTTTCACAGAACTCTCTGCACGTTTTTCAAGTGCTTCCATTTCTGTCTCGGGGATATTGATTTCTTGGACGGAAAGTGTTTCCACCATATCAATATTACATTGTGTATACAATTCATCTTTTGAATATTTGGTTACTGTAATAAACGAAAGTGCGTAACTACCTTGTCCATTGTCCAAAGCTTCCTCAGTTGGATTGCATTTGATCACAACTCCAGACTGGGTGACTGATTGCAAAATCAATAACAATCGAAGATTTTGCATCGGCGTGTCATTTTTTAAACGTAAATCAACGGAAAATGCAGAGAGTCCGTCTTCTTCCTTGATCGCCATTCTGATTTCAGAAATTTCTTCTTCTGATAAATTGCCAAAAGATTCCGCATGATTCCCAACAACTTGTTTTGTTCCACTCGCTTGTGTCACTGTTTTTGTTGTAGCAGTGGTTGGTCCACCACCTCCAGAAACGGACACTTCATAATCCTGTAATTTTTGGATCATGTCTGTGAAAGGAGTTTCCACCTTCACTCCATTGGCAACTCCTTCTATCACTTGTTTGATCAAATCAAAACATTCGAAGAGTAAGTTTACCAATTTTACATTGATTTCTAAACTCCCTTCTCGGATTTTTTGGAGAAGGTTTTCCATTGTATGAGCTAAGTCAGATAAATTGTATAAACCAACAAAAGCGGATGAACTTTTTAAAGAGTGAGCCGCTCGAAAGATATCATTAATGATTTCTGGATTTTCGTGATCTTTTTCGAGTTTCACCAAATTGGAATTGAGTTCTTCAATTTGATCCTCGGACTCTTCCAGGAAAACTTCTGTGTATTCGCCTAAAATTCCAGCCAATGTCGTATCCCTTTTCCCTTACTTTGTGGATGAAACAAAATCAACGATTTGTTCCAAGTCCAAATTCAAAATCAAATGATCCTCGAATCGTGATACCGATTCAACCATCTTACTATAGTTTAACGACAAGTCATCCGTTGTATAACTGATATAATCCTTTTGGATTTTTACGACTTGTTTGACTTCATCGACTAAAATCCCTATGCGTTTCTCATCTAACATGACAACAACGATTCGCGAAATGGGATGGATGTCTGAATCGGTGGAGTGGAATCTTTTTTTCAAATCCACAATGGGAATGATCTCTCCACGAAGGTTGATCACACCTAATATATAATCATCCACATTGGGTATCCGAGTGATGAGAACAGGTTTTAAAATTTCATGGACAAGAAGCAATCGGATCCCAAAGAATTCCCTTTCAATGGTAAACGTAAGAAATTGTTCAAGGTCTCCCAAATCAGACTCTTGTTCCATTTTGGTCTTTTCAGCAAGGGATGTGAGAAGTTTTTCTTGGTCCATATTCTACCTGGAATCGTGTCAGAATCCTACGTGGATTCAATCGAAAAACGAAAGAATCTGAAATTCCGTAATCATTTTTCCGACTTTTGCATCGTGCTCTTCGTATAAGAATGGGACGGGAAAAAATTTAGAAAAACTAAAGCCAATGGATTTCTTTTGTATCGATTCTGAAGTTAAAATGCGATCATAATACCCACCACCACGTCCGAGTCGGTACCCGTTTTGATGGTAACCAAGGGCTGGTACGAGGATCAAATCCGCTTCTTCTACGGATATCTCCTCATCTCCTAACGGTTCCCACATTCCATAGGCGCCTTTTTCAAACGTGAAAGGCCGGATGAATCGTAGTCCTTTGTCTGTTTCGATTTTTGGAAAGTACCATTTGGCAGAATGGCGGAGTTCAATGAATCCTGTTGGCCTTGGCAAAGGAGAAGATTCCACAACAGGTAAAACATCGACTTCGAAGCGAAGGTCTGGAACATAAGTGATGATTTTGGATTTCCCTTGTAAGAGTGGGAACAATCGTTTCAGAATGCCAGCTTCTAACTCTTCTCTGTCTGTGAGTTTGGCGATATTTGTTTTTAGAATTTCCCTTGCGTCTTTTTTTGCAATTGGATTCAAAAATGATCCCCGATGATCCCCTCTTCCAAGAGAGTTATGATCTTTTTGGTTCTTTCTTCAAGTTCTGGATTTTCGTTTGCTTTCGCTGTGATATCTCGCATTTGGAAAAGTTCGTCGGCAAGGTTTAAGGCACAAAGCACTGCCAATTTGGTTTTTGAGGCATTGGGTAAAACTTTTCCAAGTTCCAATAAGCGAGATTCCACATAATCAGCCACTTCAGAGATATAACCCGAAGAGGCTTCACCAACGATTGTATATGTCTCACCAAATATTTGTTTGGTTATTTTTTGAGATTTTGGGGCAGATTCTGCCATATCTTTTATTTAGGATCGTCTTCTATGATGAGAAAATCATCATCATCGTCGGCATCAAAAACACTGATCGCTTCGTCTTCATCATCAATGATGATATCATCATCCTCATCAATTTCCACAGTAGGAACTTCATCTTCTGATTCCACAATCAGTTCTTCCTTTTCAAAAGAAGCAGAGGCAGGTGTTTTTTCTAACACTTCTTCTGCTTGGAATTCGGATTCGTCTTCATCAAGTAAAATGATTTCATCATCGTCTTCTGTGGTTAAACTAGGGGTGGCAACGGCTGCAGAAGCGGCAACTGGAGCTACATCAGCACTAACGTCCGTTGGAGGGAGCGGTGCTTTCGGAGTGGAACTTCCTGTTGTGGGGAGTCCATCCAATCTTCCGAGGAGTTGGTGCACTTTGGA
Source organism: Leptospira biflexa serovar Patoc strain 'Patoc 1 (Paris)' (assembly GCF_000017685.1). Taxonomy (NCBI): domain Bacteria; kingdom Pseudomonadati; phylum Spirochaetota; class Leptospiria; order Leptospirales; family Leptospiraceae; genus Leptospira; species Leptospira biflexa. The sequence continues at coordinate 2,467,986 of NC_010602.1, forward strand.
TTCGAGTAAACCTTCTCTCTCTTTGAGTTGGTTTAATTCGTCCGTCGCTTCTTGGAGTTGTGAGCGCAGAGTTTTTAATTCGCGTTCTTTTTCCTCCATTGCGAGCTTCATTTGGTCGTTTTCCGCGCGAAGGGACTCGTTTTCCGTCTCTCTAGGCGTGCGTTTTCTGTTCTTAGGTCTTGGATTAACTCCAAAGCCTTAACAACTTTACTTTCTAGCTCTTCAATGGTTTCTATTTTTAACATGATAACAATCCGATGGAATAGAATAGACGAGCTATTCCATTCCAATCAAGCACTAATTTACTTAGCGACTTTGGTTTTTTCGACGATGGCGTTGAATACTTCTTTGTGGTTGTAGGCAAGATCAGCCAATGTCTTACGGTCTAAATTGATTCCGTGTGTTTTGAGTGCGTGGATGAACTTTGAGTAGGACATTCCGTTTTCTCTCACAGCAGCATTAATACGCGTAATCCAAAGTTTGCGAAATTCGGACTTTTTCTTTCTACGGTCACGGTATGCCCATTGACCTGCTTTCATCACAGCAGACTTTGCTGTTCTGAAAAGTTTAGAACGTCCGCCTCTAAAACCTTTTGCTTTAGCGAGTACTTTTTTTCTACGATTTTTATGAATGGTTCCGTTGACTGCGCGTGGCATCGTTTAACCTCCGTAAGGTAGAAGTTTTTCTACACGGTTATAATCGGTTTCATGGATGACGTGCATTCCACGGCTTTGGTGTTTCATCTTAGGAGATTTTTTCTCTAAGATATGTCTTCGGAACGCACAACCACGTTTGATTTTACCAGATTTGGTAAACTTAAAACGTTTGGCTGCTGCCCTATTTGTCTTCAGCTTATACATAGTTGTTTTTATCCTTTAGGTTTTTCACCAATTGGGTTCATCACGACCACTATCGTCTTTCCGTCGTGTACCGGCATTTTTTCGGGAGAGGCATGCTCTTTTAGGTCCTCGACAAACCGGTTAACAATATTCATTCCAATTTCAGAGTGAACCATCTCTCTGCCTCGGAATCGAAGTGTCACTTTTACCTTATCACCCTTTTGCAAGAATTCTAAAGCATGACGCTTCTTAATCTCGAAGTCATGGTTATCAATCCGCGGGCGGATTTTAATTTCTTTCACCGTGACTACGTGTTGTTTCTTTTTCGCTTCTTTCGTTTTTTTCAGAAGTTCGAATTTGTATTTTCCAAAATCGATCAGCTTACAGACGTGAACATCTTGGTCACCCGAGACTTCCACCAAATCAAGGTTAGCTTCTTTAGCTCTTCTCAGAGCTTCGTCCAGAGTAACGATATCGGACCCTTCGTCAGAGACGAGCCGGATCGATGCTACATTGGTAATTTGTTCGTTAATTCTGATGTGGGCGAATTTATCTTGGTTTGGGTTCCCTCTAGGGTTGGGCCGTTTCTGCATTCAGTCTCCGAAATTTCTTTCAATTTCCAATTTCGGATGAAAATCGAGGCATGCAAGTACATTTCTTATGAATTGCCCTACTTCTCCTACTAAAGCGTACCAGTAGGTCCTTCCCAGACCACATATTCGATGGAAAGGGATTCGGAATCGAGAATTTCAGGCAAAATCGGGACAAGAGAGACGTATTCTCCGTGGTTTCCCATCCCCATACAAGAACCACCATGGCAAATTCTGCCAGATCCATCATAGAGAACATATTGGATGAGGTTGTCCCATTTTGTTTCGTTTGCACTTGGGTCTGTGGATGTGACGAGAGCAAGGAATTGGAATCTTTGGTTTTCCCTCCGTTCCAAACGAAACCGAAGCCGATTTTCTTTGGTGAGGGGTTCTGTTGCATAGAGAAGTTCCCCCTTCCCAGGGTTCCATTTTTGGAAACCATGGATGCCAACGACATGCCCAGCGCGTTTCCATTCTTTTTTGAATTCTTTTTTGTTCGGTTTGGATTGGATTGGTGGTTTTTCTTCCCCCATCCTTGTTTGGATTTCACAACCAGTGACCGTGATGCGCATTGTCACACGCGCGATTTCAGAAACTGGAAAAGGAAATCGACTCCAAAGCCCAGGCACATCATACCGCTCCCAAGCTTGGACACAGTGTTCGGACGTTTGGCAAGATAAAAGACGATCAGCGGCATCATAGAACGCAGCCACCACATAAAGAGAGACTGGTTTTTGTCCTAAGTTTTGGCCACCTGTGATGACAATGTTCGGACAGTCAAAGTGAACATCCCTTCCCAATCCATCCACAAATTGCATCCGACTGACTTTCCAACCCAAAGTCACACCTTCGGTGATGGGTATTTCCATCATTGCAATGGCATCATACGCATCACAGACGTCATACGGTGGGTGTATCGGTAGATCCAGATAAAGAGTTTCTGGTTCCCTTATCGTAGGATATGCTTGGCTCTTGGACACTGGAAGGAATCGTAAAGCCCTACCAGTGTTAGTCAAGAAATTTCTTTAGTTGAGTTCACCTTTGAGTAAAGAAAGAAATCCATCACGTGAAACAGTAGCAGTCGTTTCTTCTCCCATACGGCGATACGAAATACTTCCTGCTTCTTTTTCTTTATCCCCAAGGATGAGAGTGTAACTACTGCGTTTCATGATGGAATCCCTAATTTTGCTTCCAATCTTTTCGTTCCGAACATCCAATTCGACACGGAAACCTTGCATTACTAAATCCTGATACACTTCCTTCGCGTAATCACTATGAGTTTCTGCCACAGTTAAGACACGAATTTGAGTTGGGTTCAGCCACAAAGGAAATTTTCCTTCGAAGTGTTCGATGAGGATTCCAATGAACCTTTCGAGAGATCCATAGATGGCTCTATGGATCATGACTGGTGCATGTTTTTTTCCGTCAGAGGCAGTGAAATCGAGTTCAAATCGGTTCGGCATAGAGAAGTCAATTTGAACCGTTCCGCATTGCCATAACCTTCCGAGTGAATCCTTGATATTGAATTCAATTTTAGGACCATAAAAGGCTCCGTCCCCTTCTTTGATCCCGTATTCAATTCCTTTTTTCTTAAGAGCATCGTGTAAGGCTTGTGTGGCGAGGTTCCAATCTTCGTCGCTACCTTGTGACTTTTCAGGTCTTGTCGCGATGAAGGTTTTGAATTCAGTGAATCCAAACTTTTTGTACACATCAAATGTAAAGTCAATGATGTCTTCTACTTCCGATTCTACTTTATCAAGAGGAGCATAGATGTGGGCATCGTCTTGGGTAAAGGCACGAACACGGAAGAGTCCATGCAAAACCCCAGACATTTCGTGACGATGCACATTCCCGAGTTCCATAAACCGAAGGGGTAGTTCTCTGTAAGAGTGCATATGGTATTTGTAAATCAAACAACATCCAGGACAGTTCATGGGTTTGACGGCAAACTCACTTTCATCGATGTCAGTGAAATACATGTTTTCTTTAAAATTATCCCAGTGCCCGGACTTTTTCCAAAGGCTGGAATTTAAAATGGCGGGAGTTTTGATTTCCTGATACCCACGACGAAAACATTCTTCTCGGATATACGATGCTAGGGTGTTCCATAACACTGTACCTTTTGGATGCCAAAACGGAAAACCAGGTGCCTCATCTTGGAAACTAAACAAATCCAATTCTTTTCCGAGTTTTCGATGGTCCCTTTTTTTCGCCTCTTCGATGAGAAAGATATATTCATCTAACAGTTTTTTGGTGGGGAAGGATACTCCATAAATACGAGTGAGTTGTTTGTTTTTGGAATCGCCTTTCCAATAGGCACCAGAAATTGCTGTGAGTTTGAAGGCTTTGAGTTGGCCTGTTCGCGCCACATGTGGTCCACGGCAAAGGTCATACCACTCCCCTTGTCCGTATAACGAAACTGAGGCGGCATCAAAACCTTGGATGAGTTCTACTTTATAAGGTTCGTTTTCTTTTTTGAATTTTTCTATCGCTTCTTCTTTGGAAAGTTCCCACCGTTTTACGGTTAGGTCTTCTTTCACAATTTTTGCCATTTCGGCTTCAATTTTGGGAAGGTCATCCACTGTGATGACCAAGTCTCCAAAATCGATATCATAAAAGAAAAATCCAGGTCCATTTTCAATGACAGGGCCTACAGTGAGCCTTGCTTCGGGCCATAACCTTTGGACGGCCATTCCGAGTAAGTGGGCAGATGAATGGTGGAATACTTCCTTTCCCTCTTTGTCATCGAAGGTGAGAAATTTGACAGTCGTGTTTTCGGTTGGAACAAAAGATAAATCAACGGTTCGTCCATCGGACAAAACAACGGCAAGAGCTTTCTCTTTTAAGAAAGGCAGTTGGTTTTGGACAAAATCAGAAAATGACTTTCCTGATTCGAGTTCTTTGGAACTTCCATCGGGTAATGTAATTGTAAGTGCTGCCATAAGTGTAATCCCAGGTTTTCGCACGCACATTCTCCCGAAAAGTAAAGTTTTACCAGAGTTTTCCTGTTTCGAGAGATTCTGTTAGTTTCTGAAAACTTTCCTCGATCGACTCCTTTCGTCCGAACCCACCTTCCCGTTCCAGGTCAATGAACCCATGCACAAAGGAACGTATGATTCGAATTTTGTGAATGTTTTCTTTGTCCAAATTTGCCATTTGAAATGCATCAAGTGAGAGTTGTAATATCCGGTCGCCAAGGACTTTTAGTTCTGGATCCAATTCAGTGGAAACGATCACGAGTGGATACATATGTGGGAAATCTTTTGAAAACCCACGATAGGTTTTTAAAAATTGCGAAATGCGACCTGAATTCCCTACGGTCAGTTTTGAAACTGCTTCCAATCGGTCTCCTAACAATCGTAATGCCCTTTTTTTCATTTCTCGAAAGATATCATTGATATCTGTCACATGGTTGTACAAGGATGGTGTACGAATCCCTAAAACTTCGGCAAGAGTTGACAATCGGAAATCGGAAAAACCAACTTTTTGAATGGTATCCCAAGCCAAATCCAATACCAAACTGCGATTGATTTGGGTTTGCCCTTTTTTCGGTCTTCCTAATTTACTTTTTATTTTTTTTGCCATAATGATTGTATGTCTTGGTAAAAACGGTTCGGTTCTTCCACAAAAGGATAATGACCTCCATTTTCGTATAAAAAAACTTGTCCACCAATGGTCGAACGTATCCAATTGGCTTCTTCTTCTGGCGATGAAAAATCTGGATCTTTGAGTCCCATAACGATGATATGATTTCCTTTTGCCTCATTTAATTCAACTTCACATTCTTTTTTTGATGCAAATAACATCGAGCGAATGGCGGCCATCCTTCCCTCTTCTTTTAAATTTGTTTTTAATTCTTTTTTTCGGTCTTCGATATCCTTTGGGGGTTGGATGGGAAAAAGTGATTCGTAAAATGCCACCCAGGCAGCTGGTCCCCAAGGACCACGAAAGGAGAATTGTAATAATGCCTTCAATCCAAATGACAAAGGTTCTTTATCTCGAACAAAAGGTCCAGAAAGAACCAATCCCAAGACTCGTTTTCTTTCTTTTGATTGGATGTAAACGGCAGATGCTGCAGTCATTGAGTTGGCAATCACATATACATCGTTTAAGTTTTTTTTCCTGATAAAGGCCAAAACATCAAATGCCGTTTCTTTTGGACCATAGGAATTAAATTGAACATCTGATTCACCTAATCCACGCAAATCGAATGAATATACATTTCCATCTCTTGCAAGAAGGTTTGCTAATTCAGCGTAACTTTCTTTTCGATCACCAATGCCTGGGAGTAGGATAAAATTCTTTTTTCCTGAACCTATCTGTGTGTAAGCAATTTTACCTCCATCCACTTGGAAAAACAAGGTACTTGGCCTCTTTTCTTTGGGTAAACCTTCTGCCAAAAGGAATAACGGGGAAAAAAGGAGAACTAAAATGGGAAACTTGTGGTAGAGCATATTCATAAATCTAATCATATTAGTTTATTTAACTAACACAATTAGTTTTTTATCAATTTTGTTCGTTTTTTAGTTTTTTTAGTGCGATTCACCGACCAAATCCATAAAAGAATTGGATCAAAGCTGAATGGATCTTTCCAGCCGATGGATATGACTGTAAAATAAACCTTGCCAATTTAAAAATTTTGATTTTAATAATACCCAAATTCATACATGACTATCGAACCAATCAAATACCAACGTGGTAAACATTTACTTACAATCATCCATCAATTATTAAAATCAAAACAAGGACCAACTGCGATCCGTTATAGTATTTATCTACTACTCCTTGTGATTTGTTTTAACCTCTTTAATGTTTTAAATAGTTTTGTGGGAAGGGATTTTATCTCATCCATAGAACAAAAAAACGAGGTAGAGTTCTATCAATTTGCACTTCTTTATGGATTGTTATTTCTTTTATCAGCGGGCATCGGATCCATTTATCGTTTTATGGAAGAAAGGCTTGGAATTTTATGGCGAGAACAATTAACATGGAGACTCACTGGATCCTACTTAAGTGAAAGAACCTACCATAACATTTTAAATCAAAAAGGAATCGAAAACCCAGACCAAAGGATTACAGATGATGTAAAAGCTTTTACGACCACAACATTGTCCTTTCTACTTCTATTCCTTGGAGGAGTCTTTTCGGCCATTTCATTTGCGGGCGTTTTATGGAGTATCAACCCTATTTTATTTTTAGTTGCGGTTCTATATGCTTTGATTGGAACCATATCAACTATTTTTTTAGGCAAAGAACTGATCCGACTCAATTACAATCAATTGGATTTGGAAGCCAACTATCGATCTGACTTACTCCATATCAAACAACATGCAGAATCAATTGCAGTCACTCACAGGGAATTGAGAATGTCAGTGCGACTCAAATCCAAACTAAAAAAACTTGTGACCAATTTTAAAAAATTAATTTCTGTTAATTTGCGATTAAGTTTATTTACGAATAGTTATAATTATTTTATCCAAATCATTCCGATGCTCATCATCGCACCGAGTTACATGAGAGGAGAAATTGAATTTGGTGTGATCACACAAGCAGGTCTTGCATTCACTACATTGCTCAATGCATTTTCACTCATTGTTAGCCAATTCCAATCGATATCTGCATTTACAGCCGTTGTCAAACGAATACAAACTTTGGATACCGCGATGGTTCACTCGGAGAATACAAATAAAAATAAAGAAAAACTAAATTACCATTCCGATGAAATTCAGTTTGAAAATTTTTCTATTTATTCAGGTGATAAATCAAAATTCATCCTTGATCATTTAAATTTAATAATCAAAACCAAAGAAAGGTGGCTTATCACAGCCAACGACGAAGAAACAAAATTAAGTTTTTTTCGTGCTTTGGCAGGAATCAGCAATCATCAAGAAGGGAAAATTTTAAAACCAAGTCGAGATGAAATTTTGTTTTTACCCGAACAACCCTATTTACCACCAGGAAGGCTTCGGAATGTGATTGTTCCCGCATTTTTAGGAAACTCAGTCTCTGATTTTCAAGTGATGAAAGAATTAAAAAATCATAACTTAGATACTTTAGTGAAACGTTTAGGAGGTTTATCTGCATTGAAAGAGTGGGACGATGAACTTTCATTAGCCGAAAAATTTAGAATCTCAACCATCAGAATTCAATTTGCAAAACCTAAGTTTGTCGTAATCGACAGACCCACATCTAGTGTTGGGAAATTTGAAATTTCTAAAATTCTAAAAAAATTCCATAACTTAGGAATCACAAGCATTGTCCTCGCAAAAGGGGAAGAAACCGCACTTGAATATGACTATCATTTAAACCTGACTCATTTTGGTAAATGGTCGGTCAATAGAATGAGTCCATTTTTAAAGGAAGCTTGATGTACATTTTACAAAACAAATCCGGTCTAAAGATTCAATTTTTATCGAACCTTTCTCTCCATTCCATTTTCTTTCAAAACTTATTGGTCAATTTATATTTTGGTAATGAATTAGAGCACAGTGTAGCAAACTTATACCTATGTTTCCATACCGATGGGAATACAAAATCCATACCTCTCTTTTCACCTTTGGGATCTCCCATCGTCAGAACTTCAGAAAAAATAATTTCAATCGAACGGAACGTCGATGGATTCAGAATCAAAATCAAACTTGAATTACATCCGAAACAGAATTGTTGGAAAATAGAAACCAACATTCAAAACTTGAATCCTGAATCGTATGCAGTTTCATTGGTATATACGCAAGATTTTGGACTTTGTGACCCGTCTTCTGCAAGGTTAAACGAAGCATTTGTATCTCACTATATCCATCACGAAGTGATTCTAAATCCCCAATATGGTTATTCCATTTTATCTAGGCAAAATGAATTGGTGAATGGGAAAAATCCAGCTAGTTTTGTTTTTTGTGATCAATACATCTCCACATTTGCAACAGATGGACAAAATATTTATCAGAATGGAAATATAAAACCGTTCTCCAATTCTAATTACCAAGGGGAACATTCGGTAATTGGTCTCTCGACTCCAGAAATTTTGATTTCATCCAGCGAATCTTTTGTTTGTAATTATTATGCGTCTGTCTTTGAAAACTTGGACCAAATTGAATCTTTCATTTTCGATCAATCAATCATTGATTCATGTATAAATGGTTGGGAATCGGATGATGGTCCACTCATAACTAAAGAAAAAACGAATATCAGCCTGTTTCATAAAAATCAAATACTCAATGGGGATCCAATCACAGAAAAAACTCTGAAGGAACTATTTCCCGATCCATTACGTAACGTTGAACGAGGGATAGACGGATCCATTTTGTCATTTTTTATCGAGGAAAAAAGTCATGTATCGTTATTCAAAAAAGAATCGCTTTGTTTAAGATCACAAGGCCAGGTTTTAAGAACTGGAACAAATCTAACACCTAACGAATCTTCTCTAACGACAACCGCTTACTTCAATGGAATCTTCATTTCTCAACTCACACAAGGACATGCAAGCGCCAACCAATTGATTGCAAGAAAAAGTGGAGATTTAGGAACGAACCAATCGAAAGGACTTCGTATCTTTTGCAAAATTTCTGATGAATGGGTACGTTTGGAGAATCCATCTTATTTAAAGTTTCATCCCAATCATTTGGAATGGGTGTATCTTTGGAAAAATCAATCGATCCAAATCAATTTAAGTGCGAATGAAAATGATTCGGTTTCACTCCTCGTTTCACATTCATTTCCCCATCCAATCGAAACCATTTTTGTAATTGCGACGAGTTTAGATGGCGACAATGGAAACCTGCCCATTCCACCTTCGATATCCATTTCAAATCATTCCATTATTGTTTCCCCAAATCCAAAGAGTTTGTGTTTCGAAAGGTTCCAAGGGAAAGGGTTTCGCATTCAAAGTGAGTCAGTTCCCAGTTTTCTGATTTCCGATGATCGAATCCTTTTCGAATCCCAATCATCACAAAACCTTCCCTATCTAACCATCAAGACAAAAATCCAATCCTCACTCTCACTTCAGATTTTTGGAGAATTGGTAACAAATGATGGCATTGGAATATTACCATCTAACCATCAATTAACGATTTGCAATTCTTTCTTAATGGACCAAACAATAACGTTCAATGATCCAGCATTCATAGAAATGGTTGAGATCTTACCTTGGTACAAACAAAATGCGGAAATCCACTACCTAAATCCCAGGGGACTAGAACAATTTTCAGGTGGAGGATGGGGGACAAGAGACGTCTGCCAAGGGGCATTTGAATTCCTTTTGGCATCAGGCAATTTTTGGGCCATACGAGATTTGCTCATACGAGTTTTTAGGGAACAAAATGAAGATGGTGATTGGCCGCAGTGGTTTATGTTATACGAAAAGGATAAACACATTCGAGCCAACGATTCGCATGGTGATATTTTGTATTGGCCAATCCTTTCGGTTTTCACTTATTTGGAACGAACTGGTGACACTTCTCTACTTTCGGAAGTTGGAAACAATCGAAGTATTTTAGAAGGGATTGAACTCACGCTAAAAGAAATTACGAATCGATTCATTCCGAATACAGTATTACCTAAGTATGGAAATGGTGACTGGAATGATTCGATGCAACCGAAAGAAGAAAGTTTTCGTAATGAGGCCGTGAGTCCTTGGACAGCGGAATTACAATCCATTCTCTTTCAAAAAGCAGAATGGTTTTATCAAATGTTAGGAAATAAAGAAAAGGAATCCTATTACGTTTCGATAACTCAGACTTTAAAGAATCAAATCCGAAAGGAATGTATGGATTCGGGGATCATCGCAGGTCTCGTTCATTTTTCACCCAATCATTCAAAACAATTTTTATTACACCCAAACGATCAATTCTCCACCATTCAATACAGTATTTTGCCAATGATTTATGGGATCCTTTCTGATGTATTTACTTTAGAAGAAGCGGAATCTCATTTAACAGTGATCAAAAACCACCTAACAGGTCCCGATGGAGTTCGGTTATTTGACAAACCTGTTCCTTATCAAAATGGGAAGTCAACATTTTTCAAACGTGCCGAAACTGCTAGTTATTTTGGACGGGAAATTGGACTGATGTACACACATGCTCACCTCAGGTATTGCGAAGCACTCGCCCACATGGGTAAATCAGATGAATTTTTTAACCAACTCAATTTGACAAATCCAATTGGAATTACAAAAAGAATTCCCAATTGCCGCATCAGACAAGCAAACTGTTATTATTCGAGCTCCGATGCTGTCTTTTTGAACCGATCTGATGCAAGTTCCAATTATGAAAAACTCATCCAAGGAAAAATCCCCTTGGAAGGTGGTTGGCGAGTGTATTCTAGTGGACCAGGAATTTTTCTAAAATTATTTTATGAATCGTTATTAGGAATCCAAATTTACCACGATGGATTGATTTTGGATCCGATGTTGTCGATTGCATTTCATGGACTGAAAGTTGATTTCGAAATATTTTCTATTCAATTTAGACTGAGTTATGAAATAACATCTAACAAAGGCCTCATCCACTCAGTCACAATGAATGGAAAACCAATCGAAACTCTACGAATGCCAAATCAGTATAGAATGGGTGGTCTCAAACTTTCAAAAGATGACTTATGCAAAGAAAGAAAAGAAGGGACGAATTCATTGGAAATTTTCATTCAATAAAAAAAAACGCACGAGTGGTATCCCACCCGCGCGTTTTCCGATTTTTCCTTTGATAAAGGAATGTTAAATGGCGTTTTTGCCTTTTTCGCCAGTTCTGATTCGAATCACTTCTTCTAATGGAGTGATAAAAATTTTACCATCACCAATTTTACCGTCACCACTTTTTGCTGCTTTTAAGATCGCATCCACTGTTGGTTTTACGAATTCATCGTTGACTGCTATTTCCAATCTTACTTTTCTAAGTAAATTTACAGTGTATTCGTGACCACGGAAAACTTCTGTTTTTCCTTTTTGTTGTCCGTAACCTTGAACATCAGATACTGTCAAACGATAGATTTCGTTTTTGGTTAACTCAGCTTTTACTTCTTCCAACTTATGTGGTTGAATGATTGCAATGATCATTTTCATAATGTTAAACTCCTATTCCCTTAACCACGAACTCGGATATTAAAATCAGGGTAAGCTTCTGCTCCGTGTTCCCCTAGATCCAATCCACTTAATTCTTCTTCTTCACTCACTCGGATTCCACCAGCAAGTTTTAATACAAACCACAATATGAAGGAAACAACAAATGTAAATCCACCGATTGCTAAAATTCCATAAAGTTGTGTTAAGAAAGATGGAACGTCGACTCCAGCAGGAGATCCTTCGTATCCAAAAATGGCAACTGCAAGAGTTCCCCAAATACCACATACTAAGTGAACGGATGTTGCTCCAACAGGGTCATCAATTTTCATTTTATCAAAAAATAATACGGACAGAACCACAAGTACACCTGACACAGCGCCGATGATTGCTGCTGAAGTTGGACTTACGATAGCACAAGGTGCTGTAATCCCAACAAGCCCAGCGAGGGTTCCGTTTAGAATCATACCTAAATCAGGTTTTTTTAAAATGATCCATGCAGTGACAGTAGATGCAAGTGCACCTAATGCAGCAGAGATATTTGTAGTTACGATGACGTGCGCCATAACACTTCCATCACCTACTCCCATCGTTGAACCAGGGTTAAATCCAAACCAACCTAGCCATAGGATGAGTGTTCCGAGCGCCGCAGATGTCATATTGTGACCAAGGATTGGTTTGATACGACCATCTGGTAAAAATTTCCCTTTTCTAGCACCAAGTACGATGGCACCAGCTAGAGCCGCCCATCCACCTACTGAGTGTACTACGGTAGATCCAGCAAAGTCATGAAAACCAAGACCTGCTAACCAACCGCCACCCCATACCCAGTGACCTGTGAAAGGATACATCACAGCTACAAGGATAAATGAGAAAATTAAGAAGGAATGGAATTTAATTCGTTCAGCAACAGCTCCCGATACAATCGTTGCAGCAGTTGCAGCGAATACCAATTGGAAGAAAAATTTTGCAAGAAGAGGAACACCAGTCCAATTCATTGAAGAATAAACACCTTTATAGTCATCCCCAAGTGCAGGTGAGTTATCAAGTCCAGTTAAAAAGAAAACTCCTTCTGTCGCATAATATGGAGTTCCATCACCAAACATCAAACCCCAACCGATTGCCCAATACGAGAATGTAGCGGCAGCAAATACGATGAAGTTTTTTGCTAAAATGTTAACTGTGTTTTTCGATTGTGCAAATCCAGATTCTACTAATGCAAACCCAGCATTCATAAAGAACACCAACATACCTGCAACTAACACCCATAATGTGTCAAGACCTACAGTTAATGTTTGGATTGCTTTTGCTGTTTCTTCTGCTGGGCTCACGACGGTTGCAGCTTCATCTGCAAAAAGGAACATCGGAACGACCAGGAGAAGGAAGGCGATTGATTTGAAATATTGTTTCATATTGCCATGTATCCTTTCCATGTTATTTGCTGAATTAGGATGCAAGATTGGTACCCGCAGGCAAAATTTAGGAATTTTTCCAGGAAAAAAACGAAAGGTTGCTTATAAACCCTCCAAATTGCCCTAAAAGCTATGGGGCGAATGGAATCGAGACCCAATTCCATTCTGATCCAATGCTCATTTTGACTAAATGCGAAACAGATAGCTTAATGAGTAAGCATTTCGCTCCTTCGTTTACTAGACATGAAAAAATTCCAAGGCAAGGAAACCTCAGTCCCCCTCTAATAGGAGTGAAATCCGATCGAATCCGAGTCTGTAATGAAAAACCCATCCAATTAGAAAAATCCTATGTACTTTATTGGATGCAAGCTTACAGGCGTTTTGATGCCAACCACGCTTTTAATCATGCCGTCAACTTAGCGAAAGAATTAAACAAAGAACTAATTGTTTATGAAGGGCTCCGAATGGATTACCCTTGGAATTCCGAACGAATCCATCAGTTTATCCTAGAAGGAATGATAGAGAACCAAACAAGAGCAGACGAACTTGAGATCAAATATTGGCCCTTTGTGGAAACACCAAAAAATCTTGGGAAAGGACTTCTCAAAGAGATTTCAGAGAATGCCTCTGTGGTGGTAACGGATGATTTTCCTTGTTTTATCATTCCGGAACAAACTGAAAAATTAGCCAAAAAAATCCATTGTCAACTTCTCGCCATTGATGGGAACTCCCTCATCCCCTTCTCACGATTTGCAAAACAAGCAAGTGCTGCTCGCATCCTTCGATTATGGATCCACAAAGAACTGAACCGAGAGTTTCCAAAAATGAATACGATCATTTGGAAGAATGAAGATCTTTCAAAACTCAATGGAAAAACAAATCCACCAGAACGAATTGGACTTCCAAAATCAATTGATGGTATTTTAAAACTCATTCCCTTCCAAAATATAGTTTCTCCAGTGAAAGGTGTAAAAGGAGGTAGAAACGAAGCATTACGTTTGTTAAATGATTTTTTGAAACACAAATTAGATTTATATCTTACCAAAAGGTCGGAACCAAACCGACCAGAACTCACAGCAACAAGTGGGCTTTCCCCTTATTTACATTTTGGTTGGATTGGCCTTGATGAAATATTTGTTGCGGTATTAAAACATAGTGCTAAAGGAAAATGGAATCCAGAACGAATGAGTCATGAGAAACCAGGAGATCGAGAACATTTTTATTCTCCATCAGTTTCGGCTAACCATTTTTTGGACGAACTCATTACTTGGCGAGATATTGGGTATTTATTTTTTTGGAAGGACAAACCAAAACAAATCAATTTGAGCCACTTACCTGATTGGGTAAAAACTAATTTTCAAAAACACCAAAATGACCATAGAGAGTATGTTTATACCTTAGAACAATTTGAATCCGCCAAAACCCATGATGAACTTTGGAATGCAGCCCAGACAGAACTGGTCAAAACAGGAAAAATCCATAATTATATGCGAATGTTATGGGGGAAAAAAGTCATCGAATGGTCAAAAACCTATGAGGAAGCATTTTTCATCTTAGAACATCTTAATAACAAGTATGCGTATGATGGTAGGAATCCAAATTCCTACACAGGAATCTTATGGTGTTTTGGACTCTTTGATCGGCCTTGGTTTCCCGAACGAAATGTATTTGGAAATGTACGTTTTATGTCTTCCGATTCAACAAAAAAGAAGTTTAAACTGAATTCCTATTTGGAGTATATTGGTGAACTGAGTGGCAAATCCAACTCACTCTTCCCATGACAGACCCGACAAAACCCATATTTGAAGAAGAAACAAGTTTAAAAACGGATTCGGTTTATTCCTATTTTGTCATTTTATTCAATGATTCAATCCATGAATTTGCCTATGTGGAAGATTGTTTGATGAAATTATGTTTTAAAACCAAACGAGATGCTAAAAAAATTGCGATCGAAGCGCATACCAATGGTAAAGCGATTTGTTTTCAAGGTAGTATGGAAGAATGTGAGACTGTTGCAGAAAATATGACAAACGCCCAACTAACCGTGAGTTTTGGAGTATGAAACAAACAAAAGAATTATTCATCGAAGCATTAAACAAAGAAAAAGATCCTAAAAAAGCGAAATTTTTTCCACGTTTTTTCAAAACAGGACCTGGTGAATATGGAGAAGGTGACCAGTTCCTAGGAGTCACTGTTCCCAAACAAAGAATGATTGCCAAAAAATTTGCACAATCACTTTCATTGGAAGATTTACAATCGCTCATCTCCTCCCCATTTCATGAAGTTCGTTTGGCAACACTCTTCGTTCTGATCCTAAAATTCCAATTTAAAAAAGCCACTGAAGAGGATCAAATGGCGATCGTTCAATTTTATCTTAAAAATACGAAATACATCAATAACTGGGATTTGGTGGATGCTAGTGCCGATAAAATCCTAGGTGAGTATTTTTTTCAAAAAGACAAAACGACGATCCTTAAATTGAAAAACTCGAAGGATTTATGGGAGAATCGTATCATTATTTTAAGTACATTTTATTGGATTCGAAAAGGTCATTTCACCGAAACAATTTCTTTATGTGAGTTTTTTTTGAACCACCCGCATGATCTCATACACAAGGCTACAGGATGGATGTTACGTGAGATTGGAAAACGTGATTTAAACATTTTAATCCAATTTTTGAATGCATACGTAACCAAAATGCCTCGTACTATGCTGCGTTATGCGATAGAAAAACTTCCTCCTTCTGAAAGGAGAAAGTGGTTGGATCTAAAAAAAGAAATTTAATCTCTTGGAAGAACCTTTGTGACAAAGTAAACTTTGACTGGTTCTGATTTTCCTTTTAATGCCAACTCTTTGGTGTCTTCGTATTCGATGTACTTTTCACCACCCGCAGCAAGGAAGGCCGCTTCCGAAACAGCAACTTTGCCAGGAATTCCATGGCTTTCGAGCCTTGCTGCCGTATTCACTGCATCACCGATCACAGTATAATCCATTCTTTTGACAGAACCGATATTTCCAACAATCGCTTCTCCAAAATTGACTCCAATTCGCAATCGAAAGGTCCCGGGCTCTAGACCTAACTCCTTATTGATCTCCTCCATACGTTTTTGCATATCAACCGCACAGGCAATTGCATGGTAGGCATCCAAATCGGTTTGTTTGGGTGCACCCCAGAATGCCATGATGGCATCCCCAATGAATTTGTCCAATGTTGCCGAATAATGGAAAATCAAATCAGACAATGATTCAAAGATTGTATTTAAGTGATTGAGAACAACACTTGGCGGATTTTTTTCTGCAAACGTAGTAAATCCAACAATATCTGAAAATAAAGTTGCGATGTCTTTTTCTTCTCCACCTAACTTGATACTATCGGCAACAATAGTTTCCATCACTGCTGGTGAAAAGTAACGAGACAATCTCTCCTTTTCTTCTTTTTGTTTTTCCACGAGTTTTCTTGAATCAATCATGTTTTTGACAATTGATAAAGCAACAGAGATTGTAAACGCAGCAAAAGCATAATCTTTTACATATGTATGGCTTGGATACCATTCCCATTGCATCTCCACAAACACATCATTTAACATCAGCATAATAAATGCAAAAAATCCAAAGGACACTGTTCCCATGGAAGGAATTTTCCGCCCGAGGAATAATATATAAAATAATGCTCCACCGAGTACGATGGTTAAAAAACTCCAATAATAGAAAAACTTAGATAAAAATAATAAGTTGGGAGAAAATAGAATCACAATTGCGGAAATCAATCCAGCACCATCGATATAACGATTTGTGAGTTTGATCCAACCACTCCGCACATGAGCAAAACGAACAATAAAATTAAATAAAAAATGAACGAGTCCTACCCAGGCCAAATATTCCATTTTTTTAATCCAAAAACCATCAGTGATTATAGAATAAATGATTTGGCTTTGGAATAAGGTGTTCAGCGCCATAAAAATGGAACCTAACGAAAAATAGATGGTAGAATGTTCCTCATTTCGGAACAAAAATTGCCAATACAAATAAAAACATCCAAGTAAAATCGTGAGTACTATGACAAATATTTTCTTAAAATCATTCCAATACTCTGCACGCTCTGAATACCGAAAAGAAGAAAGATAAAACTTATCATGTGATAACCCTGGACTCAAAGGGTATTTTGCATAAACTCGAATGGCAAGCACGTTGGGTTCATCAATTTTAAGTAAATGGTATGGGATTCGATAAAATCGAATTTTATCGCTATATAATGATTTGTCTTCTAACTGAACATTTGTGTCCGTATCCAAATGTAAACCAGTCCCACCGATGAATTTTCCATTCCAATAGACAGCATCCGCTTGGCTGATTTGACCTAAACGAAGGCTTAAGTTTCTCGATTTGAATTTATTCTGAATGTCGTCACTTGTGATGGTGATCTCTGTGCGGTACCAGCCATACCCTTTGTATTTTTCTACATAGTCAAAAAAGCTAGGGAAATACAACTCACCATCACCATCTGTGACTTTGTCCCAACCTGTTTGGATTTGAAATCCTGAGATCCAACCATTCCGCGCTGACTCATCGAGGATGGGTTTGGCATAAACAAATTTGTGAGCTTTGATTTCTCCCGCTTCCTCATCCAAATACAAATCATCTTCAGTATCTTCCGTTACAATTGGCGAATCACCTGGTTTAAAACTCCATTTATGAATTTCATTTCCAAACGATGATTCAGACCTTAAATCTAAGATTTGATTGGTCAAAAGAACCTGTCCTGATACTGGAGAAAGGTTCGAAAGAAAAATGTAAGAGAAAACAAATAGAGAAAAGAGTCTTTTCGAAAAAACCATGTCAGAAATCCTATTCAAAAGAAAAGGAACTGGCAAGTAGAAAACATTGGACAAAGTCAAAGTCGAAGGACTCAATTCCGATTTTTCGGGAATCGTCACCGCACCTAACGGAAAGAAGGTGGACATTTTTTTTGTTCATCCAGGTGATGAACTTGTTGTGGAATATGTCAAACGAAGGCCTCGCCAAAGGTCCTTAAAAATCCATGAAATCATCCGAAATCACAATTGGGATTTAGTAAAATGTAATGTATTTGGAAAATGTGGAGGGTGCACGGGGCAACACATCCCATATGAAACCCAATTAGAATTAAAATTCAAACCAATTCTAGATTCGTTCCAAAGGGATTTAGGAATATCCATAACGCCGACCCCACAATCCAAAACCTATGCCTATCGTTCTCGTATGGACTTTTCTGTTTTCCCAGGTCCTGTGATTGGACAGAGGCAACGAGGAAATTTTCGAAATGTGGTTCCGATCCAAGAATGTTCCATCCAATCTGATTGGGCAAACCAAGCATTACAAAATGTACAGACATTACTTCACAAATTTCCTGAAATCATTTGGGACAGAAGGTCGGAAGAAGGTGGACTCAAATATCTGACAATTCGAAAGGCACAAAATACAGATGATGGGATTCTAATTTTTACCTTCACCGATGGTTATGAAAACCATCCCAGAATGGAAAATTTCCGAACCGAATGTTTGGAATCATTATCGCAGGAATCCATTCTTTTCTGTTACAACCGCCCCAAATCGGAAGTCTCTGCCGTAGGACGAGCTGAAATTTTACGAGGGAAACAAAGTTATACGGAATCTGTTCTTGGACATTTTTTTGAGGTTCCTTTTGATTCCTTTTTCCAACCAAATCCGAATGGATTTTTACCAATTCTAAACTTCATAAAAGATTTAATCCCACAGAACCAAATCAATTTAATTGATTTGTTTTGTGGAAATGGATTCTTTTCTCTGTTATACGGTGATTTGTTCCAACATGTGGAAGGTTATGAGCTGACAGAATCTT
This sequence comes from Leptospira biflexa serovar Patoc strain 'Patoc 1 (Paris)', assembly GCF_000017685.1. Lineage (NCBI taxonomy): Bacteria > Pseudomonadati > Spirochaetota > Leptospiria > Leptospirales > Leptospiraceae > Leptospira > Leptospira biflexa. Next base: position 2,486,735 of record NC_010602.1, read on the forward strand.
CCATTCAAATTGCATCCAATCTTTTTTCGGAAACCTATCCTTCCAAATCACATTCCTTTCAGGTGACCAATTTGTTTCTATCAACGGAAACTCTTTCAAAAAAAGAAAATGCGACTCTCATCCTCGACCCACCAAGAGCAGGTGCAGGAAAACTCGTTAACCATTGGATCCGAGACTTTGGTCCTGAATTTGTATTCTATGTCTCTTGTAATCCCTACTCTCAAAAAGAAGATGTCAGTTCATTTTTATCGGCTTATGAATATGTCGATGGAATTCTCATTGATCCATATCCACATACACCGCATACGGAATCGGTGCTTTTCTTTCGCAGAAAACATAGATAAAATCCCTTTACCGATTTTCTGATTCTTCCGAATAGAATAAGGAGGGAACTATGAAACAACGGACATCGATTTTATTTTTCTGCATCGTCATTTTAGGACAAATCGGTTGTGCGAGTGTAATGGTATCAAACTGGGCACCTGATGAAACCAATTTCAAATCAAGACCAGTGCGTGTGCTCTTGGGTTTTGCAAGTGAAGAAGAAATTTTCAAAACTTCCGGTGAGATCATTGTAAAAGATGCCAATGACTTAACTATCAAAAAAGCCTATGACTTTTTATCCTTAAATCCTACAGCCATCAAAGCTCCAATTTCCATTCAAAGTAATGCAGAATGGATTGAATACAAAGGTGTGAGCTATCGTGGCACGGTTTTACTAAAACCCTTTGATGGAAAAGTTTATATCATTAATTTAGTTCCAGTCGAATTATACCTACTCTCTGTTGTCCCTTCGGAAGTCAGTGCATCATGGCCGAAAGAGGCGCTGAAGGCCCAAGCCATTTGTGCAAGGACCTATGTAGTCAAAGAAATGTTAAACCGAAAAAAGCAAGAATATGATGTAGACACTTCTACCAATACACAAGTTTATAAAGGCAAAAACAAAGAACATAAAAACACAACAGAAGCAGTATTTGAAACCGAAGGATTAATTTTGATCCATAAAGGACAACCCATTCAAAGTTTTTTCCATTCCAACGCGGGTGGGTATACCGAGGACCCGGCGAATGTTTGGGGGAACTCCGTAGAATACTTAAAACCCGTTCCATCAGAATATGATAAAGATGGTGATCAGTATTCTTGGGAAGAAAAATGGAAAACTGATTATGTAAATAACAGCTTACGTGACTTAGGTGTAGGTGAAATCCAAGATATCATTGTCGCAAGTCGGTTCCCAACATCTCGAGTGAATGAATTGGAAATCATTGGAACGTCAGGCAGTAAACGAATCAAAGCCACCGAATTTCGAAAAAAAATTGGGGCCACAAAACTGAAATCCACTCGATTTGGAATTCGAAAAGAAGAGTCGGGCGATTTTTATGTGAAAGGGTTGGGTTCAGGGCATGGAGTGGGAATGTCCCAATGGGGAAGTTTCGCGATGGCAAAAAGCCAATTCAATCACAAAGAAATATTACAACATTACTTCAAAGGAATCGAATTCGCGAGAATCGTCGCCAGATAAAGCGTAGTTTTTGGTTTCCATCGTCAGAAGATTTTAAATTCTGGCGTTAGGTTCAAAAAACGTATGGCAACACTGGAAGAATACCTATCCCAAATCAAAGATCTGACGATTGTTCCGCCAGTCTTACTCTCCGTACTTTCCCTAGACGATGATAATGAAATTTCATTTGGGGAATTAGAGAAAAAAGTCCAATCAGACCAAGTCCTTGTCGCAAGGCTTTTGAAATTGGCGAATTCTCCCTTTTTCTCTCGTGGGAATCCTGTCGCCAATATGAAACAAGTCATCACACGTCTTGGATTCAAAACTGTAAGAAGTATGGTTGCGATGTCGATGACCGATTCGCTCTTTAGCCAAGGGAATTATAAAAAATTTCGAGATGAAGTTTGGGATCATTCCGTTGCGAAAGGGATTTTTGCACAAATCCTCTGTGAAGAAAAAAAGTTCAAAAAAGAAGCAGAACTTGCCATCACATGTGGCCTCATGCAAGACTTAGGGCGCATTGTACTCAATACAATTGATCGAAAGAAGTATGTAGAAGTTTTAACTGAATTCCAAACTTCCGATGTGAGCCTTGTCTCTCTTGAAAAAAAAGCCTTCGGTGTGGATTCATATGAGATGGGGAGTGCCGCTGCCAAACTTTGGAAAATGCCAACGATCATCATCACATCCATTGACGATTTGTCGAAACCAGTCGCAGAACAATCATCACTTGGTCAAATCATAGGATTTGCGGGAGTGATTGCAAAACTTACAGGACATGGCAAACAAGAACCTGGGACTTTAGAAAAATTAGAAGAATACAAAACTTCATTGGGATTCGAAATTGAAGATGTAAAATCTTATCTTGCCGCTAAAGATGAAAAACTGAAAACGAATGAATTGTATCAGTTCTGTAGCACATTATAAAAAATGTTAAATTGGTTTTACACTCAAAATACGATGTAGACCTTCTTTGCCTTTGATTTTCACAGGCTCCAATTCCTCATATCGGTATTTTTTGGAATACTCTTCTGGAAGGTGATTATAAAGTCCTTCGGAAACATAAACATGCATTGGTTTTGCCATCGATTCTAATCGACTTGCCATATTGACTGTGTCTCCCACTGCAGTATACGATAGTTTTTGGAAGGAACCAACATTACCCACAATGACTTTACCTGAAGCAACTCCAATTCCAAGTTGCGGAGTGAATCCATAAATTTGGTTCCACTTCGGTTGCCATAATTCAAATACTTGTACCATTTCCAATGCACAGTCCAATGCATTCTGCCTATGATCATCTTGGAAGACTGGAGCACCAAACAAACACATGATGGAATCTCCAATGTATTTATCGATCATTCCACCATATCCGAGAATTACTTCAGTCATTGCAGTAAAGTACTCATTTAAAAAAGAAATGACTTGTTCAGGTTTCATTTTTTCAGATAAAGATGTATATCCCCGAATATCTGAAAACAAAACTGATACTTCCTGTTCCTTTCCTTTTTGGTCCAAAGATAAAGAATTATTCATTAAACTTTCAACAATGATAGGATCGACGTACATCCCAAAAACGTTCTGCATTTTCTTTTTTTCATTTTCTAAGTTTAATTTTTCTTCGTATTCTTTTTCGAGTTCCTTTTTAAACTTTTTAACCATCGTATTCAGATCTTGAATTTCCGATTGGTTCATACCGTATAGATCTTGAAATCGTTTCATACTATCATCCATTTGAATGGAGACAACTTTCTTGCGATAAATTTCTCGAAACAAATTTCGGAATCGATGTTCTAAGATATTTTTCTTTAACCTTCGTTTGCTGAAGTATTCATTGATCCCCAATTGGAATGCATGGATCGGAAGTTGTTTCCCTTCAGCTTTTGTGAACACAACAACAGGCAACTCCGAAGGACCTGCCATATCCATAATTTTTTCCAGGATATCTTCAGAAGACTCTTCTAATTCTGGAAATTGGATTTCCGTAATCAAAAGATCATATTGGACTTTTTTAATTTCATCGGCACCATTTTCAAACAATGAGCGCCAAGTCAATTCAATGTAATCGCCAAACCACTCGATCAACAATTGGGAAATGGTATCATACGATTTTTTCTGCGGTTCTAAAACCAATACCCGGACAATTTCTTCTTTTTCTAAATCCACGGGCCTTATTTTTCACTCTCTAAAAATTTGTGAAGCGCCTCTTGGAATTGGAAGGAAAATCTTCCGATGAGTAACCGGAAACCTTGCAAAATGACATCTGGCCTAGGGGGATCTCCTGAAATATAGAGGTCGGGCTCCTTTGGAATTTTACCCTTGGGGAAAAGTCCACCACTCACTGCCTCTGTCCCACAGGCAATGAGCGCCCTCGGTTCACTCAAAACATCCCAAGCCGTTTGGAGTGGCCCTTCCATCTGTTCACTGATGGGTCCCGAAAACACGATCGTATCCGCATGTTTGGGACTGGCAACACAACGGATCCCTTCTCGTTCAGAATCAAATACCGAATTGAAAGAAGCATTGAGTTCTGATTCCACAGTATTATTCCCTCCGGCCGCCACCTCTCGGTATAAAAACCCACGTTTTTTCGTTAAATCACGAAACTGCCTTTGATTTTCACTGAGTGTAAAATTAGATTGGGAATTTTTTTCCATTTTTCCATTTTGATAGGAAGTGTAAAATTCCTCGCGGTGTAATGCGATTGTATAAATAAATCCTGAGTTACGAAGTTTACCCTCAGGGCAAACTTCTACACAAATTCCACACTGCAGACATTTTCCATAGTCCAAATCCAAACGATCACTGCCACTCCGTTGGATTGCCTTTGTTGGGCAATTTGATTCACATTCGGAACAAGCCCCGCATCCGTTTTCCATATTTTTTGTTGGAGTCGGAATTCCACGATTGTTCGCATGAACAAAAGAAACCTTATCAAAGTTAAGAACATTTTTTTTTGTAATAAAATTTTTAAATTCAAAAAGAAAATTCATAAATCAAACCCAACATAACTTAAATTAAATGATTTATTGTTTAAAGGAAAATCCGCTACTTGTTCGCCACGTACTGCCAACTCCAAAGCATGCCAATTTAATACAGATGGATCCCTAATATAAGAATTGTTAACTAATCCATTTTCATCAAATTGCAAAGCTACTAGCAATGGCCCTCGCCAGGCTTCGACAGCAGAATAATAAAAACCTGGTTTTGTTCTTTTGGTTAAGATTTCTTGATTGGGAACCTTTACTTTAGGTTCCCAAAGTAAATCCCAATTGATCTCTTCCATTGTTTTCTCTATCCAATCCATTGACTGTTCAATTTCCGAATAACGAATGTACATTCTTGCCCAAACGTCACCATTATAATGATGGTGTTCTTCTTTTAAAGGAAGTGGATTCCAATTAGGGTAATCAAAATTTTCAATTCGTAAATCTTCATTCACTCCAGCCATTCTTGCTACCATACCTACGAATCCAAAATTTTGGACATCCATTTCAGAAATAAATCCACATCCTTGCATTCTCTCCTTCAAAGTCGAAATCGAGAGAGCCCTGAGAATCTGCGGACGAATCTTCTTAATGTATGCATTTTTCAATTGTTTGAACGACTCTTTGGCTTGTTTTGCATTCAATCGATTGTTGAGATATAACCTACCTGGACGAACGACTGATTTTCCGAAGCGATGTCCTGTCCAAGCTTCCATTAGCCCTAATGCGGCACCTCTTTCAGTTACACAAACACCATACAATGGATAATAGCCTATATCTTCAGAGATACCACCCAAATCACCAATATGAACGGCAATTCGCTCCAACTCCAATAAGATCGAACGGAATAATCGAATTTCTTTTGAAACAGGAATCTCGTATAAGTCCTCATATATTTTAGAGAATGCTAATGCATAACCAACGCTTGTATCTCCTGAAATCATTTCAGAATATGGCATGACCTGATTCATCGCCTTATGAAGCAGATGATCTCGAATCCCCCTCTTTTGAAATCCAAGGCGAATTGTTAGATGACGAATTACTTCTCCATCGACTATAAATCGGAAATGTCCAGGCTCAATTATTCCAGCATGAATGGGTCCAACGGCATGAGAGTATTCTCCATCCGAAAAAGGAACTTTAAGTCCATGGTAAAATAAATCCCTTATGATACCCGTCTTTTGATGAAGAGATAAATTTTTGCCTCTTTGGTCTGTTAAAAAGTCATCCTCTTTTATTTCGGAATAATCTTCTGGACCCATGTCTTGTCCAAATGAATGGCGAATCAACCAAATCGGATAATTAGAATCTAATAAAAAATCAATATTACTTTTTTTAGTAATTTGTTCTTCCATCACCAGCTTCTGATTGTCAAAGTGAAACTGATAATAAATTCCATTAAAATTTGTTATACCAGTAATCTTTTTCATATATATTTCGCCATCAAATAATACATACCATATGATCCTACAATGATAGTAGAAACCAAACTAAACCAAAAAAAATAAAATCGAAACTGCAATATATGATAAATATCTTTTTCAAAATTTCGATTCGAAAGTTTAACCATAGGCAAAACTTTATTCAATGCCACAAAAAAGAAAATTGAACCCAAAATTGGAAATATAAAAAGGTAAAATTGTCGATTCAAAACTGAAATTTCAATTATTTTCAAATCTAAAACAAACACAGGAGATAATGGAAAAACAAATGCGATTAACAAAGCCATCAAGTAAACATATAATGCTTTATGACTTAGGTTTGGACCACTCAAAATTTGAGATATATTCCTTTTACCCGCATCCATCCTTAAAATTCCCATCGATAAAAAAACAAGTAGTTTAACTAAAACTGTTGAACTTAATAAAAAGTAAAACACTTCATCTGAAACATCCAACCATAAAAACAAAGTTAACATTCCTGTATGAAAGAGAGCTACTTTCGCAGAGATTCTTCGAATGTCGTCTCTTGATACTAACATCAAGATAGCATAGAGAATCGTCAAAACACCAATAAACAATAACCCATTCGAAGCATTAATCAAATGAGGATTTAATTCTCTTTCTAATTTAACTAATGGCCTAATGGCAAGAACGACACTCACTGGAACAAAGGAAGCAATCAGAGACGAGATTTGACTTGGACTCTCTGCATATGTATCCCCTACCCAAAAGTGATTTGGAACTAAACCCAATTTCCCGCTATAACCATAAATAGTTAACAAGATTCCAGTCTCCACTAATAATCCAGACTGACCAACTAATCCCTGTTTAAGAGAATTAAAATCCAAATTCTCGAGTGGCGTTGATGCAAAGAGAAGGATTACGATTCCTAAAAATGCCAATCCTAGTGCATAGGAATTAATGAGTAAAAATTTCCAACCTACATGAAAAGATCGCTCTGTCCCACTCGAAGAAATGAGTAACGCACCGAATAACGTTGATGCTTCGATCAAAATCCATTTTAACACAATATTCTCTGTAAACCAGGAGTAAAACAATACAGCAAAAAAACATACTTTAAGCAAACTCCATAACCAGATCCTGGTTTGGCCTTTTGTTGGCGCCAATACAGACACTAAAAAAATAATAACAAAAGTTAGAATTCCGGAAAAATAAAAAACATATGTCATCATAATTTTCTTTCCTTAGTATGCATATGAGGCGAGAGCTGTAAAATTCCACCTGAAACAATGACCAATATGGCATCTAAAAATGAACCGAACTCCAAACCGAATGGCAACCCTTTATCCAATACCATTGTTAAAACAAAAATACCATTTTCAAATACACAAAAACCAGCTATCAAGGCTAACCAATTTCGCCTAACAACAAAACACAAAATCCCAACATATACCAATAAAATAACGTAAATTAAGCCTATCTTGTGAACTGGGATTGATAAAAGAGAAACTCCTTCCGTAATTTTTACAGCAAGGACCAATCCAAGCACCATAAAAAGCAGAGTCGCAAGGTATCCAAATCTTGGAGTTGTACTTTCATTCATTTTTGACTTGTTTGCAGTCCAATTAAGAATCCAGGGAGTTAAGAGTGCCTTAAATAAAACAACTAATACAATTAAAGATATAGCATGTTGCCAATCCCCTTCATGGGTTTGTATCACAGGAAAGATTAAAAGTAATCCCTGAAAACTGAGAAATAGAATGATACGACTAAGTCTATTTTCAACTAGGATAACAATTCCTGTGAGTAACAATAATAAATAAATGAAATCATAAATCATAGTTTATCCTTAAGAAAGTTTTACTAATGTTCCTAAAATCAATATCGATATGAATGTAAGTCCCATGAATTCAGGTATCCAAGTCCATTTTCGGCGGACACTGTTTGCTTCCCAAAACCCCATCACGATTGCCAAAAAAATCACCATTGGGAAAATCAAAAACTCAGGATTAACTCCAGTGATCATACCGCTTTTAAAGATTTTGGAATGCTCTAACGCCAGTTTTACTAAAAATGTGAGTAGAGCTGAGAATTTTATGGAACTCGAAAGCTCAAATAGTGCCAAATGTCTTCCTGATGCTTCCAATATCATGGCTTCATGAACCATTGTTAGCTCCAAGTGTGTCCTTGGGTCATCAAAGGGAGGTTTTGCTAATTCAGCAAGTATTGCAATAAACGAAAGTATCAAGAATAAAAATCCGATTAGAAGTCCTTGTGGAGTTTCTGAAATTTCAATGTGAGACTGAGCAGCTAATATCATCAAAATAAAAGTTGGTTCAACCATCACTGATAGTAATATTTCACGACCAGAAGCCATCCCACCAAATGATGTTGCTCCTTCCATAGCAAATCCAATATATGAAAAACGATACATTGCTAAAAAAAATGGAATTAAAATGAAGGGAGCCCATTCAAACAAAATGATACTCCAAATCATGAGTGAAGAGAAAAAAGCCAACCTTGGTGCCAAGTTCGAAATGGATGAAAAGTTATTATGTAAAACTGGATCCTTTAACCAAGATTTATTTATTTCCCAAAAAAACTGGATTAACTTAGGTCCCCTTCTACCTTGCGCAAAGGCTCTTACCTTCCGAACAATCCCTGTTAATAAAAAAGGAAGGCAAAAAAATAATATAACTAAATAAGCAAAATAAACAATCATTTCCATAAAATAACCTAAAAATCGCCCAAAATCAGCAAGGAAAAGATAAAGATCAGAAACATTGATGAGATTGCCAAATATTTACTTATATCCTCATCTTTAGCTTGGTTTGTGGAAGAAACAAAATTTGTTCCGAATGTAAAAACAGAAGTTAACGACTTAATAATTAAATCATCTACAATTGAATCTCCGATTTTATTTACGAAATACCTACCTAATGAATTTTTTAATGGTTTAGAGAAGACTGTTGAAGGAACGGAAAGCTCATGCCCGTTATAACCTCCTCCACAATCCCAACTTTTCTTCTTGAATGTTTGAAATTTCTTTTCATTAAAATAATCATAAAGAATAAATATAAACACTATAATAATTGATATGAATGAAACGATAGAAATCGAATGAAACCATTGAATCAATAATTCATCTGCAAATGGTCTGAGCATTGGTAACTCAACGAAGAATGGCAACAAGAGTGGGAAAATAAAAATAACTAATGCCAAGCTTAAAAGTGAAATATATAACCATCTCTTTTGCGAAACCCCAAAAGGAAGAATTTTCAAATTGTCCATTGGTTTAGATAAAAACATACTCATGTATAATTTTATATGAGTAAATCCTCCAAGGACTATTCCAAAAAATATAAAAATCATTGATGGCAATAAAAATACAGAGCGTCCAATTGGAAGATCCAATATTCTTGCATTAAGATAAAAGTAAGTTGCCTCAGAGACAAACCCAATTGTTCCAGGAAGTACCGCATAACTAAAAGTACCCGCACCAAGTAACAGTGGGGAGATTCCAAGTAATCTACCGATACCTTTCAATTCATCACTTGAATTTGAATTGATCAATCTTGAAACCATTCCAATAGAAAATAATTGGAATGTTTTCGAAAATGAATGATGAAATAAACCTAGAAAGAACAATATCCTGAAAGAATTACTTAAATTCATCAATTCAGCATCAACTGAAAATTGAAACATTCCTGATATAATCAAACATAACCATAAAAAATTCAGTGACTCGATTGAACTATAAGCCAAAGATATTTTTGGATCTTTATGAAAAAAACTGGTAATCCCTCCAAAAAAAATGCCAAGAGCAGCTAATGGAAACAATACTTGATATAACAATGGATCAAATTGATTTGGAAGAACATAACGATAAAACAGCAATAATGGAAAGATTTCCAAGACGCCGGCAAATGAACCAAGCGCATGAGAAGGGCCACCTTCATTTACTTTGGGTATCCAAATGTGAAAACCGGAAAATCCAGATTTAATCAATAAACCTATCAATAATAAGATGACACCTAGAATATCTCCATCAGGTAACATAACCCATGCGGACAAAAATAAGGCAGAAATTCCTGATGCTAACAATAAAGATCCCAAACTTTCGATTTGTTTTTTACCAAAATCGGTTCCTGAATAGATTAGGATTGTAGAAAATGAGGTTATTTCTAACGCAATTGGTAATAATAATGACTTACCCGAAAGGTAACAAATCCCTAATGCGGACCAAAAGATCGCGTATCCTATCGTGACTTTATTTTTCTCCTTTGGCTCGTACGATTGTACCAACATAAATGAAGAAAAGCCAATGTAAGCTTGGATGATCAGACCAACTAATATCGGAAAGTCGACCGATAGTATATCTTCATTCGTGAACAAAAATATGATTAATGGTGCAAGAGCTGCAATTCCTACGACTATCGATCGTATGATCGATTGATTCTTATCTTCTAACATAAACTACCTCAAGATTTAAAATCAAGAAAAGATGGTTATGTAATTACGGGAGGTCCCCTTAGATTTTTAATTTTCAAAAAATTGGAAAATTTATGATGATTTTGTTTAAAGAGTGCAGATGGAACAAATACATTTCCAGAAAAAAGACTGATTATGAAAAATGTAAGGATTGAATCATTTTCATCAAAAGAATCCTCTGAATTTTTCTCTAACTGCAAGAATTCACTCGCTTCAGAGAATTCTGAAACATTCAGGGAGACTTGCGATTTTCCCAGGCACAAAAAACTAAAAATCAGAATAAAAAGAACCCGTATTAGCAATTTGTTTCCCTACAAAATGAGCCTTTCACCTGTCCTATAAAAGGGAAGTTATTTTTCGTGGAAGAGAAAAAAAAAGAAAATCAGCCTAAATTTGCAGTCGATGTAAAAAACCTTAAAAAGACCTATAGACAAGGAAATTTGACAATTCCTATCTTACACGGCATTCATTTTCAAATTCCAAGTCAGAAATTGGTCACTCTTATGGGCCCATCTGGTAGTGGAAAATCAACCTTACTCAATATTTTATCTGCGATTGAAATAGCTGACGAAGGAAGTGTAAAAATTTACGGTAATGAATTGATGGGCGCTTCAGAATTAGAAAAGACTCGATACCGAAGAGAACAAATTGGAATCGTATTTCAGTTTTTCCACCTTTTCCCATACTTAACTGCGAAGGAGAATGCATCGCTCCCACTCCTTCTTTCAGGAAAAAGCAAAAAATATGCTGAAAAAAAATCCTCTGAAATTTTAGATTTGGTAGGTCTTGGCCATCGATTGAATTTTACACCAAAGGAATTGTCTGGAGGTGAAAAACAAAGAGTTTCGATTGCACGAGCTTTAGTCCACGAACCAAAAATAGTGTTTGGCGATGAACCTACGGGAAACTTGGATTCCAAATCTTCAGATGCAGTATTAGATTTATTTAAAAAGTGTGTCTCAGATTTAGGTATAACAGTATTGTTAGTCACCCATAACGAAGAAATTGGAAAATCAGGTGATATAAACTATCACATGCTAGATGGAAAAATATCAATCAAATGATTCATCTTTATTTTCATTTCATTTTTAGTTATTTTAAAAGCCATTTAGGTAAAGTTTTTTTAAATCTATTGAGTGTCAGCCTTGGAATTGCATTATTTGTAAGCACCCAAATCAACGGATGGAAAGCTGAAAAAAGTTTAATTGATCAAACGATAGGATTTAATTCAAGAAATTTTATCGGTCGCTACGTTTTCACCTCGAACTTAACTCCAAACAAACCGGAAAAGACAATTTTAAAAAAAATTAATGACTCGTTACCAAACACGGTAATAGTAGAGCCGGAATTACAAACAAAAGGATACTTCAAAAATGAAGAAAACCAGATCTTTAGTATCCCAACGATTGGAAAAGATCTAATTACCCAATTCAATTTCAATCTTCAAATTAAAAATAACGACCAATTCCCAAAATATATTTTTAGCAAAGCATTACTTTCGAAGCTAAATACAAATGGGTTTCCATTATTGTTTCATCTCTGCAACAAACAAATCAGTATTAATCGAAGCGATATTCTTGAGATTTCAAAAGATGGGTTATTTGTTTTGATGGATATCGAAAGGTTACAGAATATTTGTAACCTTAAGGATAATTTCACATCCATTAATCTGATTCAATCCCAAAATCATTCAACTATTTTGTATGACCTTCCAAAAACAATGACCTTAGAAAATTGGTATTACGAATCCAATGAAGAGATCAAAGAAAGAGCAGGAATTGCGCTTGGATCACTCAAAATTAATTTAACTATTATTTCGTTGGTTTCTGTTTTAATTTCCTTTTTTATGGTCTCAAATATCTATACTGGATTATTTATTTCGAGAAAAATTGAATTCGGAATTTTACTTTCCATAGGAGGGACAAAACTCAACAACTTTTTCCTCTTCCTTATACTTTCCGTGTTCATGGGATTCATAGGTGGTTCAATCGGCGTCTATTTAGGAGTTACGATTTCGAACCAAAACTTAGTAAAAACTGTAAGTACTTTAACAGATACAATGCAAATTGAATCCTACAATGACTACCCTATTGAAATCATTTTATATGGAATTAGTCTGTCAATTTTCGGTTCAATCGTAAGTGCACTATTTAATGCGATAAAGGCATACAATATACTCCCAATTGAGTTATTGCGCGATAGGGATCAGCTTACAACAAATTTCCCGTTTATTTTATCAAAACATGCAATCTTAGTAATTTCACTGTTCCTAATTTTATTAGGATTTTTCATTGGGAATATTAAAATCGAAAAACAAATTTTGCCTGGATTAGCTGGAGTAGGTTTTGTAATTTTTGGTTTTGTAACGTTAAATTATATCTTAATACCTTATATTATAAATGGAATTGAAAAATTAACTAAAAATATAAATTTATCCCCAAGCTTCTATATGGGCATAAAAGAAGTTGGAATGGAATCATGGAAAAACGGACTGATTGTTTCTACAATTATGTTATCAACTTCGCTTGTATTTACTCTATCCACCTTAACCTCAAGTTACCAAACATCGTTAAAACATTGGATCGCAGATGAAAACAAATCAGACTTTTCATTGATCAATGAAGAAAAATTAAATTCTGGTGAACCCGGAGTTCCTATTGATTTATTCGAAACTTTAAAATCGAAAACCATTTTTTTAGATGTAGAACCATTTTATATTAATCCTAAACTCACTTTAAATGGAAAATTTTTCACATTACATGTATTAAATTTTCCGGAATCATTAGATAAGAATAGGATTCTCGTTTCCAAAAATTTATGTTTTCTCGAAAAGATTTGTAAGGGTGATTCAATCACACTTACAACTGAAAAAAAAGGTCCAGTTACTTTGGAAATCCAAGAAGAAAAAGAACATTTTTTTTCTGAAAGAGGGACAATTCTAATGGATTTTCAGCTATTTAAGCAGTTATATACTATTGAATTTCTGAATTCAATCCGACTGACTTTAAAAAAAGATAAAAATTACCATGATGGATATCATCTGATTCACAACATTTCCAAAGAATATGGCCTAATTCACTTAGATCAGATTAAACTAGGAGAACTTTATTTACAAGGTATGGATCAAGTTTTTTCCGTTTTAGATACTCTTAAAATCACGGCCATCGCGATATCAGTATTATCACTTATTACTTCGATTTTTTACTATGTAAAGGAAAAGTCTAGAATTCTTGCTGGATTAAAAGCAATAGGAATGAGTCTCTCGCAGTTATACTTTTTACTTTTTTACCAAATTTTATTTCTCGTAACAACTGGAATTACTTCCGGAATTGTAAATAGTTTAATTTTATCTCCCATTGTAGTCTATGGGATTAATAGAAACGCATTTGGGTGGGACTTGGCCTTTACATTCCCTGTTCACTTTGTAGCAAAACTCCCGATTATAATCCCTATATTCTCAGCATTCATTACAATCATTCCATTTTATTTTGTATCTCGAATGAAAATTTCTAAAGAACTAAACTACGAATAATTCTTTACCAAAAAGATACCATTCCATATTTTTAGAACATGGCAGGAAGCATCAAAGTTTGTTTGGATCTCGCAGACATGATTCGAAAAGAGAATCTAGAATCCCGCGATAAAATCCCAACTTCTGATACTCATCTAAGAATTTGGTCGTCTCAACTTGCTCGTTCAGAAGAAGATATTAGAAAACTTTTAACAGCACTACGCGATGCCCACTTCATTTTTCTTGTCTCGATCGTTTCTCCGGATCCAAACTTATTTGTGTATGGGGAGGATGCTTACGTCTTTGCAGAACCCTTTATATTGAATGAGTTAAAGAAGCATTCTGAAGAAACGTTAGAGAAACTTTATGAAGCTAGTAATTACAAACGAAAGTCTGCATTTCAAATTACTCGAGAATTATTTCCTAAAATCAAAGAATTCAATAATACTCCTCTCGGTCGTGCGATAAATTTATCAGTGATGTTAGAAGAATTTCAACGAATGTTAACTGCCCAGAGTTATGAATATACGGACCAATGGAGAAGAAACAAACTTCAGGAAATCTTTAAAGATGAAGTATTGTTGGCAGAAGAGTTAGCAAATAGTACAAATTTACGTGAAAATGATCCAACTAAACGAGCAGTCGACCAGTTAAAAGAGCAAACTCCCAAAGAAAAAATTGATTCCAATTGGGTTCGAGCAAAAGAAAATTTTTCAACCGAATTTTTGCTAAGAGTACATTTTCGTAAATATGAATTTGATATTGTGAAAAGATTAATTCAAACTGGCAAACTAAAAGAAGAAAAAGACATTAAATATGTAAGAGATACCATTCAATTGATGGAGAGTAGAATGGAACAAGACAATCTCCTCAAAAGATACGCAAATGAAATGATTGAGCTTAGGCGTTATGCCCAAGCAAAATTAAATATGATTCGACAAGGACTGGGAACAAAATAAAAAACGTGTGAAGAAATTGCATTAATCCTTAAACCAACCTACTTTCTCAAGTTGCGAATATACTTGAAAGAAAAATACAACTAAACTTATAAATATCAATCTTCGCTTTAGAGAGTATTTGTTATCGATATGGTTTTCTTTTTCAGGAGAATACAGTAAATATATAATCAAATTAACATTAAAAAACAAACCAAAAAAATCAGGTGAGAGGTAAGGAAGTTTTTCTTTTATCAAAGGAATATAGACTGCGCACAAAATCAGAATGCTCGGGATAAAATACATTGGAGTTTTTAAGTTCCACAACCTATCGTCCGTTAAATCAACCTTTCTTTTGATTCCAGCTATCTTCTCTATTGCAACTACTAGTGCTTCTTGATTATCAATATTGACAATAGGATGAATTTTTTCCTTTGTTTCCAATACAATTCGATCATATCCTCTGAACTTATCTAGAGTCATTTGTTCAAGATCTTTGATTTTAATCGAAGCGCAATTCCCACTTGAATCAAATTGTTTAAGTGAACTCCCATCCAATTCAATTTTTCCGCTAGAAAGGATCTCAATTTGTTTTAAAAAATTTCGGCGTAAAAACCAAAAAAATAGAGCGAGAAGGGGTATGAATATCGTGAAAAATTGCGCTCTTCCTTCTTTCGGGATTTGCAGACTATTATAAATCACAAATAAAACGAATAATACGATGACTGCCCAGGTTCTAATTAGTAGTTTTTTCCGAAATATACCAACATTGTATAAAAATATTTTTTTTTCACTCATTAGAAAAACTCACTTTTGGCAAATATAGATGTCATCGTTACATTCTCTGTCTGCAAATTTTCACTTCCACCCTCTTCTCTATCTAAGATGCATATCCCTTTGGTAACATTTATCCCAACTTCTCTTAAAACTTTTACGGCTTTTAGAGTAGAACCTCCAGTGGTGATGACATCATCAACCACAAGGCAAGTTTTGATATCCTTCCAGAATCCTTCAATTTGTTGGCCTGTTCCATGCCCTTTGGATTCTTTTCTCACAACGAGTGGAAAAACATTCTTCCCTCTCTTTTGATATCCAAGTGAAATTGCATAGGCGATTGGGTCTGCACCAAGTGTCAAACCACCTACTGCTTGGAATTCAATGTTTAATTTCGGAATGATTTCCTCTATGAAACATTCTGCTAAGATGGATAATCTTTCAGGATGAAGCGTGATCTCTTTACAATTAAAATAATGTTGGGATTCCAGACCGCTTGCCAACCGAAACGGTGTCTCGGAATGACGATAGACGTAAGTTTTCATCCATTGGAATAATGCATCGCGGTGTGAATGGGACATATTCTAATTATTTTCCACTGTTTACTATGAATACAAATTTTTAGGCTCGGCTTGAATTCCAAATGGATCGCCTAGCAACCATCAAAAAATCAACACACTTCCAGATTTCTGAAATTAGGTCCATTGGAAAGCCTTCGCAATATCCTCAGATCTGAGAATACAGCCGACCATTCTACGAAATTGGTTTGATTGGTCTGAAAGTTCGCCTGAGTGTATAAAAATAATTGTAGTGACTATAAATTTACACTTCATGTAAAATTTTAGTTGATAGAAATTTACAGTTAATATATATATTTCACAGAGGAATTTTCATCCCTAGCTAAAATCTTCCTCTGCATTGGATTTCAGCCCGGATCCAATCAGGGCAATGAAACCCACTCATGAATCTACAAATAAAAAATCTCCGCGGAGGGTCAAAAAATGGTACCATCTGAGAAAATTGACACCTCACAAGAAACAATGCTGACTCGATTACCACTGAGAATTCGAAAAAAAAAGAAAACAGAAGAAACAATCCTCTTAGTAGCGAAACAACTCTTCCGAGAGAGAGGGTATGCTCGAGTGACGGTTCCTGAAATCGCGGACGAAGCCAATGTTTCGGTCAAAACGGTATTTAACTATTTTGGGTCCAAGGAAGAACTAGCCTTTCGCGAAGAAGTTCAGTTCTGTGACCAACTCATTCTGCATATATTGTCTAGAAAACAAAACCAATCCATTTTCGATGCGTTTCAGAACTTTATATGGACCTTGATCCAGTCAATTGATCCGGACCAATTGATTGAATCGTTGCCTGGGTTTCACCCTTGGATGGATGATCCAGCATTGGAACAACGTTACCTATTGTTATGGGAAAATTACGAGAAACGGATCACAGATGCCTTACAATTGGAATTCGGAAAAAATGAATTTGACCCAGTTTTACGTATGATCGCTTGTCAGATGGTGTCCATATTGAAGACACTTGGTTCTAAAGATTTCAAAGTGTATTTAACCCCGATACCCGGCGCCCTTCGATACCGGGCATTAGAGAAATGGACGCTCAGATCCCTCGACTTGGTATCAGGGATCCGAAATCATCTTTCAAATTGATTAATTCACGCGATTTTTATCAGCAAGGGTCCCTAAAAACAATACTATTTTTTTGATTTCTTCCTCCGAAAGGTTAATTCCCAATTGGTGATACGCCATTTTTTGAACAGCTTCTTCAACAGTAGAAATTTTACCATCATGGAAATATGGACCCGTCAAGGTGATGTTGCGTAAGCTTGGCACTTTGAAGACAAATTTGTCCTCTGGTTTTTTAGTGATTTTAAATAGCCCCAAATCTTCTGTCTTAAATTCATTGACAAGACCTAATTTACGGAAAGAATTCCCGCCAAGTAAATTTCCAGAGTGGCAAGATGTACATCCTGCAGCAAGAAAACTCTTAAAACCCTCTTGTTCTGCCTTTGAAATTGCTTTAAAGTCACCTTTCACAAAATCATCGAAGCGCGACTGCGTCACGAGTGTCCTTTCAAATGCTGCAATAGCTCCTGCAAGATGATCGTATGTGATTGGATTTTGATCATTCGGAAATGCTTCAGCAAAAAGTTTTGGATACTCGGGATCCTCATTGATTCTTTTTAAGACTTCTTTTTCAGACGGCATCGCCATTTCGACTGGATTCAGAATCGGACCTTTGGCTTGAGCTTTCAGATCCGCTGCTCTTCCATCCCAAAATTGGACAAAGTGAAATCCCGCATTGAGTACAGTGGGAGAATTCCTATCTCCATTTTTACCAAATGCTCCAGGAGAAGTCGGAAGGTTGTCTACTCCCGCAGATTTGCCTTCAATATTATGACAGGAATTGCAAGATTGCGTTTCATTCAGAGAAAGTTTCTTCTCAAAATATAGTTTTTTACCAAGTGAAATCAGTTTCTCAGTATCATTCTCTGATCCTGGCATCGTTTCGGGCAATGCACCGATGATTTGTTTTGCTTTTCCTTGGATATCTTTTGTTTCTTCTGAGGGACCACAAAAGACCAATGAAAAGAGCGCTATTGTCATGAAATAAGGTGTAAATTTTTGTTTGAGCATGTCTTTCCTCTATCCGTAATCTAGCCAAAAGCCAGTTTCATGGGCAAGTGAGATTTGATTTTCAACTTTCGAAAAGGGATTGGTACGGAGAGTCACCTTGCAGTGGGGGAATTCATAAAAAGAAGGCATTTCTCCTATTTTCGCAAAATCCATTGCCAATAGAAAAGGCAAACTACGGCAATTACATGGCAGCCAGGTGCTAGATTGGTGGTAAGAGATTTGATCCATAGGTCTTTTTTGTTGGCACGAAATATGCAAGTTAACATTGAAATTCTATCGTAATGGAGCATGGTATGTTAGATACTAGAAGAACGGAACGAATTACATCCTTGGAATGGGATGATTTGGTATTAAAACTTTTTTCAATCAACGAAAAACCAGAGTTTCTTGTGACAAAGATTGGAAATATCTCCGAATTGGGTGTGAGCAGTTGGATCCAACATGAGCTCACTTTGAAGGAACGAGACATTGTCACTGGAATCATTGAAAGTGATTTGACTCGATCCCGTATTTCCTTTCGAGGAAAAATTGCTTGGATGAAAGAATCCGAAGATGGGATTCAATTCGGGATTAAATTTTCAGAAGAGTTAATTCTACCAAATTTTATCATCGCAAGGTCAATGGCAGAATCTGCGGCTTAAAAAAAATGGTTTTCCAAGTTCGAATCGCGGGAGATTCCTCTCGATTTCGTAACAATACAGTCCGATACTTGTATAGAAGATATGTCCCAAGTGAAACATTTAATCTCCTGGAAGGATTGGACCGATGGAGAAATCCAAGAACTCCTAGATTTTGCAGTCTATGTAAAGAAAAATCGAGTGTATTTTTCTGGGCATATGTCTGGCAGATCTCTTGCAATGTTATTTCAAAAAACATCGACAAGAACACGAGTTTCCTTTGAAGCAGGAATGACAGAGCTCGGTGGACACGCCATATTTTTGGATTGGATGGCATCTAATTTTTTACTTTCAGACATTGACTTTGAAGGAAAATACCTTTCGAGTAACGTTGCCATCATTATGGCTCGTCTCAAAAAACATGAAGATTTGCTTGTATTGAAGTCAGGATCTACTGTTCCCGTCATCAATGGTTGCTGTAATTTGTTCCATCCATGCCAGTCATTAGCTGACATACTAACAATAGTTATGGACTCTCCCAATGATTGGAAAAAGAAACAAGTATGTTATATTGGTGTTCACAATAATGTGGCCAACTCGTTGGTGGAAATCACCGCAGCACTAGGTATCCATTTGATTTTAGTAACGCCCATTGCTGCAAAAGAATCCATTGTGGCTGAAGCCATCGATAGAGCACAGAAAAAAGGAACTGTCTCTTGGGAAATGGATGTTCATAAAGCTGTTTCGCATGCAGATTATGTTTATACTGATACTTGGGTTGATATGGAATTTTTTAACGACCCAAAATACCAAAAAGAAAAAGAAGAAAGAATTCAAATGATGATGCCCTACCAAGTGAATGCCGATCTGATGAAACATTCCAAAGCAAAAGTCATGCATGATATGCCAATCCACGCCGGTTATGAGATCACAAGAGAAATGGTAGAAAGCGATCGTTCGATCATTTTTACTCAGGCTGAAAATCGCCTAGATGCACAAAAAGCGGTGATCTTAAAACTTTTAGAAAATCACCAATAGACGAACATCAGGGAAATCTCAAAAAAATTCCTCGTAGAGAAAATGAAGGAGCCATTAACTCATTTTCTGCCACAGTCAATTTACACCTTAAGCATAATTACAGTTCTGGCAAAACTTCAGCGATTCGATTCTGAATCTTCAGGGTATTTTTCCCATGGCGGTTCCTTTCGATTGACCATCCATCCGCTAAACCCATCTAAAAAGTAGAGAAAGTCGATTTTATCATCATGATCAAAATCAAAACCTTGCAGGGCTTCATCGTAACATAAGAACCAAATCGAACGTTCTTTTTCTGAAATAGGAAATGCGAAGTGACGCATCCGCATTCTTGCTGGGCCCCATTTTTCAATGTATCGATTGGGACCACCTAATACCTGTATCATAAAGTCTGCTTGTTTTTCCTTTGCTAACTCAAAGTCCCCTTGGAACATCCAACGAATTTCGGAGACTTGGATCAGGTCATAAAAATCAGAGACCAATTTTCGAATGTTCGCTTCACCCCATTTCTGGTAGAGAAGTTTGATATTCGGATTTGAGGCGGGAGGACCGCCAGGTGGAGTGTAAATTTCGTTTGGTTCCAAATCACGTTCCAGGATTGCGAAAGGGACAGGAAGGGGAAGTCGATTTTTCGACCGGAGCCGGAGGCGGAGCCCGGACTGGCCCGGCCCTTGTTTGCAAGGGTTCGCCCATAGAATTTTACAACGAGTGAATTTTGAAAGACCAGGTAAAATGGCTTACGATGGGATTCTCGGAGTCGATCCACTTCGGTTTTTGCCATTAAATCCTGGACGACAGGCAAAATTCACAAAACTTGGTAAAAAAATCCGAAAAAGGTATACTAAATGGCACTGACTCACCCGCAATCAGCTCTCTTTGCAGGAGAAAAACCTTTCCCTATCATTCCTGCTTGTGAACACTTCGCTGGATCTGAAAAACTCATCACAAAAGCTCTCGAGTTACAAAACAAACTTGGTGGTCTTTTTGATATTACGATGGACTGTGAAGACGGTGCCCAAACAGGGAAAGAAAAAGAACACGCAGAAATGATTGTTCGTATTCAAAACTCAGAACTCAACAAACACAAAATGAGTGGAGTTCGGATTCATGATTATACCAACGAACATTGGAGAGGTGATATTGATATCATCGTTCCAGGTGCAGGGAATGTAATTGCTTACATCACGATTCCAAAACCAACAAAAGCAAGCCAAGTCAAAGAACAAATCACTTACATCCAAGAAACTTGCAAAAAAGCAGGAATCAAAAGAGAAATTCCAATTCACGTTTTGATAGAAACACACGGTGCATTGAATGATGTGTTTGAAATCGCAAGCCTCCCATGGTTACAAGTTTTGGATTTCGGACTCATGGACTTTATCTCAGGTCACCACGGCGCCATTCCTGCTTCTTGCATGAAGTCCCCTGGTCAGTTTGATCACGAACTCCTCAGACGGGCAAAATCAAACATGGTAGCTGCCGCATTGATGAACGGCGTGATCCCTGCACACAACGTAACATTGGATCTAAAAAACACATACCAAACTTACCAAGATGCAAAACGTGCACATGATGAATTCGGTTTCTTACGTATGTGGTCTATTTATCCAGCACAAATCCAATCCATTTTGGATGCAATGGCACCTAACTTTGCAGAAACTCAAACTGCTTGTGATATTTTAATCAAAGCTCAAGATGCAGATTGGGGTCCAATCCAACATGACGGTGACCTTCATGACCGTGCCACTTACAGATACTTCTGGGAATTAGTCCAAAGAGCAAAACTTACAGGTCAAAAACTTCCTGAAGAAGTAGAGAAACGATTTTTTTCAAAATAAGATTTTAAAAATCAATTCTTTCGTATGAATCTAAGGCCCACTCATGTGGGCCTTTTTTTATTTTAATTTGAATTTCTCTACCTGAGTCGATAGATACGAGGCTTGCGAAGCAATTTCAGCGGAAACAATTGTAAGTTGGTCAGACCCTGATGCGACATCTTGTGTTCCATTCGAAATACTAATGATTGTTTTTGAAATTTCTTCTGTGGCCCGCTTTTGTTCAAAGACTGCTTCTTCAATTTGAAGATTTAGATTCGTGAGGAGATTCGAATTTTGAGCAATATCTTTTGCATTGTTTTCTTGCAATAAGACTGAGTTTAACACTCGTTTTGCTGAAGTTTCAAATTCTTTCACACGATTGTTCAAAAGGTTTAAAACTTGTGCGGCTTCCGTCACTTTCCTGTTTCCATTTTCGACAGCTGAATTTGTTGATATTACCAGATCACCAATTTCTTTTACTGAAGTTCCTGTTTGTAAGGCGAGTTTTCCAATTTCTTCTGCCACCACTGCAAATCCTCTTCCAGCATCCCCTGCTCTGGCAGCTTCTATGGCCGCATTTAAGGCGAGTAAATTGGTTTTTTCAGAAATCTCTGTGATGATGTCTAATACTTCGCTGATTCGTTCCGCTTTTTCACCAATGTCTTCCATTGCTTTTGTGGAATCGTTCATCGCCGTTTCACCGACAACAGCGTGTTCTCTCGATTCCGATGCAAACTTGGCAAGGTATTCCATTTCTTTATTGATGTTTTGCACTTCTTCACGAAGGGTTAAAACAGATTGGTCAATTTCTTTCATTTTAAGAACAGCTTCTTCCATTGATTTCCCAACATTGTCTGCGGAAGCCGATAATTCTTCCACTGCAGCCGATGATTCTTCTGCAGCACTTGCTTGCGTTTGGGATATGTCGGATAAATTTTGAGAAGTGGAAGCCATTTGTTGGGATTGGTTTCCCAATTTTTCAACAGTATGTTTGATATCACCAATGATAGACACTAAACTGTTTCTCATTTGATTCATTGAGTCTAACAAACTTCCAATTTCATCTTGGTTGATTTCTTCAGGACTTGTTGCTAAATTTCCACTCGCAATTTGTGATGAAAAAGTGATGGCTTGGGTCAAACGAGTACTGATGAGATTTTTAAATACAAAATTCAAAAAGAATAAAACCACAAAAAGAATTAAAAGTGAGATCGTAATCGAACTGATGACAACTTTTGTGACTTGTTCGGTAAGAATTGAATCGGGGATACTCACTTGTAAGGCCCAAAATTGTGGATCCTTTCCAATATGAAATGGAGTGAAATAATCGGTATATCCATCATGATGAATGGTAAACATTTCTCCTAATTTCAACTTTTCTAAATATATTTTCAGGTGTTCTGGGTTCTGGATTTTTTTTCCAAGTTTGTCCTTATCTTGGCCATACATCACATAAGTTCCGTTATCTGAAATAAAGGAAATGTACCCTTGCCCACGAAACGGTCGGTTGTCTCCGATTTTTTCTTGCAGAGTTCCGATATCTAAGTCAATCCCCGCTGCTCCGAGAAATTTGCCTTTGGGATAAATCGGAACAACAAGAGAAATCATTTGGATTTTTTTACCGCCAGCAATGTATTCATACGGACCAAATACCTTTGCTTTGTTTGTTTTTTTCACTTGGAGGTAAAAATCGCCTGCTCCATTCGGATTATCATAATCAGCTAAAGGCTCAAAATTAATTTTTCCATCAGGTGTGTGGTGCAGGTAAGGAACAAACCTTCCCGATTTATCGTGGCCTGGTTTCCCAACAAAAGCAGCATCTCGTCCTTCATAGGCATTCGGTTCATAACAGAGCCATATTCCAAAGATATTATCATTTCTTTCTAAAATTTCGCGGAGGCTACTCACCATTGCATCACGAGGTGGAGATGCATAAAAGAGTGCAAATCGATACCCACGAATGACTCCCATCATCGCATTCAAATGTTCCTGGATTTGGAAGGACCATTTTTGTGAGGTAATATTTGCGTTTTCTTGGATTTCCGATTTCAGGTCGGTGATCGTTCTATAGATTTGAAACGAGGTTAAAATCGTAAATCCAACAAACAAAATTCCAGCGATAAAAAGAGAAACCCTCTGACGAATGCTCATAGGGGTCGATCTTAGACCTTTTAAAATATTTGTAAATTGTTTCGCGATTGGATCTGGTAATTTTCTTCTCCAGAAATCAGTGGTTTATACTAAATTTTGGAGAAGATACATAATGCCCAATCCTTGCGTAAAAGGATCGGGGTTTCTTTTTCTATGATTACTTTTTTGTTTTCGTTTGCACCTTGAAATTTCTGTATTCTACATATTCGATTTCATCTACTTTCAATTGCATCACACCCTTTGTCGAATGGACAATGAATATATCACCTAATTGTGCAACGACTGCTCCTGATAAAATCTCGCCATTCGACTTATGAATGGTTTCTAAAACACTATAATGTTTTTGGATTTCTTCTTCATTGTCCAAACCCATTTTTTCAGCGTCCGAAGCTATGTTGGAAAGAGCGGTGTTACGTTTGCTTTCATGTTCTTTTTCAATGTTTTCGACGATCTCTTGCGTAACCTCGCTACTAGCACCATTGTTCTCAACTTGTTTTTGAACCAATTCAGGATTGACGGCGACAAGTGTTTCCGCTTCTGCTTTTTCTTGTGGTGTGATCGGACTTTCTGCTTTTGAAATTCCTGTCGAAATATCCGAAAATCCAGCTAATTCATCTTTGGTGAGACTTGATGCTGTCATTTTTGCATTGATGAGGTATACCAATTCATTTAGACTCGGGTTCACTTCTAAGGATTCGCCAGGCTCTAATACCACTTCATTTTCTTCTAATGTTTTGACCAATTGATCATAGTGGTCTTGGGATAGACCATCGTTTAATTCAATGAGTTTGGGACCGGTTTTGAATGCTACGGCAACCGCTCCTTCATAAACCTTTACTTTAGGAACAGATCCCTTTTCGAGTTCAAAGGAAAACACGGTTCCTCTAACACCCGCTACCATTGTGGGAGAAGAGATCGAGAGAGTTTCGTTCGCCTTGAGTTTGACGGATTTGACCAAAAGATTTCCAGCCCAAATATAGATGTCTGTGTTAGGTTTTGACGAGCCGGCAAAATCACGAAACAACACATCGGAATTTTCTTTGATGCGGATGATTTCCCCACGGTATGTCTGTAAGTCGACCTTTCCCAGTTTTGATAAAATTCGATCCCCTGGTTTGACTAAATCACCTAAACTGGCAAACCTTTCCTTACCTTCATTGAGAATTGTCACTTGTCCTTGTAAAAAAGTAACAACAGCCCCTGAAGTATCTTCTTTGGATTCGTTTTGCCAAAACGCAAATTTTTGGCATTGTGATAGAGTAACCGATACGAGGATTAAGAGTAAGATTTTTTTCATATGATTTTCCGAATGTGTTGGTATCCTTTTCAACAGTTCAAAGGAATCACATTCTCAAAAAAGGTAAAACATTTTTAAAAAAAATGGCTGAGTAAGTAGGATTTGCCTAAATTCCAAAGGATATAATACGAAAAGATGACAATTGTTAATGTGAAAGAGAATAAAGTAAGATTATAAATTCGATTTTTTTGGAGTTGCTTCGGTTGCAAGTCCGGTGTCACAGGGCGAACCAATCCGATGAGTATCAAAATATAACCAATAAAACCCATTGTAGGACCGATGAACAATAGTTTACCGCCATAACTATAACTTTCTAGATGGATCTCCTGATCGATCGGATTGGTTCTAAGAGAATCCAAACTACGAAACTCCAAATTGCCAAATGAATACCCGACAGGTGTTCCAAAGACCCGAAGACTAGATCCATCATTCAAATGGATTTCTAAATCCGAGCCAGAATCACCATAGGAACTTGGTCCGGTTCGAATTTGGGAAGCACCTTCCGAATTGTATCCGATCCGAAGAATCTCCGATATGAAAAATTCATCATGGGATCCACCGAGAAAACTTTTACGATCCAATTGGCAATGGTTTTTGGAACAAAGGATGGTCGCGCCGACTCCATTGAGATAAAAGAATAAAATAGGAAGTAACATCAGTAGGACACCTACCAATGGACGCATCCATTGCCGATTTCCAGATTCAGTTTTTGAGTTTAAATCCATCAGATCCTCGGGGATACAAATGATACCATTATTTAAAATGAGAATCGAATGAAAAATTTATAAATCAGAGATTTTTTTACCGATGTCCTTCGAAGATCCAAACCATTTCTTTTTGGTTATGATTTGAGAAGAATAAATACTAACATGGCCTGACATGATGTAAGCAATTTGTGTGGCAATGAAGAATACGACACCCGATTGAAACCCAAATAATTCCATCCCCATCACCGCACAAGCCAATGGTGTATTGGTAGCTCCAGAAAAAACAGAGATAAATCCAACACTGACAAATAAGGTAAGGTGCACTGGGTCTAAAATCGCAAATAAATTTCCAAGCGAAGCTCCAATAAAAAATAATGGTGTCACTTCTCCCCCTTTAAATCCAAAACCGATCGTGATCACTGTCAGTATGAGTTTCCAAAAAAAGGATTCATAGGGCAAAAATCCAGTGAATGCATTTTGAATGGTTTTTACACCAAGTCCAAAATAATCGAGATGAACGCCTGATAAAAAGAAAACAACAAGTATGATCCCACCAACAAAGGGCCGAAAAGGAGGATAAACAATCCAAGTTTGCGAATACTTTGAAATGGAATGAAGGAGCCAGGTAAAAAGTTTTGCAACAAAGCCCGAGGCGATTGCAAGTAAAAAGAGAACTAAAATTAATATACTTTCGAACTCAAAAGTTACATTGGGAAAAACGGAGTGACTCACCTTCCAGTAAAGACATACTTCATGAGAGATCCATGCAATCAAAAGAGATGGTAAAAATAATTTCCATCGATACGCACCAATTTGAATCACTTCAATGGAAAAAATAGCCGCAGCGATTGGAGTGCCAAATACGGCCGAAAACCCAGCACTCATTCCCAATATAATCAATGTTTGTTGTTCTTTTAAACTCAAGCGATAAAACCGAACAATTTGGTGGGCAATGGATCCGCCCATTTGCACTGCCGTCCCTTCTCTACCAGCAGAACCTCCAAAAAAATGAGTCAGAAGTGTCCCAAAGAGAACCAATGGAGCCATTCTGATGGGAATCACAGAACTTGGTGAATGGATTTCTTCTAGAAGGAGGTTATTCCCTTTGCTCGCTTTGGAACCAAATTGATGGTACACCCAACCAATGAAAAACCCGACTAATGGCAAAAAGTATAAAACGTAAGTGTGGCTTTCTCGAAGTTTTGTAACCGAATCAAGAGAGATTAAAAAAAAGGCAGATACACTACCAACCACAATCGCAATACAAATGAGGAACAAAGACCATCGAAAGATAAATTGGAATGAGTCGAAGAATTGCCGTTTGCGTTTTTGATTCATTACTTTCCACTTTCTAAAATGGATTCCAACAAAGATTGAAAATACTAGGTTCTACTGTGGGTATATTCTCAAAAAGTGAAAAAATTCAGTGGGTGTATTTTTTCACTGCGTGTAAAATGATCGCGAAGGAAGGATCGGAATGTTCCATTCTGAATCGTTTTACACTCAGTGTCAATCGCTGTGTATCCAAAAAAGAGAGTTGCCTGTAGCGCGGATCGGCCAACTGAATCTCCAGAGTCAAATTCCTTCCCACGCTGTACAAATCATTTTCAAGTGTTAGTTTTTTCTATCGCTTCCAAAAATTGTTTTTTTTCCTTCATTAAAAATTCAGCTCGAGACAGATAGTCTTCAAACGTCGGATAGTCTTTTGCCAAAATCGAACCGCAAAAATGAAAGTATATTTTTTTAGATTTGGTCAAGTGTTTGTATTTTTCTAAACTAGAATAGCCCATAAATCCACTGACCACAAATACATCTAAGTTTATATGAAACTTATAAGCAATTTTCATCACACCTGTTTGGAAGGGTTTTATATCTTCTGTAAATGTTCGTTCTCCTTCTGGGTATAGGAATATGGATCTCGTTTTTAATACACGAAGAACATCATTTTTGAAGTTGCGAAAATTTGGTCTTTTTTCTGAATAAATGACTGCCTCTACAATGGTTTTGTGCATCATGAGTGGAATGATTTTGTATCTCTGAATGATATCTCCACCTAAGTATGATAAACGAACATCTTTTGAATTCGCTAAATAAGGAAGAGAAACAATTAATGGAACTTCTAAAGAGTTTGTATGATTACAAATTAAAAAACGATTGTGACCATCTGGATTCCATCCTTCAAGCGACACGTCCAAGGTCCTTCCTGTTAATAAGAAAAACGATCGATACCAGAAGTAACCTAAAAAATTGTTGATACGGTTTGACCACAAATCAAGTTTCGTGATTTTAAAAAAATAGGAAAATGTCAATCCTACTGGAAAAAGAATCACTAATACTGGAATAAAATAACATAAAACTACAAAAAATTGAAGTTTGCCCATGGGTGAATGGAAGTAGAAGTGATAAGAAGGTAAACTAATATTCTATTCAAACAAAGAAAAAAAGTATTTGTTATAGTTTCAATTCCAAAATAATCTTTGGTTCATTTTTACGATCGATACTGATTTTACCTTCAATTTGTTCAGTGAGCATTCCGATGAGTTGTAAACCAAATCCTGGTGTGTCTTGAAACGATATTGATTCCGGAATCCCCACTCCATTGTCTGAATACGCTAAGTACAAAATGTTATTATCTTTGGAGATATTTAAATTAATCTTCGGATTCTGAATTTCCAAAAAAGCATGTTTCATGGAATTGGTGATCAATTCATTTAAAATAATGCCTAATGAAGAAAGCAACTTAGCGTTCAATTCGATCGGTTCCTCGAGTATAGAGAGGTTCACTTCCACTTTTTTCGGGAAAATAGATACGATTTCAGAACAAATTGAAGGAAAGTAATTTTGTATGGAGACACTATTGTCGGTTTCAGAATGGTATAGTTTGTCATAGAGAACAATCATACTTTTAATTCTGCCCGCAGCTTCATACAAAATGGTTTGTACTGGCTCATGGTTTTGAGATTTAGCTTGTAACGTGAGCAAGGTGAACAATGAACTCATGTTATTTTTCACACGATGGTGAATCTCTTTTAAAATATTTTCTTTTTCGTGAAGCAACTTCTGAATTTTAGATTCAGATAATGTTCGTACGCTTACGTCCCTTAAAATTACAGTAAATAATGATTCTCCATTTACCGTGATTTGGGAAATAGAAGCTTCGATTGGGAATTCTTCACCATTGGCACGTAAACCACTGATCTCACCCAATGCACCCATTGCCCTTCGGCTAACACCAGTTTTACTAAATTGATCAATATGTTTATCATGTTGGCTTCTGAAATTAATTGGAATCAATTGGTCTAAAGATTTTCCGATGATTGCGTCTGATTCATATCCAAACATTTTTTCGGCTGCACCATTGAACAAAATAATCTTTTTTGTATTATCGATACTGATGATCGCATCCATTGCAGAGTCTATGATTTGCGTTAATTTTGCTTCCGATTCCTTAATTTGATTGAGTGCCTTCAATCGATCAGAAATGTCTCTTGCTACAAAAATATAACCAGTGGGTAAATCAAATTCATCATTTAAGAGTACTAAATTAATTTCTATGTTCCGAACACATCCACCCTTTGCTTCTTGAATCGCTTCACCAATATAACTTCCTTCTAAATTCACTTTCTCAATGATTTCTTGGTTTGTAAAATTGAGATATTTTGTTTTCAAAACTTCCAAAATATTTTCCCCGATGACTTCTTCCGCTTTCCAAAGGAAAATTTTCTCAGCCGCCTTGTTCCAATAATTGATTTTTTGTGTGAAATCAGTGCCTATCACAGCATCCAAAACATTATTGAGCATGTTTGCTTGTTTGGCAATTTGGCTTTGGACATTGTATTCCGCGGTAATATCTCGAAATACAAGTACAACTCCTTTTGTTTCACCATTTAGGTCTTTAATCGGTGATCCTGAATCCGAAATTTGATATTCAGCTCCATCTTTTGAGATGAGTACAGTATGATTTGCTAATGCAACAACAGAATTAGTTTTTAATACAATATCGACAGGATTATCAACTTTGTGCCGAGTTTTTACATTGATGATATTAAACACTTTGTTAATCTCTAGACCAAGCCCATCATCGTGAGACCAACCCGTTAATTTTTCGGCGACAGGATTGATACGTATGACTTTTCCTTCTTTATCGGTAGCAATCACTCCATCTCCTATGGAATGTAAAACGGTTTCTAAATGTTCTTTTTTACTTTTTGTTAATTCGTTTGCCTCAAATAGTTTGAACGCCATTTTAATCGAAGCATCAAGTACAGTGAACCCGGAATTTTTTACTACATATCCATAAGAAGTGATACTCTCTGTTTTTTTGACGATTTCTCTTTCTGTATGTGAAGATAAAAATACGATTGGTATTTCTTTATGATTGAGAATGTGCGTTGCAGTCTCTGTTCCATCTAATCCTTTACCCAAGTCGATATCCATAAGGATCAGATCAAAAGGATTCTCATCTTGCATGACCAGTCGGATTGCATTTTCACCACTGGGAACATGAGTGACTTTATACCCACCTTGCTCCAGTTGATTTTTTTCGTAAAGAGCCAGTATGGCTTCATCTTCGACAAGTAAAATCGATTTATCTGCTACAACTGTCATCCTTCATCCTTTTGGTATTTTGACGAATCAATGAACGCATCGAAATACCGAACTCCAAATCATGGACTAGAGAATTTGAATTACAACCAATAATTTAGAAATTTTCTAATATTCGAAAGTATGGAAATGAGAGAGACTTAGACTATTTTATCCTATTTTTTATGACAAAGTATAGGACCTTCATTCCATAAATGGATAAGTATAGGATTCCAATCCCGACGATCCAATTTCCGAAGAGCGAGTATAAGGTGTTCAATTTCGTAGTCCCAACGGATGTGACTAGAATTCCATCATTTTCTTCAAAATAGTCAAGAGCCCCTTTGGTCCTTCCATACGCATCGAAAACCCCGGAAAGTCCACTCCGAGCCGATCGAACAATGGAAGATCCATTTTCAATTCCGCGAATCACTGCCATCTCTGTATGAAACGGAGAGATTCCCTTCCAGTCCGAAGCAGGGATGAGTGTCATACCTGATCCCAATTTTGCATGAGTTTCTGTCAAACGAAGGCTATCGAAATCATAACAAATAGCCACAGACATTTTTCCAAAATTTGTCTCAAACGCTTCAATTTCAGAATGTTTTTGAGTCACTGGTTCTCCTGGAACCAAAAACTGTTTGAAGTATGTTTGCCGAATCGAACCATCCATTGCGAACCAAACCAATTTGTTGTCGAAATAGAAATCTGCCGATGTCTTTTGAACGATATACGCTGCTACGATTTCGATTTGATTTTCTTTGGCAAGCGAGGAAACCCGATTTAAGAATATTTGTTCCATGTCCTCAAATACAAGAACTGCACCTTCGTTCCAAACGACAACCTTGGCTCCTTCTTTGGCAGCTAATCTAGTTTTATCAATCGTTAGTTGAGTGTTTTTTTGATTTTCACTTGGATCTTTCCATATTGTTTGGATCTCATACTTGGATGTGATTGTTGCTACTTTTATTTGTTTTCCATCAATTGGAAAACTCAACCGAAACGTTCCATAAAAATATAATAGTATAATTAATAACACACTGAAAAGTGAATATTGAATTGTTGGTCGCGTGACTTTTTTTTGATCGATACTTTCACTCAATACCTGTTCTAAACAAATGTTAAAAAGATAGATGATAAAACTGATTCCAGTTGCTCCAAACAGAGAGGCCGATTGTAATAAAATTAAATTTCCGATTTGAGTATTTGCCATCATGCCCCAAACACCTAAATCAGAATCATAGGCTCCTATCCATTCCACAACGGTAAAGAGGAAGGCAAAAAGCAATATGGGAGATACTAATTTTGAATATCGAATTCTAAAATAATTCCATACCCACAATAAAATGGTAAAAATGATTCCTGCCTGTACTCCAGAAAATAAAGCAATCCATATATGGAATGGTTCACTTACAATTCGAAGTGTAGACAAAATTTGGGACACAACTAATGCAAACAGAAGGGATCGATAGGAATGGCCAAGACGTACATAACGCAAAAAAGGTATAATCGCAAACCAAACAAAAATGGGGACATTCCAATTCATTCCCACGAAACCGAACAACACACTTCCGCTCATTAAAAGATAAACTTTGTTAGAAAATGGTTTCATACTTTAACTCCTTTTTTCGAAAATTTTGGAATGGAACCACCAGCACCTAACCAAATGTAATTTAAAGTTTCCAACCAGAGTTTCTCTAAATTTTCATTGAGTTGGAAAGCCAATATAGGTATTCCAAAAAAGCAACTCGCAATTGCTAACGAAAGATGTTTCCAATTTGTATGGTTTGGAAGTTCCTTATTTTTTTTTGAAAGATACATGGCTTTTTCAAGAAGCATTTCAATTCCACCAATAGGTAGTGTTTCGATACCGTTATGGTTTGGGAAAAGTAAAATACGTTCTGCATCTGTTAGTGATTTGAATTGTAGTTTTCTCTTCTTTTTGGCTTGGAACGAAATGATCTCCAATAGGATTTTTGGATTTTTTTTTGATTCATTGGCAGTATATCGAAATAGAGAAAGGATCAATCCATAACCTGACTCAGCCATCCGATTTTTTTTTGCAAATACACTCACCATCAAACTCCAAATCTGGATGTAATGAAGAATCAAATCATCTTTTTCAGGAAAATAATGATAAAACGTGGGCTCCGAAATCTCAGCATATTGGCAAAGTTCGGTGATTTTGATTTCATCATAGGAACGTGATTCCATGAATTCCAATAATCCAAATGTAAGATTTGTTCTCGTTCTTGCAAATTTTCTCTCTTTGAGAGGGAATTTGGCCAAAGGATCAACTGAAACGTTTCCATTTTTAGGCATTCCATTTTCTATAGCTGGCTATTTTTTTATAGTCAACCCTATTTTTTTTAATTAAGACAAGCAGAACTATGAACTTTTTGAAAATTAATTTTTAGAATGAGGGGATTTGTTTGTAAAAAGGAAGATCGTGTGGTAGTAGGAGCGTATTGGGTGGCGGGTTCAGTTCCCCACCCTAATCAGGGCGGGGATCCTATACCCACGCAATTGCCCCACCTACTTCTTTGCGTGAGGATGCGCATTTCGATACACTTCCTTCAACCTATCACGAGACACACTCAAATACACTTGCGTTGATGACAAGGAAGAATGTCCAAGTAACTCTTGTACGGCGCGGATATCAGCTCCTGCATTAAGTAAGTCTGTTGCAAACGTATGTCTAAATTTATGGGGAGTGATGGCTTTTTCCATACCCATCACTGACCTTCTTTCGGATAAAATGTATCGGATGCCACGAGTGGTCAATTTTCCACCTCTTTGATTTAAAAAAATCTCTTCGGGGCCACCATTGCCTCTTTCATCCAAATACTCTTGTAATGCAACTTTTGCTTCGGGACCAATAAAAACAAATCTTTCCTTTCGCCTTTTTCCCATGACTTTAAGGGATGTTAACTCTTCGTTCAAATCACTTAACTTAGCATTGACTAACTCAAATACTCGAAGGCCTGTACTGTATAAAACTTCAACAATTGCTTTATCACGTTTGCCGAGTACTTCTTTTTTTTCGGGGTCTTCATAATCTAAGATATCTTCTGTTTCTATGGGTGTAAAATTTTTAGGTAATCTCTTTTTGGTTTTTGGGAAGCTGACTTGTAAAATAGGATTGGCTCCGATTTTTTCTTCCCGAAATAAAAATTTATAAAAGGTACGTAGAGATGAAAGTTTACGGCTTTGGGTACGTTTGTCCTGTTTTTTGGAAGATTTTAAATCTGCAAAATAGGCTCGAACATCAAGAACATCTACACTCAAAATATCAATCTCTTCCTTTAAGCAAAATTCAAAGAAAAACTTCAAATCCCGCAGGTAAGCGAAAAGAGTATGTTCCGAGTAATTTTTTTCAATCTTGAGATAGGTACGGTAACTGCGAAATAAATCCGCCATCACTTGGGGAAAATGTTCGGGAATTTGGACTTCAAGGACAGGCAGGGTCATACATCCAAACTATCGGCTAAGTTTTCTTTCTCCCTCTCTAAAAAAATACTATACAAGTACTTACATTTTGTTTAGTGTTGAAATCGGAAAAAAAAAGACATAATCCAGAAAAATTCCTCTCCCAACCCTAGTTTGTCCCAGGCCTAAGGCATAATGGAGTCACTTCGGAAGAGAAAAAGAGTGGAATTCGGAAGGGATGGGTTCATCCTTGAGAGAGTCAGATGGATTTTTTGAAACCAACTGGCCAAGTCCCCTACCTAGTCTTTCGGAACACCGACTTAGGAGAACGATTGATTCATGAAAAAAGAGAAAGCTGACAAGGCACTAGAAAAAGAAACAGACCAAAGAAAACAGGCAATTGATGCCGCCCTCGGCCAAATTGAAAAACAATTCGGCAAAGGATCCATCATGCGTCTCGGTGCCGACACACGTATGTCGGAAATGAATGTGGTTTCCACAGGCTCTTTGGACCTTGACATTGCTCTTGGAATCGGTGGATTCCCATCCGGTCGTATCATCGAAATCTACGGACCAGAATCTTCTGGTAAAACGACTCTTACTCTCTCTGCCATAGCGGAGACACAAAAGAAAGGGGGCATTGCAGCCTTCATCGATGCAGAACACGCACTCGATCCATCTTATGCAAAAAAACTCGGAGTCAACGTTGACGATCTCCTCGTTGCGCAACCTGACAATGGTGAGGAAGCTTTGGAAATTTGCGAGTCACTCGTTCGTTCCAATGCCATTGACCTCATTGTCATCGACTCTGTCGCAGCCCTTGTTCCCAAGGCAGAAATCGAAGGGGATATGGGAGACTCTCACATGGGCCTCCAAGCACGACTCATGTCACAAGCCCTCCGTAAACTCACAGGTACCATTTCAAAATCCAGTACCACTGTCATTTTCATCAACCAAATCCGTATGAAAATTGGAGTCATGTTCGGAAGTCCAGAAACCACGACAGGTGGGAATGCTCTCAAATTTTATGCATCCATTCGCCTTGACATCCGCCGTATTGAAACATTGAAAGAAAAAGAAGAACCCGTCGGAAACCGTGTGCGGGTGAAAGTGGTGAAAAACAAATGCGCCCCTCCTTTCCGTCAGGCAGAATTTGATATTATGTATGCCAATGGGATCAACCGTGAAAGTTCACTGATTGATTTAGCCGTTCGCCATGATTTAGTCGCGAAAGCTGGTTCTTGGTATTCTTATAACGGCGAAAAGATAGGCCAAGGGAAAGAACAAGTAAGGAACTTCTTTCTGGAAAATCCAGACATCGCTTTCAAAATTGAAAATCAAGTTCGGGATCTAAATGCGCTTCCCTTGCTTGACCAAGCAAAAATCCAAACCCGAGAAGTGAAATCCATTGAAAGGGATACAAAAGAAACGAAGGAAACAAAATCAAAACAACCAGTGAGTTTCTCGACCGAAGCTGATGGAGACATCGCCGTCGGTGAATAACAAATATAGGCTTTCTTTTTAGGAACCATTGACCGGTTCGGGGTTTCCCGGGCCGGTTTTTTTTTGGAAATTTTCCCAACCATTTGAAAACGAAAAAAGATATAAGAAAATGGAAGGAAACAAATTGTATCCACTAAGTACTTTCGGGTAAATTTAACTTCTTTCCAGATTGCCATTCTATGATTCCAAACTATCTTTTTCTCATCCTACTCTTCGTTTTCCATTGCCAAGTGGTGAGCAACAAATCCAATTTCACACAAAAAGAATCTGACATATTTGCAGAATGGGCAGGTCTTTCAACAAATGATCCAATCCACCAGAAAGAGATGGACCTAAGTTGGAATCAATTGATCTCACGAAGGACACTCATCACGGATTATGTGAATCGGAAAGAACACAATCCACAAGTAAAAACTGTTGTGTATCCATTCAGTGGAATTGATGTTCTGAATTTGTTTTCATTTTATCCAACATGTGAAAACTACATTCTTTTTGGTCTGGAAGATCCGGGATACCCAAGTAAATATAGTGAACTTTCGGAAAAAGAGAAAACCATTGTTAAATTAGGAATTCGCAATTTGTCAAATCACTTAGCGGGAAGGAATTATTTCACTTACCGCAAAATGAAAGAAGAAACAAAGAAAAAAGAATTAAATGGCGCCTACCCTGTTTTTGTCGCTTTTTTAAAACGGATGGGCAAAGAAGTTTTAGATTCAAAAGAGGAATCCATCATTGGACAAGGGATCGAATACAAAGGTTTTCAAATCATTCTCTTTGATCCAATCCTAAAGAAAAGGCAAACACTCACTTACTTTAAAATATTCTTAATTGGCAATGAAGGGTCGCCTGGGGATGGTTTATTTGAATATTTCTCTAATCTAGGAGAGATAGGGATTTTTACAAAATCAGCCGAATATTTATTTCATGGAGAAAAACGAAAATCATTCAGAGACTTACTTTTGAAACAAGCAACATTTATCGTCCAAGATGACTCTGGTTTCCCAATCCGTTTTTTCCCAGAATCAAAATGGAAACGAACTATTTTTGGAAGGTATGAAAAATCCTGGAACCTTTCAGGTGCCGTACATCCAGAAGAACAACCTGAACTCATTCAATTGAGTAAAGATACGAACGATGAGATCTTACCGTTTCCATTCGGTTATGGTTACTTAGGCACGAAGGACAACCGACAATCGGCAGTCCTCGTTTTTAAGAAGAAACAAAATTAAGATGGAATGATTAATCCACTGTAGTTGGATCCCAACAAGTGCGAAAGTTTTCATTCCAACTATGGATTTCCTTCATATCATCTGGGGATAAAACAAAATCAAATACATCCGCATTTTCCTTGATGCGAATCGGATTTTTGGATTTTGGGATGACGACATTCCCATTTTGTAAAGACCATCGAATTAAAATTTGCGCATTCGATTTATGATACTTTTTTGCTAAATTTGTGATCCTTTCATCTTCTAATTTTTGACCATGAGCTAACGGACTATAGGCTTCCAATACGATCCCTTTTTTAATACAATACTCTTTGAGTTCTAAATCCTGTAAAAATGGATGGTATTCTACTTGGTTCATTGCAGGAATGATGTCTGTTTCTTTCAGTAACTCTTCTAGGTGTGGAACCATAAAATTACTAACTCCAATTGACCTTGCCTTTCCTTCTCCTTTTATTTTCTCTAAGGCTCTCCAAGAATCATTTCGTTTCCCAGAAACAGGGAAGTGGATTAAATACATATCGACATAGTCGGTACCTAATTTTTTTAAAGATATATCAATTGCCTTTTGCGCTTCATCATACCCTTGGTCCGCATTCCAAAGTTTGGTGACAAGAAAAATATCACTGCGTTTGATTCCACTCTCTTTTAAGGCTCTCCCCACATCGGCTTCATTCCCATAAATTGCGGCTGTATCTATATGGCGGTAACCGAATTCCAAAGCAGACTTCACTGCATCATAACATTCTTTTGGTCGTGATTTCCAGACCCCTAATCCGAGTAACGGAACATCGATCGACTGGTTTGTAGGAATTGTGGAGGTAAGATTGAGTTCAGACATAATTACTTCTTTAGACGAAAAAACCCTACCATAAACTGATTTACAGTAGGGTTTCAATGGTTTCTATGAACTTATTTTTTTACGCCAGTAGCTTCCTGGAGTAACGCAAATTGAAGATTTTCTCCATCCCAATCCGCTCTATATTTCCCTTCGACCATAGTTCCAGAAAGGATCGCCTTAGCTAATGGTCGATTGACAATGCGGTTGAAAACACTTCCGAGAGGTCGCGCTCCAAATTTTGGATCAAACCCTTGTTCACGCAAAATATGTTCAGTACTCTCGGACAGTTCGATGACTACACCCTTTACCTTCAATCGATCATTCAACGATCGAAGTTGTTTTTCGATTAGTTTCTCCATGATCGAAGAATCTAATGAATGATAGGTCAAAATGGCATCTAATCTACCTAATACCTCTGGTTTAAAATCGACTTCAATATTTTTTGAATTTGTCGTAAGGATAACAATGGTATTTTTAAAATTGATCGTTCTACCTTTGTTATCTGTCAATCTTCCATCATCTAATATTTGCAGTAGAATATCGGAAAAGTCCGGGTGAGCTTTTTCTACCTCGTCAAATAAAACGACCGAATATGGTTTACGACGAATGGCCTCAGTCAAAATTCCACCTTCATCATAACCTATGTATCCTGCAGGAGCACCGATGAGTTTTGCAACAGAATGTTTTTCGGAATACTCACTTAAGTCCAAACGGACTAAATTAGATTCTTGATCGAACAAAAACTTAGCAATCGCTTTTGCAGTTTCCGTTTTACCAACACCTGTGGGCCCTTTTAGCAAAAATGATCCGAGTGGTCTTGTTTCAGATGAAATGCCAGCATACGATGTTAAAAGCGTATCTGCAATCTCTCTTATGGATTCTTTTTGACCATACACAACAGAGTTCAAATCGTCTTCTAAGTGAAGTAAGTTTTCTTGTTTGGTTTTTAGTATCTTCTCCACAGGAATACCAGTTTGTCTTGCTATAACAGCAGCAATGTGGTTTCTTTCGAGAATCCAACTGTTTTGAAATGTGCTAAGTTCTTTCTCCAATTCTGGCAAAACTGCATACTTCAATCGCGAAGCTTCAGTGTAATCGGCTCTTTGTTGTGCCGCATCCAAATCAAATTTGACTCGATCAATTTTATTTTTAATCGATGCGATTTGTTTCAAAGAATTAACTTCTTTTTCCCAAATCTCTTTGCCTGCTTGGAATTTTTTTTCTAAGACTTCGATCTCTTTTAAAATCTCTTCGTTTTTCTTTTCAACTTGAGCAAAGATTTTTTTAGAACGAATTTCGCCTTCCAATTCCACGAGCTCCGTAGGCATTGCTTCTGCAGATAACTTCAAGGCAGATGCAGCTTCATCTACCAAGTCAATTGCTTTATCTGGCAAAAATTTATCAGTAATGTATTGGTCTGATAAAAGTACCGATGCATAAATTGCTTCATCGGAAATTTTAATTCCATGATGGATTTCATGTTTATCTCGTATTCCCATAAGGATTTCAATCGCATCTTCTTTGCTCGGTTCATTGACAGGAACTGCACGAAATCTTCTTTCTAATGCTTGGTCTCCTAGAATGTATTTCTGGAATTCATCACCAGTTGTTGCACCAATACAATGCAATTCACCTCGAGCAAGTGCAGGTTTTAATAAATTGGCAGCATCCATTGCTCCATCGGTTTTTCCAGCACCAACCAATTGATGGATTTCATCGATAAACAAAATCGCTTCACCTGCTTGTCCCTTTATATATCGCAAAAGTGCCGTTAGTTTTTCCTCAAATTCTCCACGATATTTGGTTCCCGCCATCAATTGTCCCATATCTAGAGAAAAAATGGTTTTACCTTTCAGAACATCAGGTACTCTTCCTTTTACAATCTGCTCGGCAAGACCTTCCACAATCGCAGTTTTACCAACTCCTGCACTACCCACTAACACAGGATTGTTTTTTGACCTTCTCCCTAAAATTTCCATGACGGAACGAATCTCTTTACTTCGACCAATGACCGGATCCAATTTACCTTCTCGAGCCAAATCATTCAAATTCACTAGAAAATTGGGAACTTCTTCGTCTGTCTCTTTTACGTTGAGATCTTCATAATTGATTTTTAGCTCAGGAAGGATTTGAGGTAAAAATTTTAAAAAATCGGCCTCTTTCAATTCCTCTCTACCATTCTCTGCGGCTCTTGAGGACGCCATGGTAAACCACTGGGCAAGTTTTGGTGAAGTTCGTAGGGAATCGAAAGGGATTTCCCCGGAAGCCCTTGCTTGTTTCTTTAAATATTCATCAACTGTAGATTTATATCGAATCAATGATTTTCCTGAAACAGAAGTTGGTAAGGTCATAAACCCCCACACCAAATGATAAGGAGTGATTTCTGTATTTTGTCTCCTGATCGCCTCTGTTTGCGCTATGTCCAAGGCTCCTTGGACGTTAGAGTCATATTGTTTCATAGTGTTTCCTCACTTTTAGCACTCTAACCATTAGACTGCTAATTTTGAGTTCTTGTTACAAGTTTTTTTTGAAAAGGGCTTTCAGGGAAGCAAACTTCGTCGAATCCTAGAGAAGGAGAGTGGTAATCTCGAACTCTGAAATTACCGGAAAGCAAATTTGAAACCCCATGGAAAATGGAAGTTAGTGCAATTTTTTAAGAGAAGTAGCATTCTCCTCCTTTTCGGATTCTTTGTGAACCCGCTTGTTTCTCTCCCCCTCTCTGTTGAAGAAACAAACAATTACAGGGACATCGGAAAGTATTTCGAATACACGATTCCTAAGAACCCAGAATCTACATTATCCGATCTCCTAAAGGAAGACACCTTGTGGCGTCCCAATCCTAAAAAAGTCATTTCTTTCCCAAGATCGAAACATCCTGTATGGCTAAAAATTACTTTGATCCATTATGGAAGTATTCCTCATACTTTCTTTTTACACCTTTCCAATCCCGTTGTTGATCTTTTTGAACTACACACAGAAATCAATGGGCAATGGAGAACTCAATGGTCCGGCGAACAAGTATTACAGAAAAATAAGCCAATATATTCTCATATGTCTGCATTTCCGATCACTCTGTCTCCGAATGAATCAAGGACAATTTATTTAAAAATTAAATCAGACAATCCTATTTTTAGTTTTGTATCTTTCTATAATTCCAGAACTTTCATTGCATATTCGAAAAAACAGGACATTTTTTTTGCCGGTTACTTTGGTGCTGGGTTTATGATGTTTTTTTTCAGTCTATTTTTGGCACATACCTTACGTTATAAAAAATTCTTTTACTTTTTCTTTTATTTAGCAACTGTATTACTTTTAAATACTTATTCAACAGGATTCATTCAATATTTTGAATTCGGGAATTCTAATTCTTGGAAAAATTATTTATTCCCTATCACCATCCACTTATCCTCCATTTTTGGATTATTGTTTACACTAGAATTTTTAGAGACGAAGGCATTTAGTTCGATTTTAAATCGAATCACTATTAGTTATATTTTAATCCTCACCTTTGTCTTATTATTCATTTTTGTATTAGACCTACGAAATTTTATACAACTGACGGTGTTTCTGATCATCATTCCTATTTTCCTTGCTATATTCATATCTATCTTTACTTTATTTAAAAGTAAAAAGAAGTTAGAAGTTATTTTGTTTCTTTTAGCATTTGGAGTTTTATTATTCGGCGCAGCTTTAAATACCTTTACTGTTCAGGGATTCCTGAAACCAATCCACTTCGCCTCCTATTCACTACCTCTAGGATCAGCTTTAGAAGTTTTTTTCCTATCTCTTGCCCTCGTTTTGCGAGTTTCCGATTATCGAAAATCAAATGAACAAAAACAAGAAATAGATTTACAATTAAAAATAGCACAAAAATTACAAAATGGTTTGTTACCAAAAAAAAGGTCACACGCCTTAGGTTACCCATTGGGATTTCGATACCTACCTGCAACAGACATAGGAGGAGATTTTGTAGAAATCATTGAAAAAGAAAAAGAATTGGGATTGTTTTTATGTGATGTATCTGGCCACGGAATACCTGCTGCCATGATTGCATCTATGACAAAAGTATCATTGGAAATATGGAGTGATATACTAAATAAACCGGCATTAGCTGCTGATAAAATCAGAAGATCACTTTTAAGTTTACTGTCTGGTCATTTTTTGAGCGCCTTTTTTGTTTACATTCAACCTGAAGAGAGAATCCTAAAGATAGCCAACGCAGGTCATCTGCCACTTCTACACTTAGATCGAAACGGGAATATCACAACATATACCAGTTATGGTAGAGCCATTAACGAATTTGTACCATCGGATATTAAAGAAAAAAGTTTCCAATTACCAGTCGAAGGCACCTTGATTCTATTTACAGATGGTGTGATCGAAGCTCGAAATGTGCACACTGGAGAATTGTTTGGAGAAGAACGTTTCTATCAATTGATCCAAGCACTCGCAAAAAAACATCCACAAGTGATTTGCGATTCCGTAATTGAACAAATAGAAAAATTTCAGAAATCAAAAAGATCCGACGATGATATCACCATACTCGCATTGTCATTGGATTCCAGTTTTGAAGTATCATTGTAATTTTTAAGAACCAATCCAGAAGTGTAGTTGATTCAATAAATCATTTGGGTTGAACGGTTTGGAAATATAGTCATTCATTCCAACTGACTTTATTTGCGCGCGAGTTTCCAATTGCGCCGAAGCAGTTAATGCAAGAATAGGAATTTGGTTCCAATTGGAAACCTTTCGAATTTCCGTTGCTGACATATACCCATCCATCTCAGGCATATGAAGATCCATTAGAATCAAATCAACATGCTGATTTTTCAGTATTTCTAATACTTCCAATCCATTTGTTGCTTCAAAAGTTTGAATACCCCAGCGATTCAAAAAACGGATCACTATTGATCGATTGATTTGAATGTCATCCGCAACTAAAACAATTTTATCTTTCAGAGCATCATTGTTTTTGGCCGTGCTGATCGAAATAAATTCATTGGCCTTTCCAATTTTACATGGAAGAGAAAATGAAAATTTTGATCCTTTGCCAACTTCTGAGGTAAGCACTAAATGACCTCCCAGAAGCTCAACCAATGCCTTTGAAATGGCTAGGCCTAAACCTGAACCTCCAAATTTTCTCGTGGTATCTTGATTTGCTTGCGTAAATTTTTCGAAAACGGATTGGAACTTATTTGGCTCGATTCCAATCCCGGTATCGGTTACTTCAAATGTTAATAATACTGACTCCGAATCCATTGGAATTGCACTTACGTAAAGAGTGATCGAACCCACTTGTGTAAATTTTAACGCATTGGAAAGTAAATTATTCAAAATTTGTAGTAAACGAGTTGGATCTGAATGTATGAACTCTGGAACCGTATCTTTTATATCTTCATTAAAAATTAATAATTTTTCTTT
Organism: Leptospira biflexa serovar Patoc strain 'Patoc 1 (Paris)'; assembly: GCF_000017685.1. Taxonomy (NCBI): domain Bacteria; kingdom Pseudomonadati; phylum Spirochaetota; class Leptospiria; order Leptospirales; family Leptospiraceae; genus Leptospira; species Leptospira biflexa. The sequence continues at coordinate 2,529,622 of NC_010602.1, forward strand.
TGCTCGCATCGTAAAAGATGTCGTGATCGATTTTAAAAAATCTTTTAAGTTGAAATCAATTCTTTCAATTTCAACCAATCTTTCTTCAATTTTGTTAAAATCTAAAATGTCATTGATAAGAGAAAGTAGTGATTCACTTGAAAACTTTAAATTTTTTAAATTTTCCAACTGTTCTGTTTTTGGATTTTCTTCCAGTAACCATAACGAAATTCCAATAACTGCATTGAGTGGAGTTCGTAATTCATGACTCATATTCGATAAAAAATCAGACTTTGCTTTATTTGCTTCTTCCGCTTTTTTTTTGGCCAATAAAAGTTCTCTTTCATATACGATCGATTGTGTTACATCAACTAACACAGATCGACTGCGAATCATTAGACCATTTTGTGCAAATATTGCTGTTGATGACAAATTGACAAAAATTGAATCTCCATTCTTTTTGATCACTTCAAAAATTAAATTATTTATATAACCTTGTTTTTTGAATATTGGAAAGTTTTGAAAAAAAATATTTCGACTATTTTCAGTCAAAAGGTCTGACCATTTCTTTTTTCCAATCAATTCCTTTTCCGAATATCCAAACCATTCAGATTCCGTTCGATTCACTCTTAAAAAAAATCCATCTGGATCTAAACTATGAAAACCAACGGGCGAATTTTGGTATAAATCTTCAATTTCGAAATATCGATCTTCTATCATCTCTTTTTCTGAGATAGATTTGATACTTATTTTAAGTATAAATATCATCCATAAAATCAAAAACGAGAGGAGCAAAAACAAACCCGCTGAAACAACCAAGAGCCTATCACTAGATTTGTTATGTTTTTCTATTTCAAACTGATCTCTCTTTTGTTTGCGCGAAGTTAAACTATCGTATAGATACCGAAATTCCGCCATTTTCTGATTCCCAATCACTAAACTTTGATTGGATGGATTTCTTTGGGAAAAAGAAAGCAAGTGACTTTCTATATGCTTTAGCTTGGAGTGGCTTAAATTTATAAGACTTATCAAATCTGCTTTATCTTCGTTTTCACAGTGATCAATTAAATATTGTTCGATATTAGGGAGTAATATCAATGCTTTATGATAAGGATTTAAAAATGTTCGGTCTTTAGAAAGTAAGTATCCTCTCACTCCTGTCTCAGCATCTTTTAAGGAAGACGCATATTCTTTTAAGCTTAAATCCCATTGTTTCTTCTCCTCAAGACGACTTGAATTGTTGCGGCTATCAAAAAGATGGAAGAAGAAGAAAAAAGATGAAAATATTAAAGATAATAAAATAACCCAAAGGAAACCAAAATAAAATGGCTCTAGTTTTTTTTGGATCAAAAAAGTCATAAGAAACTATGTTCTTAATCGAATGAATGAATCTGTCAATAGATTAAACCATTGCCTTCCATGCAGGGAAATATAGATCAAACCGGGTACCTTTTTCAATTGTTGATTCTACCATGATCGTTCCACCCATTTTAGCCATAATTCCGTAAATGATGGAGAGACCCAAACCAGTCCCCTTTCCTCCTTTTGTACTAAAAAAAGGATCAAAAATTTTATCGAGAATTTCTTTTGGAATACCATTCCCGTTGTCTGCAAAACTGAGTTTCCAATATTCTGTATTCTTCATAAATCCAACTTGGACCAAATCAGATTTTTCATAAGTCACTTTAGAAAGACTGATGGTAATTTTGGGATTTGTAATGTCTTCCAATGCAAATAGTGAATTTTCATATAAGTTTGAAAGAATTTGGAAAATTTGAATTGGATCCGCATCAATATAAGCAGGTTCATTTCCTAAATCAGTAAATAGGGCAACCTTATTTGCTGATACAAATTTAACCTCATTTAAAACCTGTAACAATTGGTCCCGCAAATCTAATTGTTTGGATGAGGAGTGGTCTATTTTAGAATAAGTTAATATTTGTTGGATCAAATTTTTTGCGCGATCAAGTGATTTCGAAATTCCTTCAATCGCCGGAAGTGACTTTTGAATCATATCATTTGACTCATTTTTCGACCATTCTGCATTTAAGAATGAAATATATGCCATCATGGGAGTTAATAGATTATTAAAGTCATGAGCAATCCCACCAGCAAATGTACCCAATGCTTCTAATTTTTGTGCCTGTGCATATGCTCTTTCTAAAACAATTTTTTCTGTGATGTCTTTTGCTTCTAATACAATATATATGATTTTGCCATATGGATCATTTAAAGGATAAAAATCACAGTCAAAATACTTCTCTCGACCATCACGCAATCGATATGAAACAAACACTTCAAATGTTTGATTCTTAAGTGAAAGCTTCATACCATATGTTAATTTTTTGATCGAGTCTTCATCCGATTCAGAAAAGATTGAACTGATCAATTCTAAGCCTTGAACATCAGCTTCGTTTCTTTCGAACGATAAAACAGAGTTACGATTCATACGAATGATGTGGCCCTGCAAATCTAAAAGGAAAATGGCTTGTGATGAATTATTAAATATTCCTTTAAATAATTGTTCATTTAATTGAATTGAGCTTTCAAGATCAGAAACATCAGAAATATCATGAATGGTTCCAAAAATACGAAATCTATTTTCATCAAACCGTTCTGCTTCTAACCATAAATTCACTTTTTTACGACTATGCCTGGTATTTAAATGAAATACAAACTCTTTTGAAGTATTTTCACTGGTTACTTCCTTCCAAACAGTTTCAATATTTTTTTTATCTACTTCGTCGAGCAAAGACCATACTTTTTCCATCGATGGGACTTCACTGAAATCATACCCAAGTATACGATACAATTCTAAAGACCAAAGTGTATTATTTTCTGGAAATATCACTTCAAAATGACCAAGATGTGAAATCTTTTGAGACCTGGTTAAAATTTCTTCACCATGGACTAACATTTCCCATGCTTTTTTTTGAGACTGTTTTAATCTTAAAGCTTCTAACTCACGATTCACAACAAACGGAAGTTTAATGATCGATGATTTAGGTAAAAATTCTGAGGCTCCCAAATTTAAATACTCAGAAGCTGCTTCTTCTGGAATAAACTCAGTGATAAGAATGATTGGTAACTCTGGATTAATTTCCTTTGTGCGATGGATTACGTATTTTCCATCAAAATCTGGTAAATAATAATCTGAAATTACTATATCCCAATGTTTCTCTAATATTTTTTTTTGAAACTCTTCTTTCCATTCCACTCTTTCAGATGAAATGATAAATCCAAAGTTTTCTAATACTGATACGATTGCCTTATAAGAGGATACGGAATCTTCTACAACCAAAACATTTATTTTTCTTTGAGAATCCATATTAGAATTCATTAATTAAAAAAACCAAAGATAGGTAATTCCATATCACCTAAAATTTCAGATTTATGTTTATAGGCAGTTCCTCTTCCTTCTGCCAAAGCAAACTTGCCTTTTGAAAAATCATTAGGCGATAAATATGGAGTGTTGGTTTCTAATCTGATTAACTTTTTACCTTTTTCTTTTGCTAACAAAGTTTTTAAATCTTCAGTTTCGGTCTCTATAATTTGTACAGATGCATCTAATGCACGTTTCATCATATTTTTACTGACTGGTCTATTATTATTGATTTGATGGATCACGATACGATCGATGCTTGGATCTAAAATTAATTCCTTGATTGGTTCCCCATCGCCAATCCCACCATCCAAAAACTCCTGTCCTTGGAATTCTTGGACTTCATATAAAAATGGAAATGCAATTGAAGCCATAACTGCATCTAAAACATTACCTTCTGTGATCAATTCCCGTTTGTTTTTTGATAAATTTGAAACAGCAATCCCAAGTTTCATTGGTAATTCAGAAAACTTTTTATTCCCTAGATAAGGATATAAAATCTTCCGGGTCGCTTGCCCCGTTAGGACACCACTCGATTGGTTCCAACCTTTCTTCAAAAGTCTACCGAGTAATGTTAGGGAATTACCCTCCCAAAAATCTTTTTTTTTCAGTCCCAAAACTACAGACTCAAATTCTACCATATCCTTTCCTGTAGCATACAATGCTCCAATCATAGCACCGGAACTCGAACCTGTAACGATTGATGGTTTAAATCCTATCTCTTGTAATCCTCTCACAAAGCCGGTGTGGGCAAAAAAACCGAAGAAGGCTGATTTTAAACATAAAGCCGAATACTTTTTTGGAAAAATAAGTTCTATCATAACCTAGTAATTCATACACCTATTCAATCTTTTCGAATCCATCTTGAAACAGAAACTTTTGTCATATCATAGAACAATACTCCGATAAAAGCAACAAGTATCGCGACCAAGAACTGTAGAAAATTTAATGGTTCAAATCGGAACAGCGAATTCATACCAGGCAAATAAATGGAAAGTAATAAAACAGCGATTGTTCCAATGAACACATATTGAATCATCGAGTTTTTAATTCGCATCCGACTCCACATAGATTCATGTAAGGATCTGTTAGCCAAAATGAGAAATAAATTGGAAAAAACTAAAGTTACGAATGTTGCTGTACTAACCACTTGATCGGGAGAATTTCCTTTTAAATACAATTGAGTGATCCAATAAGCAGAAACAACGGATAATAAGGAAAAGAAACCTTGGATTAACGAATTGATGAACAATTCATTGTCCAAAAGTGGTTCTGATGCATCTCTTGGTTTTCGTTTCATCAAATCCGATTCTGCTTCTTCCTTTTCAAAAACGATCGTACAAGTTGGATCGATCACCATTTCCATAAATACTATGTGGATAGCCGATAAAACAATCATTGGCCAATCAAATAGGATAGGTAAAAAAGTGATTCCGACAATCGGAATATGTACGCCAATCAAATAACCGAGTGCTTTTTTCAAATTATCAAAAATCTGTCTTCCAATCCGAACTGATTCTAAGATGGAAGAAAACGAATCATCTAACAAAACGATGTCGGCTGCTTCTCTTGCAACATCAGTGCCTCTTTCGCCCATTGCTACACCAATATTGGCAGTTCTCAGAGCAGGAGCATCATTAACACCATCTCCAGTCATCGCGACAATTTCACCTTCGGCTTTTAAAAACCGAACCAATTTCCATTTATCTTCTGGGTTCACTCTAGAAAAAACATTACATTCATTTAAAACTTTTTTTAATTCATGATCCTTTAATAAGGACAATTCTTTTCCTGTGTATACTAAATCGGAATTTTTTAGCCCAATTTGTTTTGCTATATTTTTTGCTGTTTCAGGATAATCGCCAGTGATCATAATCACACGGATTCCCGAATCATAGGCAGTCTTGACAGCTGAAGGTACAATCTCACGGATTGGATCTACAAAAGAAAGTAATCCATACAATTCATAAGAAACTGATTTTCGATCCTCAGGAATTTCTTTTAAGATAGAAGTTGATTTTGCGACTGCTAATACTCGATAACCTGCTTTTGCTAATTCGTCGGTTTTTTTTGTCCAATGTTCTAAGTCGGAAAGATTCAATTGGCATAATTCAAATATAGCTTCTGGTGAACCTTTTGCATAACATACATAATTACCATCTTCTTCAATTACCCTAATCATAGATAAATGTTCAGGAGTTAATGGAAAGTCCAACTTTGAAACTAAGGAAAGATTTCCATTCTGATGAAATTCGTTCATACAATCCGTAATCGCAATATCCATAGGATCAAAACTCGGATGTTTGGATGCAAAGTAAGCTATTTGTAAGATCATTTTTGAATGGATACTGATTTGATTAGTTTCTTCTAAATTTTCAGTATTCTCTTTGCTAGTTATTTTTCCCACCTTCATTTTGTTTTTTGTGATTGTACCAGTTTTATCTGAACACAATACCGTAGCTGCACCTAAGGTTTCGATAATAGAAGACCTTCTTACTAAAACATTTTTGGTACTAAGCCTATATGCACCTAACGCAAAGAAAATGGTCATAACCAAAGGTAACTCTTCTGGCATTAATCCAATCGCAAGCGTTAGGCCAGCTAACAAACCTTGCAACCAAAGAGACTTTACGATACCGAAATAAAGAGCTAAAATGATACAAAGGCTTGCCGCAACAAAGAATAAATTTCTAACTAGTTTGGTGACTTCAATTTCTAAAAGTGTTCGTCCAACGGTTTCATCAGCAATCTTCCTTCCAATTTTTCCTATCTCTGTATGATTTCCGACAGCCATAACTCGGCAGACACCTTCACCTCCCACAACCAAAGCACCACAGAAAACCATCTGCCCAATATCCTTATTGACTGGGATAGATTCACCAGTTAACAGTGACTCATCGCAAGCGAACATTCTGTCAGACAAAAGTTTTGCATCAGCAGGAATTCTGTCTCCTTCATTCAAAATGATCAGATCATCGAAAACTACATCCTTACCTTCGATCCTTATAATTTTCCCATCTCGTATGACATTTGTACGTGGGCTAGCCAATGAACGTAATGCAGAAATAGCTGTTTCTGTTTTTTTCTCTTGGTAAAACGTAATACCAATGATACCAACAACAGAACATAACAAAAGTAAAGCTTCTCCTCGATCACCCAAAAGTAAGTAGACAATACTGATGGAAATGAGAAGCAGAATCATTGGTTCTGTGACCACTCCGAATAACATCCGGAACAAACCCAATTTTTTAGTTGAGCTAATTTCGTTTGGTCCGTAGACTGAACGGTTCTTTTTAACCATTTCATAGGTTAATCCCAATTCAATGTATTCAAAGATTTGTTTAGGTATTGATTGCATTTTGTTTTTAATTTTGGATTGAATTATTTAGATTTCAGATTAACATTCTAGAATGTGCGATACCTCTCTTGCCACTGAAAAATTTACAAAAACACAAAAAAGAATCTTTGCCAAAAACTCCGACAGGGAACCAAACGAAGCCCAATCGATTCTCCATGTGCCGCGGATGGAACACCCCAAAGATTCTATTTTAAAAACCACATACATTGAAATTCCGCAAACTTCCACTACGTTTGAAATCTTCCTATCAAAACCATTTCATATGTGGGGTGCTGAAATGGGTATAAATGAATTTGGAGTGTGCATTGGAAACGAAGCTGTCTTCACCAATCTAAAGATATCTAAAATGAACAATGGGTTAACGGGTATGGATTTAATTCGTTTGGCATTGGAACGATCTAAAACAGCGAAGGACGCCTTATTTTTAATTACCGAATTGTTGGAAAAATATGGGCAAGATGCCTGCGGAGGGTATCAAAATAAAACTTTTTTCTATCACAATAGTTTTATCATAGCGGATCGTACAGATGGTTATGTATTAGAAACTGCTGACCGATACTGGGTAGCAAAAAAGATCGATTCATTTTATGCAATTTCGAATGGATTAACAATCGAATCTGATTTTGAGTATTCATCTACTAACTTAATTGAAAAATTAAAATATAAATCGAAAAAGGATTTTTCATTTAAGGATTGTTTTAGCGATACATTTTATACGTATATGAGCCATTGTAAAGATAGGAGGCATCTACATAAAGCTACAGCTGAACAATACTTAAATACGCATACATCCTATAACTCAAAACAGGCGATCGAAACATTGAAGACACATCCCATTGATTCTGATGAATTTGAACCAAATCATTCTTCAATGAAATCACTTTGTTTACATGCAACTGGCCCAACCACTCCAAACCAAACCAACGGGAGTTTAGTTGTCGAATGGGACACTTCCGAAACAAACCAAGATCCTTTGCGAGTTTATTATACTGGGACTTCCACTCCTTGTTTGAGTTTGTTTAAACCATTTTTCTTTGGAACAAAAAACTTGATCAATGCATCCAGTTTGGATTCGAGTGGGACATATTCTGATACTTTGTGGTGGTTACATGAATCAATTGCAAGAAAATCAAATTTTGATTACCAAGGAGTAAGATCAATTCTTGTACCTTCTCTTGTTGGTTTACAAGAATCAGTGTTTTCCTTAACAAACGAATCACTCCCAATGCAAAAAAAAGAAGACTTACAATGGCATTTTCTCAAAGACCATGTAAACGTCCTAAAACAAATCGACGATGAGTTATTAGCGTCAAAAATTGGAAGTAGTAGATGGCAAAATCCGTTGTTCCAAATCTATTGGAGTGGGCAGAATTCAAATCTAGGATTCCGAACCTTCAACTAACAAGATTAATATGTCATTGACATTCGTACCAGTGGGTCCTGTCATAACGAGTGCATTTACATCTTTTAGAATTGGATAAGAATTTGAATCTTCCAATTGAACTATTGGATCCCATTTTTTTTCTTTCATCAAGGCAATTGTATTGTTCGTAACAACACCGCCCGCAGCATCTGTCGGGCCATCCGTACCATCAGTGCCAGCCGATAAAAACATCCAGTTTCGATTGACTTGGTGTTTTTCAAGTAAGATGGTTATCCGAAGGGCTAGTTCTTGGTTCCTTCCACCCACTCCATTTCCATTCACAGGGCAAACCAATTCACCACCGATTAGAACCATTTGTTTTGTATTTGATTCGATTGCAGACAAAAATTCTTTTTCAATCAAATATGATGTTTCTTCAACACTACCCGTCCAAGTATCACTGATACATTTCGTTTGGTATCCTAGTTGTTTTGCTTTATGTATAATGGTTTGAATTGATTTTGTGAGGTTTCCCAAAATGAAATAATTTTCACTAGGATACGTAGGCCCTGAACCAATTGTATATGGGTCATCACCAATGACATCTGAGATCACAAACGTATACACCTCTAACTCTGAGTTTAACTCTGATAAAAGTTTTCCTCCTTTTACCTTGGAAGACTTTTTTCTCTCTAAATTGATCTCATGAATGAATTTACCACTGTTTAACAATCGTTTTTGAATGGAGATCATATCAATTAACGAATAACCCTCGATAGGTATTTCAAACAAACTAGATGCGCCACCAGAGAGAAGAACCACCAAACGATCGTTTTTTCCTAATTGTTTTAATAAATTTAAGACTTCATTTGAATGATCGATTGAATTTTGATCAAGAATAGGATGGGAAGCTTCTCGATACTTCCAAATTGAGTCTTCTTGGATGATTTGTTTTTCGGTTGGTAAATGTCCGTACTTTGTGAGAATATAACCATTTTTAATTGGGAAATCATGAACAAATGACATCGCCATGGGATACGCGGCTTTTCCAACTGAAAAGACAAACAAATTCTTTTTAGAAGTATGGAAAGTTTCCTGTAAAAGCGAATGATCCTCCCAAAAATCTTCAAACAAGGAATTGGGGTCCGCCGCATGTACCCCTAGTCTAAAAAAATACAAAATTTCTTCTTTGAGTGAATTCAAACTATTATTTCCGCATTTTGGCATCTAACAAATCAAATGTCACCTGATTCCCATTCAATTTTCCAAATTGTAGAACATCAGTAGGACAAAGAGATACACAAGCCGAACACCGTACACATTGAACGCTATCCATAGGAATCCCTCTACTCGCATACCCCATTACATCAATTCCTTGGTGACAGTTCTTCGTGCAGATATTACAAGAAATACATTTCTTTTTATCTGAAAAAATCCTAAATTGACTGAATCTTGCATAAATATGCATGAGTGATGCAAGAGGACAAAACATGCGGCACCAGACTCGCCCTGAGTAAAAAAAATAACATCCAACACCAACGACACCGGCAAGACCTATGTCTACGACGATGTCATAAATCCATTTGACTGAATCAGCAACCATCTCTCCTAAAATAAAACTCGGGAAGTAAAACTTCCCAAAAACACCAACCAGTTTTAAGAACGTGAGAATCGCAGCAAGAAAGAGTATATATTGTCCAGAATGTTCAAATCGATAGGCAGTTTTAGAATGGGGCATTTTTTGTCTATATTCATCACCTAATGTCTCCGCAAGTCCACCGCAGGAACAAATCCAACCACAATAGGCTCCCTTACCATAACGATAAACAAGGAAAGGGATAAAAACAAAACTAAACGAAATTCCGTAAACCAACCAAAACTTAGTGATTCCACCATCATATAAAACTCCCATACTCAATGGCCATGCTAATATAAATCCGTAGGCTTTCCAATAAGCATCAGATGGGAAAATTTCTGTTCTAATGTATCCGTCTTGACTGCCAAGATATCCAAGTTCACCTAATGCCGGTAATATCAATTCCGGCAATAAAAACAGGAAAAAAACTTGGATTCCTATCAAAGAAAGCGTTTGATAAAAAATATAATCTGTTTTACGAACAATCATCCTACGTATTCCAAAAACGAGGATGGTGAGCGAATACAAAAAAGTATAATGAAACGAAGGATACTTCCCTAAAAGATGATACCCTTGGTACGAAGACGAAAAATAAACGGTTAAAAAATAGAAAAAAACAAATAGGAAATAACTGAACTTAAAAATTTTCCAATGATCAAACTTAGTCTCTCGTTTTTTCCATACAATAATGGCATAGGTTATCAAGCTGACTGCCGAAATAAAAGCAGAGAAGGAAGCAAGAAACGAAAACCAGATGGGCCCATAAAAAGATGCCTTCCCAAAATAGGCAGTCATTGCAAATGAAACAAGCCCTGTAAGCCCAACCCAATCCATAATGTTTTTTTGATTTTGTAATTTGATGCCAACACGTTCAAAAAAACCAATGGGAGGTAAGGTTCCTATCATTACATAGATCAAATCAGCTTTGATTTTGATTGCTGATTGTTTGGTTTTAACAAAAACAAACGAAGGTGTAATCTCTTGCAATTCCGATTCAAAAATAATTTTTACTTTCCCTTCTGATTCCAAAGTCAAAACAAGATTTTTGTTTTCGGACTTTGCTTTGCTAAAATCGCCTCCCCTATGAATGATTGTAATTTCTTTTGCATACTCAGAACAAAGAATCGCAGATTCTAAAGCAGTATCCCCTCCACCGACTATGATCACAGATGAACCAGATGTTTCTTTTGGATCGATGAGACGGTAGGAAACATTTGATTCGTTTTCTCCTTTGATTCCTAATTTTTTAGGATCTCCTGATTTCCCCATCGCAATGACAACAGAATTTGTTTGATAAGTGGAACCTGTTTCAGTCTCTAAAACATAACCGGCATGATCTTTTCTAATACTGATGACTCTTTGGTTTGTTTCCAAATTGATTGGATTTTGTTTTAGAATCTGATTCAAATCCTTTAAAAGGTCTTCTTTGACCGTATCAAGAATTTTGATTGAGGAATTACTTTGGAATTCTTTAGGTTCTGCAAAAATTGGTTTTTTTTTAGGATAACTTTGAATGGTTTGGAAGGGAAGATTCGATTCCAATACTAAGTACTTTTTTCCCAACCGTTTGGCTTCCATCGCACATGAAACTCCGGCGGGTCCAGAACCGATGATCACAGCATCCAATCGATTATTGGAAATTTCTGGAATGTGTTTCCAAACTTGAACTCCACTTTCTGCGGCCATCTTTAAAAGTGGAACACCAGTTAAATCACCAATCACAAAGACATTCGGTAAATTTGTTTCAAATGAATCAGAAATTTCAGGATAAATTTCAACGGATCCAGTTGGAGAGAAGTTTCGTAACCAATTAAAATAAACTTGGGGCCACATACCTTCCAATTGGACTAAATCGACTGGAAAAAAGAAACTAAATTACAGTGAGTTCGGAATTTGAATTGTGATTTTTGTACCTTGATTAGGTGAACTTGTCACATCCATTCGACAGCCTTGGTTTTTTAGCATTTCGGTACAAACAAGGAGCCCAAGACCTGTTCCCTTCTCTCCTTGAGTTCCAAATGTGGTCGGAAAAGGTTTACCTTCCTCCATTTGTTTGATCTGCTCTTTCGACATACCAATTCCTAAGTCTGAAATGACGAGTTCCACATAGTTTCCACTTTGATGCGCATGGATCGAAACGATACCATGTGGGTGAGAAAATTTGATGGCGTTAGAAAAGAGATTTCGAATGACAGTGCTAATCATCCTTTCGTCACAAAAAACCGTTAGGTGGCTTGGAACAGATACATTCCATTCTATCCCTTTATCAGTTGCCTGTAAGTCCAAAATATCTTTTGCATTTTGAATCATTGAATACAAATTCAAAGTCTCCAAATTTGTTGGATTTTTTTTTGATTCATTTCTCACCCAATCAAGTAAATTTTCCAAAACTAAATAAGATTGGTTTGTACTTTTTTTTAATTCTTTTAGTGCGATGATAAGCTCATCTCTTTCTGGTAAAGTTTCTGTCAAAAATCCTAAAAAAGAATTCATCGTTCCAATTGGTCCTTTTAAATCATGTGCTAAAATGGAAAAGATACGATCTTTATGGGCATTTGTCCGAAGCATTTCTTTTTGGATTCGATTCGTATTTCTTAAAAAATAAAACATGATCAGAGCAACAAAAAACAAACATGACATTACCGAGTTGATTCTAAATAACTCTTGGATGTAAGGTTCATACAATAAAGTACCAAGAGAGAACTGGCCGGGTTTACCAAAAAATTCAAACCAAATATAAAAAAGATTATTGGTGAAAAATACAAACAAAATCCAAAATTTTTCTTCGTATGAAAACAAAACAAAAGGAGCCAATGCAAACACTAAAAAATAATAATAAAATCCTCCCGTATTTCCAAAACTTACAAACGAAACAAATAACAAAGGAACCGATATTGTAAAAACTAATAGGATCCGCGCAGTAACATATTTCTCTTTTTTGTTCAAATACAATATATAGGATAACGTACATACTACGGTGAAATGGATTAGATTCATAATCCAAACATATGGTGCACCTGCGATGGTAAAAAGAATTGAATATTGTATATTTGATAAAATACCGAGAATGGCGATTAAGTTTGCTAATTGGACTCTAACGGAAGTTTGTAAATCTAATTGATTGTTAACTCCTAAGTTTAAGAGAAAACGTATTCCAATAGAATTGAATACAAATTTCATAAGAAATCGATCGTAAAGTATGTTACATCATCTGACAATCGAAAAGTAAATTTTTTGATCTCCTTTTTGATTTTTTCATTTAATTCTTTAGGAGATAACGCATTTCCTTCTAAAAGTTGATTACGTAATCGGGTTTCTCCGAACATTTCCTTTTCCCGACTATGACTTTCGGTAATTCCATCCGTATAAAAAAAGAACCGATCACCAGTGCGCAGGGGTATCTTATAGGTATCCAATTGAACTTCTTTTTTCCAGCCCATGATGGGACCCCTACCACCTAAGGTCTCTAAACTGTTATCTTTCAAATTGAGATGGAATGGACTCGGATGCCCCATTACCGAATATCGTAAAATTTGATTTTTAAGATCAAAATGACTAGCGACTGCTGTAATATAATTTTTTTCAATCACAGGTAAAATTTTTAAATTAATTTCTTTTAGAAACAAAGATGGATCTTTGATTTTCGGTGCAATTTCTAAAAAATTTACTTTTAACATGCTTGCGATAAGTGCTGCAGCAATTCCATGTCCCAAAACATCACATAACAAAAATGTTAATGATCCATCTTCATGTATGTAATAATCAAAGTAATCTCCACCAATTTTTTCCATCGGCATAAACATAGATGCTACGTTTAATCTTGCATATTGAAATTCCATCGGTGGAATTAACTTGGATTGTAAACTAGCAGCCATTACCAAATCATCATGTAACAGTTTGTATTGTTTTTGAAGTTCTTGTGTTCTAAGTGTTACAATCATCTCCAGAGATTCGTTTAAATTCCGTAATTCTTTTTTGGTTCTAGAACTTTGTAAGGCGATGGCAAGAACTCCCGAAAACAAAAAACTTAAGATCCCATATTGAGTTAAATATGCATTTTTCCCCGTAATTACATCGGTTAAAACATCCGCTATTCCAAAAAAAGTTGCAACGAGGGCACCAATGGATACAACAATTGCTTCAGAAGATTTTTTATAATTTTTAGCAAGTAACTGCACTAAGATGGGAACTTTTATTCCGAGTAAAATATACCAAATATATACAAAATAAAATCTTACATCTGGATTTAGTTCGAATAATTGGATCAATGCCAATATAGTATCAAATAAAAAAGTGATAAATGCAATTTTCGTAATCTTACGATCAATCAATGTATGTACGAATAACATAATGAAAACGGGAAAAATAAATTGGCAAAAGAATAATAATCGTACTAAAATTTCTGGGTGAATTCCTAAAAAATGGATTTTATTTAAAACAGGTAGGCGCCAACATACAAAAAAAATTGCAGTGCCTGCTAAATATAATCCAGATTTGGAGGAACGGTTGAGAGCATATCCAATTGCTTGTTGCAAAAAAATCCCAAAGAATAAGGCGGCCATTACGATTTGATTCACATCCTCATAAATCATTTTGTCCTTAATTTCATTTTGGGAACCGAATAGCGGAATGGATCGAAATAAACCACAACGAAATTCGGTTTCCCTACATTCGATTTCTACTTCTAAATGATTTTCACCTAACAAAACTAAGGAGTTTGGTATTTCGTAATACCTTACCTTATGCCAATATGGATAATAATTCGGTGATAAACCGCCAGTCGTCCCAATTAATTTACCATTCCAATAAGTATTGTCTGCAGAGTGAACACGATCCAAATAAACGGAAATGGAAGTTTCAGGTAGTTGGTCGATGGGAAGAATCAGATGGTATTTACCACGGAGTGGCACTTTGTAACCTTGTTCGATTAATAGAACGCCTACTTTGATTTGTTTTGGAAATTTTTCTCCCTCTGACTGGAAAGTCCATCGAGAATCAAGGGACACCACTTCAGCGGATATAGAAAAAGAGAAAAATAAAAAAATCAATATCTGTTTCATCAACATAGTGTCAGACAATTCCTTTGTTTGGAATAAAAGTTTGGATGGGACGAAACAATACTTCCTTTGACCAGAGGAATTCTAAGTCCACTCGTAAAATAGAGAATCGAAGGCAGAACACCGAAAGGATTGAAAACCTTCTGAAGGGAAGTGCAAGGATTTTTTTACATACAAAAAAACCATTTTGAGATCTACCCAAACGATTCCCAAAGGCTACAAATTGTTTTTACAATCCCTTTCGATGAGGGTATATTCAATTTCTGCCACTAATTTTTGTTAGCTGGATCAATTCGGATAATAAAATAGAACGAAGGGCCCCTTCCGAGTCCTTCTATGGTTCGGAATTGTACCTTCTAGCTGTAGCAATTTTCACGAAAGCCTTCTGTTTTCAGACAGAAAATCGTGCCCATTTTCGTTTTAGACTTAGTCTAATTATTGACAAAATTTGCTAGGAGGAGAAATTGCAATGGTAATGGATCTTAGTTACCAAAAAACAAAGGAACTTCTGGAGTCCCATGGAATCCGGCCCACGTCGCAACGTTTGGAAATGGCCCACCTCCTCCTTGAGAAACACCAACATTTGTTTGCGGAAGAAGTGTTCCATTTGGTAAACACTCATTTTCCACACGCATCACGTGCGACGATTTTTAATAATCTGAAATTATTTGCGGAGAAGGGACTTCTAGGAACTTTGGAACTCAAGTCTGGTGTGACTCATTTTGATTCCAATACAGGAGTCCACCACCATGCTTTGGATGAAAATTCGGGTGAGATCATTGACATTGAACTCGAAAAAACTTTGGAAGAAAAAGTATTATCGGAACTCAAGGAAAGTTATTTTCAAAAAACGGGTAAACATCTCCAAAACCCAAAACTTGTCATTACCCTCAGAGGAAAATAAATCCCTCTGAGAGAAGCGGATCAAACCAATTACTTTTTAATTTTATCTTTATATTTGATGGCAAGCGCCGACGCATTCCAGATCACTCGGTTCCAAACAATGAGTAATATACTTTTTTGACGCAATTCAAATCGATAGTTGATGATATCGTCTCCACCTTTTTCTCTGGCTTGTTTTAACAAATCGCTATAACCAGTTTCTCCCGTTAACACGAGTAAGAACCAAGATACATACTCACCTTGAGTTTCTACTGGACCAATGATTTGGTAGTCATCAGAATTCATCACGTATTGTGTCATGTTAGCTGCAAGTCCAGGACTTCGTAATTCTGTATAAATACAATTCCCGAAAAACGAACCGACTAACAAAAGCGGTAAAATGCGAAATATGATTTTTTTCATTGAGAACCCCATTTGTTTTCAAAAGAATACTATTTTTTTAAAGGATTTAGAAAAAGAGTCAATAAAAAAGAGAGGATTTTTTTGAAATCCAGCAGTAGTGTTTCTAATAAAGATGAATGATTTTTTTCCTTCAATCGCCATTTGTGGAATTGGCTCAGTCACAGTTACCATCGTCCACGCCTTCCACCAAAACAAGGTTCCTTTCAAAATTCTCTGTAAGGACCAAACTCGATTCGATTTCTTAAAAGAAAAACCCATTCAATTCAAAGACCCTGATGGAAAGATAATCAAAATTGATTTAGGAGATCATTTAACATTAATTCAAGATTCTAAGGATAAATTTGATTTTATTTTTCTTGGATGTAAAAATCAGTCACTAAACGAATACCTTTCCATCACAGAAAATGCTTTAGACAGTAATGGGAAATGGATTTTGATTCAAAACGGTTTGCCGGAAACTCATTTTCCAAATCTAATGGAGAAACTGATTGGTGGTGTTGTCGGATGGAATACACAAGTCTTATCAGATGGAACCTACTTCCAATCAAATCCTGGAAGTTTGATACTAGGTGGATGTAACCAAACAAAACTTAATCCAATTTGGCCCTCGTTACTCCATCCTTGGATTGAGGTGAAACTCACAGAAGAAATACTAGGTTACAGATGGCATAAACTTGCCATCAATGCGATCATCAATGGTCTTGCTGCTTCAAAACAACTCAGCTTAGGACAGTTGTTTTTGAATGAAGAAGGTAGAAAAGAAGCGATTTCAATTCTAACAGAAGTCAAACAGCTGATGTTTTTTCTCAAGATAAAAGAGGGAGTTGTCCCAGGATCTGTCCCCATACATAAATTAGGCGATGGAAAGGGTGCTTTACCTGTTTGGATCAGACATTTGATTCTTATATTTCTTGGACTCAAATATTTTAAAATTAGAACGTCTATGGTACAAGACTTAGACCATAAACGAAAAACCGAAATCAATTATATCAATGGAGAAATTGTGAAGATCGCGGGTTTACATAAAATCCCAGTTCCCGCAAATTTAAAGGTTTTAAACGAAGTCTTAAAACTAGAAAGTGAGTGACTCAACTAAAAAATCGAAAGATTCACTTTCCTAATTTTAAGAGTTCAGATATGGAATGGTTTGCTTCCAAGGGGTGGCGAAGTTTTTGATCCGATTGGATGATGTATTGGTTTCTACGTCCATCTTTACTTTTCTGGAGAATGGAGGCATCCACCAAATCTTTAACAATTGTTTGCACTGCTCTTTCTGTGATTCCAACGAGGACGGCTACATCTTTTAAGCGCATTTCAGGGTCTTTACTCAAACAGATGAGAACATGTGAATGATTGGATAAAAACGTCCACTGACCATTTTTTTTTGTAGTCTCTTTCGGTTTTCGTTTTAGTTCTTTTGTCATTCGCTCTTAAACCTAGTTTTTGAATTAAGTTGATTCGGACCATTTAAAATCGCGTACAACCCAAGCCCAATAGATAAACAAAAATTGAAAAGGCAATCGAACATATAATGCCCAAATTGGGACTCCAAAATCCTTACCATCTAAGGCTTCGAGTAGCATGTTGATATTGGCAGGATAAATCGCAAGTAAGAGTAAAATAATTCCATAACATGCCAATTTTCTCATTCGTTCATACAATACTAAAAGACCGAGCGTGATTTCAGAAAGCCCACTGGTCACATTGAGTAATTCGTGAAAGGGTAAATAATCGGGCATCATTTCTAAATAAAATTCGGGTGAGAGGAAATGATTGGTGCCGGCGACTATATAAAAAATGGCAAGGGAATACATGAAAAATTTTTTCATCACAGAACTAAATCACAACTAGTGAAAAAATGATACAAATTTTAAATGGATTAGGCAACAATTTGTCCTTCTTTGGATTTGAAATGACCCAATTTTTCCTCTAGTCGCTTTCTACTTTTGATCGTGATCCGATTGGATTCAATGACAAGGTTTGTATCTGCTTTGAATTCATCAATACTCTCTTGTTTTAACTTGATGATCCCACACATATTACAAAGTTCTTCCATTTGGATGTAAATTGTATGAGGAGTCGAAAGGCTTAAATCCAAATTCCGACCCAACCGAATGTCTTGGTCGCGGATCGAGTTATAAAGGTAAGCATAAAGTCTTGTGACTGGGGTTTTCAGTCGTAAGATGACTAGCCTTTGGTGGGAAAACCAAATTCGGCGCGCGATACTTTCAAAAATCTTTTGTAATAATGAAGGCCCAACTGACTCAAATAAATTTTCCGGAGTCACACGTAAGATTTTTGATTTTGTTTCCGTGATGGCAGATGCCATTCTGGGAGCATTGTCAATGAGTGACATTTCACCAAAAATTTCCCCTGGACCCAAAACATCGATCACATACTCAAATCCTCGCACAATCCCAAAAAGTTTTACGTTTCCCTCTAACACGACATAGATTTCATTACTCTTTTCGCTTTCCACAAAAAGAACTTCACCAGCTTCCAAAGTAGATTGGACGTTATCCCAATGAAACGGTTTAAATGAAGAAGCAACGGATTGAAACAAATCCATTGCCTCCGTTAAATTCTCTGTCGATTGGTTCTCTTTTGACCATTTTAAGAATGCTTGTAAAGAATAGGCAGCGAGATTAGGTTTTTGCCAGGTGAGATAGGTGCGTGCATTCTGAACCAAACGTTCCGGATGGTAATCTCTGTCAGCAGGTTTGTTTGCCTTGGATAAATGTTTTTGAAGGGTCCTTAATTCACGAGAATAGAGCCCCAAAATCTTCATCGCCAATTCCTTTCTTTCTTTTAGGTAAGAACCCAAAAGTCGAATGGGAATCTGAACAAGTTCCACATCTGTATCTGCAAATAAAGTGACAAGGAACCTATGTTCTGTTAAGGCTGAGACGAGTCCAAAACTATCACCCGCCTCATAATAGGCAAGTTCATGGTCGACAACAATGTGTTCTGAATCGACCGAAACACGTCCGGATTTTACGATGAAAAAATTTCCAGTATTGACGGAATTTTGGACAACTATGGCTGCCCCTTTGGAGTATGTGACAATTTTGATATCTTCTGCGGACACTGAATTAAAAATAATGATTTTTAAAGGTACGAGTCAAACATTTAAATCTCCGAAGTCATCTGATCCCAAATGAAATCGTACACTTTTATAGCAGAAATATTTTTTTTCGGGAGTGGGATTTCCGCTGAGAAAATGGGGAAAAAATCGGAATCCGTTGGCAAGCCCCCATGGGATCCTTTAACGAGACCCGCATCGAGTGGAATCACATCCATCAGGTAGCGAAACCCTAACTTTTTTTTCAGTAAGTTCCAAATTACTTTCAGTTTTACCAGTTTTTGAGAAGGGTCCAAAAATAATTCAGCAGGATCGTAACCTGGTTTTCGATGAATGTCCACCAAGCGGGCGTAATCTGGAGCTTTTTTATCATTTAACCAATAATAATACGTAAACCAATGTCCTTCTTTTGCGACAAGAACCAAATCGCCAGATCTTTCATGGTTTAAGTGGTATTTTCTTTGTTCTTGTTTGTCTAAAACCAATGCAACACCTGGTATTTGTTTGGTGATTTGTCTCACCTGTTCGATTGTTTCTTTATTTTGGCAATAAATATGTGAGATTTGATGGTCTGAAACCGAAAATGCTTTTGAGGCACCTGGGTCTAAAAGTTCATACCACCTCTCCTTTCTCACTGCTATGAGTTGGTTTTCTCGTAAAATACGATTGATGTGAATGGGAGTATGGACATTCGTGATACCATATTCAGAAAGTAAAATCACCTTTGTATTTGTTGATTCAAAGTATTCGATTAATTCCTTCAACACGAAATCCAAATCCAAAAGGTCTTGTTTTAAGTGAGTTTTATTCGAACCAAATTTTTGTAATCCGTAATCAAGATGTGGTAAATACACAAATGTTAATGTTGGATTGTATTTCTGATCCACGTAAATTGTAGCATCTTTGATCCATTGAGTTGACTTGATATTGGCATTGGGCCCCCAAAAGGAAAACAAGGGAAAAGGACCAAATTTATTTTGCAGTTCATCACGTAATGAGGGTGGGTTAGAATAACAATCAGGAGCCTTCACTCCATCGGCATGGTATTGAGGCCTCGGCGTGACAGAATAATCTGCTGAAGAATACATATTATACCACCAAAACATTTTGGAACAGGTAAAGTTCGGATCTATTTTTTTTGCCTTTTCCCAAATTTTTTCTCCGATTACCAGATGATTGGATTGTTTCCAAAACTTTACTTCAGCATCGGTGCGGTCATACCAACCATTCCCGACAACTCCATGTTCACTAGGCCACTTTCCGGTTAGATAAGTACTTTGAACGCTTGTCGTAACGCCAGGTAACATTGGTTCTATGAAGGTTTGATTTCGTTTTTCCAAATACTGCTTTAAAAAAGGAGTAAAATCCGAAACTAATGAATTTGAAAGCCCGACGACATTGATGACAACTGTCTTCCGAAATTGTTTTTTTATTTTTGCCATAAGATGATTTTTATTTAACTGATCCCGAATGTTTTTTTTACCCAATCAATTTCCCGAATAATGGAAGATTCCATCGACATCTGAAGAGATTCTGGGAGAACATTCCATGTATAAGTTTCGATTTCTAAGATGTTTGTAAATGGAAACTTTTTATGTTCCTCTAAGACATAAGAAAGTTCTTCTTGGGTAGAAAACAAACTTCCATATGATTCCAAAAAAATGGGAACGTGGAAATGGATACGCCATTCATCCCCAATACTCACTCCATTTGCAATGGCTTCTCCTAAGTCTCGATACGAGATTTTTGACCCGTCATTTTGAATCGCTACTACTTGGTGTAAGTATTTTTTTTCATCAAATGGTCTTAATACTTCTAAAATTGATTCAGTGGGTTCTGTAAATTTGACTTTTAATGCCGAACTCACTTGAATCCGACCTACTTTGATTCCAGTTCGTTTTAATTCGGTTAGCAGAAGTTCATTTATTTCGTGTGTTACTGCTAGGTGGCATACATCCAAACACAATCGAATATGCTCCTTAATTTGTATGATAGCATTGTTTTTTTGGAATCCAAATTCACTGTTCAGAATGGTGAATGCTTGGGGGATTAATTGATCTTCATACCATTGGATAAAATTCGAAAAGGTTCCAATCAATCCATCTGGTTCTGGTTCCAAATCTAAGTGTAAAACTCGACCAAATTCCATCTTAAAACGAATCAAATCAACAAGAGTTTGTATGATATTTTGAGTGCATTTCTCCTTTCTTTGATTTGAATCGATTTGATTTGAATCAAAATAAAAATAGGAAAGTGGAGGTGTGGAGACTCCACCCTCTTCACCTTCAGGCAATAATTCATGTAGGATGGAAAAAAGCCTTTTTGTATATTCATATCTTGTTTGTGTCGACCAATCCGGTTTGTAGACGTTTTCTTTGACAACATCAGAATGGAATCCACCAAAAGGAAATCCATTGATGGAAATCACATACATGGATTCTTTTTGTAACCATTCTTTCCATTCGGACAAATGATCTGCTTCCATGAGTGAGAGGGAAGCTTCGTCGGACAATCTAAGTCCAATTGCGAATGGATGGTCAGGGGAAATTTGACTTTTAATTTTAGGTAGATAGGTTTTTAATTCAAGGAAGTGATCCTTCCAAGATTCTCCTGGATGGATATTCGAACAATATGTTAGGTTACCATATTTAGTCTTCACTTCCATCCAACCAAACGATCGTATGCAGATTCTAACAAAGATAAATGAATTGTATAAACTTCCTTTGGAAAACCAATTCCTTCTAACATTAGCAAGGTGAGTTTTCCGCCTAAGTGTTCTTGGAATTCTTTTAGAGCAAGTTCCAAATTCTCTTTTCCGTTTTTGAGAAGCACGGGATGGTTAAATTGAAACCCAAGATCTCTTAATAAATTTAAAATTCGATTCAACTCGGATTCTTGCAAAAAACCAGAAAGATACGAATAAATGGAATCCAAAGCCATTCCGATTGCCACCGCTTCGCCATGACGGATGGAAAAATTTGCCAAGTATTCTAATTTATGAGCAAACCAATGTCCAAAATCAAGTGGGCGAGAAGAACCAAACTCGAAAGGATCTCCATTTTGAATGTGTTCCATATGAAGCCTTGCACATTCATAAACTAAATGTTCCATCGTAGTCAGGTCCCGATGGGTGAGTTCAGAAACATGAGATTCCATCCATTCAAAAAAAACTTTGTTTTTGATTAGAGAAACTTTCACTGCTTCTGCCATACCAGAACGCCAATCCCTATCTTCTAAAGAGACTAAAAACGAAGAATCATTGAATACAGCGACAGGAGGTGCAAAGGTTCCAAGAAAATTTTTTTTTCCAAAATAATTAATACTATTTTTAACACCAACACCAGAATCATTTTGAGAAAGTACAGTTGTTGGGATTCGAATCAAACGAATGCCTCGATGTGCAACAGCTGCCGCATAACCAACCATATCTAAAATAGCACCACCACCGATCACCATAAGATAAGAATGCCGATCAATTCCATATTGGTTGATAGCTGACACAACTAATTCCCAACCATTTGAATCATTTTTTGATGTTTCTCCACCTGGAAGAATAATGAGATCTTCAATCAATTGTACAGATTCTACATTTGATTGAAAATATTGAGGGATGGATTCTAAAATTTTGTTGTGAAAGTTGAATAACCCTTGGTCAATCACAACCAAAACCTTCTTTTTCATTTTGTCAGTTTTTTTAGATTGGAAAAATTCACTGAGTAGTATGTTTTCCAATGAAAATAATTCTTTGGTAAAAAAAACATCATACTCATAGGTAACTTGGAATTCAGACCGAATGTTTTTCGAACGATTCTCTTTCATCGTATTTAGGTCACTGCAAAATATTTGGAGATGGAGAAAGAGATTGGTAACAAACTTAGAATGAGAAAGGCCAATGGCACCATCCCAAAGGCTGCTGCAAAACTAGCATTCAAAATAATGAGAGTGATTACACCCATTTTCACCGCGTTACCAATTCGTTTGGGACTTGGATTTTGGAACGCTTGCCAAAGTGGAGGGAAAAGGAAAATGGAATGTAATAGGATAAAAGGAATTGTTATCGCTACATTATGATTATGGTAAGACAAAAAAGTTTGTGAGAATAAAACTAGGGCATATAAAAAGAAAGCATAGAGAAACTTACTTTTTCCACCTCCGCTTACTTCGTTTTGGCTAATGAGGGTGATCGCTGCTATGTATACGAACGGTAAAATGGCAAGACTCATTCCGAACGAGGGGATAGTTTTGATCAAAGTCATACCTAAGATTAAGTTAAACCCACGGCATAATCCCATTACCAATGGTCCAAAAATGATACTATGTTTTGCGAATCGATTATAGAGTAAGATTAAAAATACAATACAGATGGATATAACCAAACTAATTTCACTGTATAAACAGGAAAAAAATACACCTAAAACAAGTAAGGCGGTTCCTAATAAGAATGCGTGTAAAGATGAGACTTTACCTGAAGGAATGGGCCTTTCTGGTCTTTCTTTGGAATCTAATTCTTCATCAAAAAAATCATTGAGTACAACCCCTCCCCCATACAAACAAACACTCGCAAGAAGCAGAAACATAGCTTCCTTTTCCCAAGGGAAAGAAACGATGGCCATACCTGCCAAACTATCGGCGATCGCTGTAACGAGGTTAGCTGGTCTTAGTAAAATGAGATATTGTTTGAAATTCATTTAGTCGATAAAAAGAGAATTTTGATTCCGCTTTGGTTGTTGCCCTCCGCGTAAAACAGAATTCCCATGAAATTTGTCACTTGGATCGGAAGACAGTCCATTTTCAAAATCAGAAACATGGATTTGTCCACTTTTGGCAAATGCTTCAATTGCATTCTCGTATGTTACCTTACGGATCACATCATGAGAGATCCCTCTTGACACCATGAGCGCTGCCGTTTTTGGTATGGCCAATGGATCAGAGATCCCCCAGTCAGCACTCGAATTGATCATAATCTTTTCGGCCCCATATTCTTCCACTATGGATACCATTCTTTTGTTTCCCATCTTCGTAAAAGGGTAAATTGTAAACGCAGCATAAAAACCTTGATCTAACACTGATTTCACGGTTTCTTCGTTATTATGATCGACAACGACGAAAGAAGGGTCAAGCCCATGTTCTAATGCAATCGACATGCTCCTTTCCGTTCCTCTCTTTTTATCACGGTGAGGAGTGTGAATTTGAACAGGCAATTTTGCTTCTTTTGCAAGCTCAAGCTGCAAACGATAGTATTTCTCTTCTAATTCAGTTTGATCATCAAATCCAATTTCACCGATCCCAACAACTCCCTCTTTATAGATATAAAGTGGTAAAATTTCCATCACTTCATCAGCCAAACGTTCATTATTCGCTTCTCTTGAATTTAAGCCAATAGTACAATAATGTTTGATTCCAAACTGAGAGGAGCGGAATCGTTCCCATCCAACAAGACTGCTGTAATAATCCTTAAAAGTGGATAGACCTGTGCGAGGTTGCCCTACCCAAAAAGCTGGTTCGATCACAGCAACAATGCCAGCTTGTGCCATATTTTGATAATCATCAGTCGTGCGGGAAACCATATGGATATGAGGATCAAAAAACCGAAACCCTCGGATTTTTTCTTGGAATTCATCCCATTTTAATTCCACATGAGTTGGAATTTCATTGGAATCATTTTGGTTTTCAAAGTGGGAAGGATGATTCGATGTTTGGTGATTGTTTTCGCACATAAAAATTACTTAAAAACGATACTTAGTTTAGACCAATCCCATTTTCTTTTTTGAATTTCTTCTTTGTATTTTGGATATTTTATGAACAAAGATTGAAAACTGTTCCAATTTGATTCGGAACAAATCAAAGAAGCCGCAATTTGATCTTCCTCTTTTTCGGATAAAAAAAGTCTTTCGATCAAACTGATTTCTGATTCTGAAACATACAGAGATACCAATTGCCATACATTGGCAGGAACGTCTCTTCCTGCAGCCCATCTTTCTTTGACAAAATCGATGGTACTGAAAGCTAAATTTAGATTTTTTCTTTCTATTAAACCGTAAATCAATTCGATTGGTTTGGCGTTAAAAATCGTTTTTAAAACCAATTGGTTCCAAGCTAACTCAGAAAAATATTGGAAAGGAAATGGGTTTTGAATCGCGATCGCATCAAAAACAAACCCCATATTGGAACGAACTGCGTCGGTTGCCTTCGGTAACCAAACTTCAGGAAAGGGAAGCAATGGTAGGGCAGAAAATAAAGCAACCAACTCATTTAATTCCGCAGTGTCAAACAAAGTTTCAATCGTTTGGATGCATTGGTCTTTGGGAAAATCGGAAACAAAAGTTAGTAACCAAACACGACTTAAACGAACTAAATTCCAATGTTCCACTTGGAAACCAGGAATCTCCGGAATCAAATTTTGTGAGGTTTTTTGGATTGTGGTTTTTTGGATAAACCTAGGTGTTTTGACAAAGGATGTCATGAGGGCCAAGGAATCCGTTTTCGGTATGGAATCCAACCATTGGATTTCTTCCTGTGTTGTATGGTCTTGCAATACCTGATAAAGAATGGAAGAATACGAAGGAAACATAGAGGCGACAATTGAAATCATTTTTCTGATCAAAGTCCAAGTAAACCAATTAATCGCCCGATTTTTCAATCTAGCTTTTACCAGCTATCCATCAGGACAAAAAAGTATGTCTCTTACAAAACCGAAAAAATAGTATCCAAACCGTAACATAAACTGTACAAAATCCATCCATTCATTTAGGTATCCTACGCATTTGGAAATTTATGGGTAGGAAAGAGAAATGGACCTAAGTCCACTGGCAAAACGAAGGGAGTATCCAATGCACAAACAGTTTCACTATCTAATTCTCGGACTCTTTATTTGTGTGACCTTAAGTTTTGGAACAGGGGAAATCGGAGCACAGTTCATCACACCTGTCAAAAAAGAAGCTCCTGAGCCACCACCGGCAGCTCCTCCTACGCCACCACAAGAACCGACCAAAGAACAAACGAAAGAAACTCCTCCCGTGGAAGAGCAAACTGATTATGTAAGTCCCATGAAGGGAAATTTGCCAGGAGAGTACTTTAAAAATTTTCAAATCACGAACAAACAAAAAAAAGCAATCCAGGAAAACAAAAACCTTTGGTTTGCAGACCGGTTCCGAGTGGGGTTTGGGTTAAGGCCAAAAGTTGATTCATTGTACAATACTGACTTCGATCGTTCCACGTCTGATAACAGAAATACTGTGAGTAACCAAACGCAGTTTTATTTAGTGGGTGATGTTTCACCTAACATTACTTTTAAAATGACATTTCAAGATGTAAGATTATGGGGCGGCGAAATTGTCACTGGTTCTTCTGACCAAAAACTTGGAGTGATCTCCAATGTTGGAACCACGATCGATACAACACGGCAACGAGAATTTGCGATGAACAATTATACTGGATTTAGAGAAGCATTTTTGGATCTAAAAACTACAAACCAAATGTTTCGAGTCCGAACAGGTCGTCAAATATTAGACTTTGGTGATGGAAGGATTCTAGGAGCACGTAACGATAGTTTAAATGGAAATTCGTTTGATGCCGTCAGGACAACACTAACTGTACAAAAACAGAGTTTGGATATCTTCGGTGCCATTGTCAGTTCTGAAAACAATGCCAATAGTATGGTTTCCAATAATTCAACAAGACTAGGTGGTCCGGGTAATGCTTCCTATTATGGAGTCCATTACGGAATCAAACCATGGGAATGGTTGGGTATTGAGGTATATAATTTCACTCTCTACAAACAAAAATTAAAAGCAACGAACACAACTCCGTATGGATCAGATATTTATTATCGAGACCCTGACCAGTTGAATACAACTGGATTTCGATTGACCAATCGTACGAAAGGGAATGCATTACCAAAAGAAACAGGGATTGATTGGATGGTAGAGGCCGCTTGGCAAACAGGATTTACTGGAGAAAGAGTATCTCCAGACTGGATCAATCAAAACGGGGCACTTAAAACCAATCGAGTCACGGGAGAACCACCTCCGCATTCGGATCCTGTTCGATACAAAGCAAATATCGTAGCAGCTCAGTTAGGTTACACTCCTGTCAAAGAGTTTAGGATCGGAATCCAATATGTCCAAGCATCAGGAGATCCCAATCGAAATGATAGCAGTGCTGCAACTTACAATCCATTATTTGCAACACGTAGGATGGCCGGAGGAGCCATTCCTTTTGCTGGGAACGGAAACTCTGGGTTGGTTTTTTGGCAAAATATCAAAGATTACTCAGTTCATATCAAATTTGAATCATCAAAATGGGGAACATTCATCATTAACCCTCACTGGTATTACAAAACGAAGTTACAAGACGGTTATTACGAAAATAATAACTATGTTGCGGGGAGTAAGGCTACAGGTGAAACAGCATCAACAGAAGATTTTTATAATACAGAAGCATACAATCCGAATCGTCCGAAATTAGGAAAACATGTTGCAACGGAAGTCAATTTGATTTATATCATCACTCCTTTTGAAAATGTTTCCTTTTGGTTTGGAGCTAGTTCGCTTTATGCAGGTGATGCCATTCGCAACCAAAAGAACAATCCTTATGAAACAGATCCATACAGAAGGTATGATTTCAAACCGAATGCGAGTTTTTTCACATTCCAATCGGTCTTCGCCATCTAAATTTTCTTCATTTTTTGGATTGGAACTTGAGTCCATCTAGGATTAAATCCAATCCAAAATCAAAGTTTTGTTTTCCGTTGTACTTACCCATAGCCACTTCCTTGGTTAGGTTATAAAAATAAATTAGATCATTTTTGGGAATCATAGGCAAATATTCACTCGCTTTAGATTTATACTCATTAGGTTTAAATGGAAAATTTAACTCTTGCAAGGTGAATCCATAAATATGACTATCAATGGCGTTGATGATTTGGTCTGCTTGTTTATATGTAAAACCGGCGTTTACCAAACAACCAATGGAATCATTAAAATACCGAAGCATACTTTCACCAATATTCACCCTAGAGACAAGTAATATGGTGAGCCAAGGGTGGCTCAAAAGAACTTCTCTTACCGATCTTGCCCTCCTTTTCATTTCCTTTTTCCACTGACCTTTTACTTTTGGTAAACTAAAAAGTATTACACACGATTCTACCATACCATCGATTAGTTCATCTTTGTTTTGGATATGATTGTACAATGACATGGCTTCCACACCTAACAATTGCGCCAAATTTCGCATAGAAAGAGAATCGATTCCATTTTTGTCTGCAAATGAAATGGCAGTTTGGACCAAAACATCCTTCGAAAGTTGTTTTTTCAATTTCTGATTCTTTTTTTTAATCACCAAATTTCTGAATTGCTCCTAAAAGTTTGTCAGCATATCTCATTTATCTATCATAAAATTCACTACTGATCGAGACAAAATTTTCATTTTTAAGGAAATATATTTCATTGACATACTTACACTGTAAGTCATTTTCGAAATCTGGAGTTTACCCTTTGAAAGTTATCACTTATCGTAATTATGGCCCACCTGAAGTATTAAAATTAGAAAATTGGGAGATTCCGAATCCAAAAGAGGATCAAATTCGAGTTCGTATTGTCAATACGGCTGTGAATTCTGGAGATTGGAGGATGCGTAAACCTGATCCGAAAGTAGTTCGTTTATTCTTCGGATTATTCAAACCAAGATCTGTCATTTTAGGGATAAGTTTTGCCGGAATTGTGGATGCAGTGGGGAAAAATGTAAAATCCTTTCAGATTGGTGACAAGGTTCTTGGTTCCACTGGAATGAAGATGGGAGCATATGCTGAATATACCTGTGTATCTGAAAACGCGGTTGTCTCAAAACTACCAGAAAAAATGTCTTTTCCAGAAGGAGCCGCCATATCATTCGGTGGCCTCACTGCAGTAGATTTTATACAAAGATGTAAAATCCAAACAAACCAAACCATTGTCATTTACGGAGCTTCCAGTTCCGTCGGAACATCGGCCATCCAATTGGCAAAACATTTTGGTGCTCACGTAACTGCCGTTTGTAGCCAAGGGAATTTTGAGTTGGTAACATCACTCGGAGCAGACAAAACAATGGATTATTCAAATTTTTTTGCTTCAAATGAACAATATGATGTCGTTTTTGAATGTGTCGGAAAAACAGAAATTGAAACAGATTTGAAATACCTAAAAAAAGGTGGGCATTTAGTGTTAGTTGGTGCTTCGTTTCGGCAAATGTGGGATTCGATTTGGATTTCTCTATTCCAACGAATTCAAATTCACATTGGTCCCATCAAAGAAACATTAGAAAATTTAAACTTTTTACTCACTTTGGCAAATCTCGGCAAATACAAAGTGGCCATTGATAGAAGTTATCCATTAGAAGAAATGGTAGAAGCACACAGGTATGTTGAAGCAGGTCATAAAAAGGGAAATGTTGTGATTGATGTTAGCAAGGTTTAATACGTATGGAGAAAGCCCACCTAATCTACATTAGACAGGCTTTCGGATACATTAGTTGAATTTGAATGTTGGTGAGTTGTTTTGTTTTTTAGTGCCCAAGATGGTTAGGTCTTCATAACTTCGTTCGACTTTACATACTTTCACATTCGCGGCTGTGGAACATGAAGAAGTTCCTGATATTTTACACCCTTTTTCCTCACAGGCCTTTCGGTCTTTACCTCGGCATTGTTGGCATCCGTTTGTACTCCCGCTCCCACACAAAAAACAATCTTCCGCAAACAATGCTGTTGATGAAAATAAAACCATCAAAGCAAAACTAAACGTGACCAATGTTCTCATATATTCTCCTACTTGCGAACCTCGAAAGGCCGACAAGAGACAAAATCATAAGGTAGGTAAATTTTTTGACAAACATTATTTTACATTTGGAACC
Source organism: Leptospira biflexa serovar Patoc strain 'Patoc 1 (Paris)' (assembly GCF_000017685.1). Taxonomy (NCBI): domain Bacteria; kingdom Pseudomonadati; phylum Spirochaetota; class Leptospiria; order Leptospirales; family Leptospiraceae; genus Leptospira; species Leptospira biflexa. The sequence continues at coordinate 2,559,668 of NC_010602.1, forward strand.
GAGGGAATCACATAAAACAAAATGGCAAAAAAATGACAAACACTCCCTGAAAGCACGAAGAGATGCCAAATCGCATGATTCATTGGCAAACGATCCCAAAGATAAAAAATCACACCAAACGTATAACTGAGGCCACCCGCAACTAACCAAGTCATCCCACCCACTCCGATAGCCGCACGAATGTCTTTCATCACAAAAATGGCAAGCCAACCCATGATGATGTAAACAACGACACGGAGACCGCTGTACTTTCCAGGGAAGAGGAGTAATAGTGCCACTCCAATGAATGCGAGGATCCAAATGACACTAAACAATACCCAACCCCATTCAGAATTTTCCCGCAAACTAACAAGTGTAAAAGGAGTGTAAGTGCCAGCAATTAAGAGATAAATGGATGCATGGTCAATCACCTTAAAGATACGTTTGGTAGCCGTATGATAGATTCCATGGTATAAAGTAGAGGCCAAATACAAAATGATGAGTGTCGCACCATAAATGGCTGAGCTAACGACATGCCATACATCTCCATATAAAATCGCCATCGTTAATAATACGGACAAACCGGCGATACTAAGACCACCACCAATTCCATGAGTCACCGCGTTGGCGATTTCATGCCCAATACTATACTCATGGACCGTGTCTATAAGCTCTTGGATATGAGAATGACTCTTGGGAATTCCCATCGGTGAGATGGGAATGGGAGTCATTTGGATCGTATGATTGCTTTCTTTGTCAATTTTTTTTGTTTTTGATTTTTGATATGAATTTTGTTTCTTCTTTTTGGGGGAAGGTTTTTGTTTCGCTTTTTTGGCTTTCATTCGGTTCAACTGCTTTGATTTCACTCTCATTTGGTAAGAAGGTCAATCGAAAGAAAGGTTTCAAAAAGTTTCCGAAAGGGAGAAATTTTTTAGATGAAACTGAAATTAAGTTCAGTATTGATTGGAAATGAAGATAGGAATCGGTTCCCCTTTCGGATTGTAATCCTTAGGAGAACCATTGGACCTTTCACCACTCTGGATTCAATTCGGAGTGAATGAGATCAAAAATCGTAAGGAACGAAATCACTCCGTAGTTGTCGTTTGGTTTTTCTTCTTTCCTTGTTTTTGGTTTTCCTTGGCTTTTTCTTTCATTTTGTCTCTTTTTTCCATTTGTTTTCCTTTCAACTCTTCCAAAGAAATCATCCCATCACCGTCTTTGTCCATATCTGCGAACATCGTATCGTGGAATTTGAGCCATTCTTCTTTTGATACTTTTTTATCACTGTCAGCATCCATTTTTTGAAAATTGTCAACTGCCATTAACTTTTTCCCATGACCATCTTTATCATGAGCAAATACGGAGAAAGAAAGGAGCAAACATGCTCCCAAAACCAACTTCAAAATTGTTTTCATACAATACCTCAGGGAATCAAGAATCAGTGAAAAATTTGAATCCGTCAATCCCTCTTATGATCAGAGATGAAATCTTTATCCTTTTCCAAAATGTTGGATGCGATAAAGGCTAGATTGGGCCGTTGCCGCACTGTCCACAACATAGGACTGGCAATCGAATTCCCATATTGGTTTCATTTCTGTGTCCGTAATTTTAGAGACAGCTTGTTCATACAATAGAGAACAAAGGTAACGAGCCATTTGGATCATTAAATTTTCTGCGACTGTTTCTTTTCTCGCTTCTGAATCGATCAATCGCATGCATTGGATGGATGATTCCAGTAGCTTCTCCTGTTCCAATAAATACAAAGAAGGATTTGGAATCTCTGTTTTGAGTGAATTTAGATACTTTCTAAAATTTCCATCTCCTGCCATACCCGCAAGGATGGCACCCGTGGAAATTCGTACATGGATTTGGGAAGTACCTTCATAAATTGTATTGATTCTAGAATCACGGAACATTCGGGAGATATCATAATCTTCAGTATATCCTGCACCACCAAATACCTGTACGGCGATACTTGTACATTTATGACCCTCTTCTGAACTGTAATATTTCGCGATAGGTGTGAGAATGGATGCTAGGGTTGACCAATATTTTACTTTTTCATCCTTACGTATGTCTCGATCAGGTAACCCTTGTTTTTCGAGTCGAATTTGATGGTGTTGGTACATATCAATCACTCGAGCGGTTTCTAAGGTTAAGAGTCGCATTGCATTTGTTTCCCTTTTGATCTTATGAACCATTTCGAAAACGGCAGGGATTTCAAAAATTGGTTTTCCAAACTGATTCCGTTCATTTGCATATTTGAGGGATTCAAAATAAGCGGCAGCACCGCCACCACATCCTCCCGAGGCACTCACAAGCCTCATAAAGTTTGTCATCCCTGCTGTGTAACGAGTGAGTCCAAGTCCTTCTTCGCCTAATATTTCTCCATAACTATTCTCATAAACGATCTCGCAAGTTGGAGAACCATGGAGCCCCATTTTTTTCTCAATGCCTGCGACAGTGATGTCAGAACTTTTCACTAAAAATACGGATAGTCCTCTGGCACCACCATCTGGTTTTCCTGTCCTTGCTAACGTTAACAAAAGTGCGGGATAATCACCTAAACCACAACCTTGGGATATGAATCGTTTCGTACCTGTGAGTCGATATGATCCGTCTTCTTGTTTGATCGCCACTGTCCGAACACTATTCAAATCAGATCCAAAATCTGGTTCCGTGAGTGACATCGCAAACAAACAATCACCTGTTGCTGCTTTCGTTGCATAAGTTTCAATTTGTTCCTTAGTTCCAAATCTTGATACGATTTGTGCCAAATTGAGGAGAGTGGTTGTCATACAAAATGCAACATCGGCGCGAGCCATAATCATGGCATAAAACGCGCCAACGGTTGCCGGAAAATTCAATCCACCCGCTTCTCTTGGGAGAGAATAACCAAGTAATCCAGTGTTTCGGAATTTTTCGTATATTTCGACAGTTTCCTTAGGAAAAATGACCTTTCCATTTTCATATTTCAGTTCATTTCGATCCATGATTTGGGACTTTTGAGAAACATCTTTTCCAAAAAAATCTCCCATCGCGTCCAAACTAGAAGTATATAGTTCCATTGCTTCATCAAAGTTTGAGGGTGCCATTTCATAACGATTGTTTTGAGTCTCTGAATAAATTTGATGGTCTATAAAGCCTTCCCCTTCCGCTTCTTTAACGATTGATTTCCAATCGATCAATTGGTTGTAGATTAACTGTAAGTCCTTATCATCTGAAAAATAATTATTAGCGATCATATTTATCTCCTTAAATACTGTATGCTGCTTCTAGTCCTTCGAAAAATGCTCGTTTGGCGTCGATGTTTTTTGCATCCTTTGCACCACCGATCAATATGGTTTTTTGGTTTGGAAATTGTTTCGTATACTCTTCGTATAATGAGTCTTCTTTTTCTTGCCCAACACACAAAACAATAGAATCACAAGGATACAAAAATTCCTCTCCATTTTTAAATACTACCACCAGGCCTTCTTTTGTTACCTCTTTATAACTTAATCCTTGGTAAAATTGAACGCCAACTGATTCTAACTCTTGTTTGAGTGCCCAAAAAGTAGTAGGACCAAGACCAGCACCATGTTTGCCATTCCTTCGAAACACGGCTACCTTACGATGTGCGACTTCAGTTTGTACGACCGCATTGGTAAACGAAGATATATTATATTTTTTCTGATAGGACTCTAGGGTTGGATCATGTTCTTCTGTCAACCGATGGGCAACGTCAACGCCAATCCCTCCTCCTCCAATCACTGCCACTTGTTTTCCTGGCACAAATTTTCCGGTGAGATAATCCGCATAACTTCCATTTGGCAATCGTTCCAAACCTTTCAATTGAAATCCTCTTGGGATCACTCCACAGGCAAAAATCACAACATCTGCGTTTTCAGATTTGATGTTTTGGATATTTGCTTCCGTATTCAATTGGATATTAACACCAATTGTTTCCAATTCATTCTTAAAATACCGAATGGTTTCATTGAATTCAGATTTACCTGGAATGTGAGAAGCAAGTTGGAACTGTCCTCCAATTTGATCTCTTTTTTCAAAAATTGTCACATCATGCCCTAATTCTTTGGCAGCACGTGCTGCTTCTAAACCAGCGGGACCCGTTCCGATGACCAATACTTTTTTGGGATTGGTGGTTTTGTTCTGACTGTATTTTCCTTCATTCATCGCCATAGGATTCACAATACAGGAAACATGTTTTTCTTGGAACGCATGGTCTAAACAAGCTTGGTTACAAGCAACGCAGGTATTGATTCGGTGTGATTCATTTGATTGTAATTTTTTGACGATGAATGGATCTGCGAGAAATGGCCTTGCCATCGATATGAGATCCACACTTTGTTCTAAAAATACCTTTTCTATCGTTTCCCCATCGTTCACTCGATTGGATGCAATGATGGGAATGCCTTTGGTATGTTCTTTGATACGACGAGCAATTGGAACCCAAGCCCCTCTTGGAACCAATTGGCTAATCGTTGGAACACGTGATTCATGCCATCCAATTCCAATATTTAAAGCGGAAACGTTTTCATCACGCAGAACATTGGATAAACCGATTACTTCTTCAAAGCTTGGATTCCCTGGAATTAAATCGATCCCTGACATCCGAAAGATAATGGGAAATCCTTCTGGCAGATTTTTTTTCACTGATCGGAGGACTTCGATTGAAAAATTCATACGACGTTTGGCATCACCTCCAAAATAATCATTCCGATGGTTGGTCACTGGTGAAAAAAATTGATTGAGAAGATAACCTTCACTTCCCATAATCTCCACTGCCCCAAATCCAACTTCATATGCAATTTTAGCTGATCGTCCAAAATCTTCAATGGTCTTCCAACATTCTTCTTCCGACAATTCTCTTGGCACATAACGATTGATTGGTGCTCTAATAGCAGACGGTGCAACACAATTTCTATCAAATGCATAACGACCTGCATGGAATAACTGAGCACACATGATACCTTTCCCTTGTAATGATTGGTTCATCAATTTCAGTTCGTTAGCGTGGGTGGGATCTAAAAATTGGAAAAACGATTTGGAACCTTTTCCCTCTTCATTCACACTGATCCCACCTGTCACAATCATTCCGACTCCACCTTCAAAGCGTTTCCGATAAAAAGTCGCCATACGATCTGCTACACCAGTTTCACCTTCCACTCCTAAATGCATGGATCCCATCAAAAATCGATTCGGTAGGGTCAAATTTCCAATTTTGATCGGGGTAAAGGCTTGGTTCATATCAATTTCCTGCTAAAATGAAATAATTTACCATTGGTAATATATTTGAAATCACCAACAAGCAATAATTTACCAACGGTAAATATCTGCTAGCCAAACGGTAGAAAAGGAATCAAAATGTCCAGAAATGGTGGCGAAAAAACAAAAAGGGAAACCAAAAAAAATTCCGAGAGTTGGTCGACCGAATAAATTGAACAGTGTTAATGTTCGAGAAGCCTTGATCCAAGCCGGAGTCGCTTTATTAGAAACAACTTCGTTGGAAGAAATTTCACTCAGAAAAGTTGCCGCAAAAGCAGGTGTGAGCCATGTCGCAAGTTACCACCATTTCGAAAACAAACACGCGTTATTTTCTGAAATAGCAGAAATTGGATTCCAAAAATACTTTGCTACCTACCAACTAGAACTAGAAAAAACGGAAAAAGATTTTAAAGGGCGATACCGTGCACTCGGATGGACATATTTTCAATTCATCATGAACAATAGGCAGTTCGCAAGGATTATGTTTGGCGGAATGGGTGTTGAGTCAAATTTACATCCAACTTTGTCTTCTGTATCGAGGAGAACCTATCGTCAGTTACACGAAATCATTCGAATGGGACAAAATTTAGGTTACCTAGAAAAAGGTCAAACGAGAGAAAAAACTTTGGCTTCTTGGGCGATGATCCACGGCATTGCGATGTTATTTTTAGAAGGTCGTTTACAAATGAAAAATGACCTGAATGAAATGGAAAAATTCATTCAAACCGTTACTGAATATGCTTATAACGGAATGAAATCCTAGTGATTTATTTGCGAGGTTCGCAGACTTCCGGTAAATAATTCAGCAAATACGATATTGTTGCTTTTTTGGCTTCACCGATCATCCAAGGTGTAAAATCTCCAAACGTTCTATACGAAAGTTTTAACAAAGAATCAGGAATGGATATGGCAACACCAAATACTTGGTCCAAGGTATTGATCGATGGTATATCAAATTTCTCAACTAATCCTTGCTTGGTGAGATTTGCTAATTTTAAATCTAATTCTTGCCCAACAAGTCTCATTTCAGGATTACTCATTCGGTATCCGTAAATAAGCCTAGGAAAGGCAATTTCAGAATTGGTCACTTCAATGGCAACTTCAATGGACCTTTCGATATATTCCTTCCAAGTTTGAAAAGATTCCTCTTTTAGGGCTGTTAGTTTTTCCACCATTCCTTCCGAATGTAATAAACGAATTCCATGGAAGATGGCTTCCACATTTGGGAAAAAATGATAGGCGGAAGGCCTTGGAATTTTAGCCTTTTTGCATATATCCGCAAAACTAATTTCTTCTGGATTTTTTTCCTTAAGGAGCTCGAACGCGATTGATAAAAGTTGTGCCCGACGGTTCCTTCCTTGTTTGCTCGTGAATTTAAAAGGCCTTGAAGCAAGGTCTGGAGAGAGGGATGCGTCTACCAATTTATCCATAGTACGAGCATCTTAAGGAATCTCACCCAGTCAATCCCGTTGCAAAGAAAAATACCTGACCCTTTAGGGGTCAGGCGAGGTGATTGTTCAGATATTCCTATTGGATTACAAAATTGTTTGTCACGCCTTGGTAGGAACTAATCGCTCCTGTCCATCCCGATTTCCAATGTCCTCGATGGCGAATGCGGTAAGTACCTTTTGGATAGGAGGTTGTATCCCAAGTGGTTGTAATTTTGGAATAAGCGATCCCATCTCTTTGCCATTTATAAGTGGTCGAAGGGTCATTGTCGCGAGCCACAACAGTCCATGTGGATCCATTTTGGCGTTCAATATCCACAAAACTACTCCCGATCAACATATTATTTTTTGGATGAGCTCCCCAGAAAACAGCTGTTACCTTTGCACCACTTGCATAGGTTGCTGACGGTTGTGTGAATACATTCCCAAAACTTTTAAAGAGGGGAACATCATCAAACACCACTCCCGTTTGAAAGGTAGCTTGGTTGTTTGTAAGATCAGGAGGTGTAGGTCCGCCTGGAACCGTTGCACCATTTCGTAATGCCGATGCTAACTTACCAAATTCTTGTTCGTAGGCTTTTAAAGTATTAGGACCAAACTGAGTTGATGCCCCTTCATACTGCTGAGAAGAATACTCTTCTCTCGTTGTGAGATAGGATGTATAGGAATTGGAAAGTGCTGCAATGACAGTGTAATCATTTTCCATAATGTTTTTGACAAGAGAACGAATCCGTCTTCCAGCCATCGTGGATACTTCTGCTGGGATCGCAAGAATGGATAAATTTCCAATCTTTACAATTTGAATTGGGATGATAGGAGGTGTCCAAGGATTTCCATCAAAACTAGCTACACCTGTTGGAATGAGGACTGGTTTTTCAGCATGGCATAATTTGTAGGACTCACTCACAGAAGCTGGCCATAATACGCCAAGGGCTCCACCAAGAAAACTTGCTTTGAATGCATCGGCTGCATTGGAATTCCAATCCAAGGAATCAACAGTCGTTCCTTCGTCAAAAAAATCAACGGAGACTGCATTGTCTTCCACACTTCCCGCAGAAAAAGATGCTCCCATTCCGGCAGGACAAGTTGATGTTCCAACGCTACTCACATACAAGTTTGAAAAATTAACATACGTATGACGAAAGTCAATGGTACCAGTCACTTGCGTATTTGCCGACTGGTAAAGACTCACTGCCTTTTGATACTGTTTGTTTGCAATTGTATTTTGTCGGGCATAATCATTTACACCATCTGCTGGACCCCACAAATTGGGAGTTACGTCTCCAGAATTGGATTGTGCAAAAGCTGCCACAAATGTTTGATTCGATGAATAATTAGTTCCTTTGTTTTTTTCAAATAAATACGAAGCTATGCCTTTATTATCACCCCCAATGAGTTTGTTAGTTGGACCAACATTGGTTGGGTGTACGGCAAACCAGTTCACCATTCCCAATTCCCTTCCATCCGCCGCGACTAATTTAAGTAGAGTCATCGTTTGGTCTACATTTGATGGATAAAAATTACGTTCACTAGCAGGGTTTTTATCATAAGCAGCTACAGAACGATTTTTACTTGCATCTGTTAGTTCCCCTTGGTTGACATAAACATTTCCAGGAACTAAATTTTGATGCGCCAATTTAATGGATTTGTAGATTCCATTCACAATGACATCGAAATTTTCTTTAATGAATCCAGAAGTTGTCGCATTGTATAAAAAGTAATGTGAATACCCACCAGGGCCACTATGAGTGTGTGTTGCCGATAACAAAACGTTTGCTTCTGAATAAAAAGGAGCAAGTTCGGAATCGGTTGCAATTTTTTTACTCACTGCTTGTTTGATGGATTGAAAGATCATGCCTAGGTCAGCACTGACAAAAACCACACGTTTAGAAGCATCACCAATGATGTATGCCCTAGACCACAAACGCATATAAATCCCTTCTGTCTTTTGTGCGGTTTCCGCAAATCCCATCATCCCTACTTCTGCGGCAGGGCCTGTGATGTCAGAAATTCCAACACCAACTAAATACGGCGACGAACCAAGACTAGGTGCTACAGCGCGATTCACACCAGAACTAAACAATAGATCTGCATTGTCTGCCTTTGAACTTTCAACTTGATCTGCACCAACTAAACCTAGTATGGCGGTATTGGACTGGGACGGTTTTTTGTCGGAACAAGCCAAAACAAAAAGGCAGGTGACTATGGATACACTGACGCGAACCAAGGGACTTATTTGGGAATTCATATACTCTCTCCGAATCTAAATTTCTCAATCTAACATTTTTCGCATCAATCTGTCCGAAGGGAACCCTTGGGTCAAATCAGGAACTTAAGTCTAAACGATGTTAAAAATATGGCAAGAAAATAATCGACAGAAGTCGGGTTTTATTTGACCAGCGTTCAGAATTTGCCATTTTAATTCATTTCTCGTCAGTTATACGAAACCAGCACCTTCCACACTTGGTAAAATATGGTATTTTTGTGTCATTTTTTAATCGACAAGTGTCGGGTATTAAAATGGAACTGTCCGCTATCAAGAAAATCGAAAGAGAGGAATCTATGAACGTGCCCACGAAAACAAAGAGCCACTGGAAACTTTATGCCAGTAGTTTGCTCATCACCTTACATCTATATTGTGCTCCCAATGAAGAAGGGATAAAAAACCTACTTCCCTTACTTCAAACATCAAATGGTTCCTTGGGAACCGAAACTCCAATCCAAGGGATAGGAAAATTGAATGTTACAACATCCGTTCTCTCCCATGACTTAACTCACACAGATTCAAATGATGAAAGAAATCTGACTGTGACAAACAAATCCTATGGAAACTTTTTGGATGCCATTTGGATTGATGGACTAGGAAGAGAGGTTTCCTTTCGAGGTTTTAATGTTTCTGGAAATGTAAAATTGGCAGAACATGGATTCAAACCATTTCGAAATACAAACGATACGGATGAGGCCCTGAAAGGTCTAACCAAAACGACTGGATCCAATTTAATTCGTTATACAATTGCATGGGAAGGAGTTCATCCAGAAGTAGATACGATTGATGAGGCTTATTTAAATGATGTCGTTTCTCAGATCAAAAGAGTGACATCAAAGAAAATTTATGTTTTGATTGATTACCACCAAGACTTGTTCTCTCGGCACTTATTCAATGCAAACTCATGGCACACAGGGAATGGTGCACCACTATGGATCACTAAGAATGGAAATTATCCAAAAGAATATTGTGGTTTCGTCTGTGCGAGCTGGAGCCAAAATAATTTAACCAACGAAGCAATTCGAAGAGCATTCCGAAATTTTTGGAATAATGCCCCAGTGAATACTTCTGCCGGTGTTCGAAATATGCAGACAGAATATTTGTGGCAAATTACGCAAACTGTTACCTATCTCAAAAATCATCTATCACCTGAAGAATTTTCGTATATCATTGGTCTTGATCCATTCAACGAACCGGTTGATGGAGGGATGGAAGGACTGACTCCTAAACGATGGGATAACGAAAAACTTTGGCCCATGTACCAAAAGATTAGGACCATACTCAATCAAAATGGCTGGGAAAATAAATGGGTATTCGCAGAACCACTTGTATTCTGGAATACAAACATAGGTTCGGCGATCGCACCTGCCACTGGCGGAGGGCATCTCAATGCACCTCCAGGACCTGGATTTGTTTTCAATTCACATTTTTATGACGCAGGTAGAATGGGAGTCGATTTGACGGGGATTGATAATGCCACTTATTTCAAATACTTAGATGAAATTCGAACGGAAGCACGTTTCTTAAAAATCCCTATGTTCTTAAGTGAATTTGGAATGTGGTTAAAGGGAACAGGAGCCAAAGACACTCCAAGAATGATCAATGCTGTGTACCAAGCAATGGAAATTTCAGACAAAGGGCAAAGCACAAAAACAAGATTTGCCGATTTTTACAATCCGATTGTATCGGGAACCCAATGGCATTGGGATTATTATTATGACCGTCATGCAGAATATAAGAACGGGAATCCATCCAAACTCATCACAACAAAGGATGCTTGGAATGATGAAGATTTCTCTGTTGTCGGAAATTACGGAACGAGTTTCAATGTAGATCCATTTGTGATTGCAAGAGCTTATCTAAGGAAATCGCAAGGTCGGATTATGACTAGCCATTATAATGCAGTTGGATTTGATACTTGGAATAAAATGTTTTCTTGGGCCGCCATCAAACCTGGAAATAACGAAGTAAAATACTTTGGTGACAAACGATTTTTATTTGTGATCTGGCGAGGAAGGCATTCGAATGCTCCGTCTGAATTTTATCTTCCTCCTCATTTTGATCAAAGTAAAATTTTGGTGATCACAGAAAAGAAAATTCAAATGAATTCAATTCCAAATGCTCCGTTAAACGAACCGAATGAAATGGTTTTAAAAAATGATCCTAACCGAGAGATTGGTTCAGGAAATGTTTTGTATCTTTGGGATGATTTGGATCCACTCGAAAATGAATCAACTTCATATCATTATGCACTCATTGTGAACCGAGAGAATGTAACGTATCCGTTGGCAACATTACAAGATCTCCAATCAAAATTAAACCAACGAATCCTAGTAGAAGGGAAAAGTCCTATTTACCTCATAGGTAAGATGACATATGGTGGGTATCCAAACGAACAATAACAAAATTTTACCAATCAAAGGATTGGTGAGGAAAAGAACATGAAGTAATCAAAAACCAATTTTGATTTTTGATTTCCAAATTCGTTTTCAAAAGAGAAAACCACCGATTCAAATTTACGAATTGGTGGTTCCATCCTAGATCTTAAAAAAAATCCAACTACATTTATGGTAAATTCCAAACTCCCGATTCCATTGTTTCCTTTACATAACTTTGAAAATTTTTTGGTTTTTTACCCATAGCCCTTTCAAAATCATTCAGAACGGACTCGTTTCTTCCATCCAAAACCGTTTCAAACAAATACTGAATGAGCCAAATTGTTTTTTGGTCCAGGCCAAATTCACCTAACATTGCTATATATTCATCTAAGGGAATTTCTTCAAACGGAATGGATTCATTTAATTCTTTTGCGATACATCCAAATGCATCCTGAAAACTCAGAAGTTCTGGTCCAGTCAATTCATATCGTTTTCCAATATGTTTCTCATTCACTAATGCATCAACAGCAAGATCCGTTAGGTCATCCAAATCAATAAACGGTTCACGTGCATTCAATTTCGGAAAAACAACCTTTCTTTCTAATATTTGGCCGAGGAACATACCTTCACTAAAATTCTGAGAAAACCAACTGGATCGCAAAATGGTCCATTCCATTCCTGAATTCTCAACTAACGTTTCGCAGGCGATTGCTTCCGGTTCACCCCTTCCGGAAAGAAGAACAATACGTTTCACCTTGAATTGATTTGCAATTTCTAAAAGTTTTTGGATGTCATGAATCGAATTTGGAACGGCTAAATCAGGTTGGTACGAGATATAAATATGATCCACTCCACTGATGATTGGAGCCCACGTCTCAGGTTTCTGCCAATCAAAAGAAGGCGATGACTTTCTTGATCCCAATCGGATGGGAACATCAAGTTGGTTCAATTTGTTTACAATTCTCGATCCCGTTTTTCCGCTAGATCCTAAAATTAAATTTAATGGTTTCATGCCCAAAGAATAACAAAGATCAATATTTAAAAATTGGACGAACCCGACATGTTTCCTTTTTTTTCTCTGAATTGGAAAGGTTTTTCTTTGGTAAACGACTTAAATTGTCGGATAAAATGGGATTGATCAGAATAACCATTTTCATATGCTATATCAGTCAATTTGATATTTTTATCTTCATTTAATCCATGTAAGCTTGTATGAAAACGAATGATTGTCGCAAATTGTTTCGGAGTCAATCCTACAGACTTTTGGAATTTTCGTTGTAATGTCCTCTCGGAAATACCCAACTCATTTGCAATGTTTTGAATTTCACAACTTCCATTTGATTCCAAAATGGTTTCAATACAGTTGTGCAGAGTCAAATCAGGAGAAAATTTTTTAGCTTTCGATTTTACAAATTGTAAGATAGCATCTGCTGCCATCTCAGATGAATGTTTTTGAATGGAAGATTCAAATCCAGATTCACTTTGCCATTCTTCCTTTTTTATGGTCCAACAAGAATTTGTGAGCTCCGAAATCGGAATTTCCAAGGTCTCTTCAACAAAACTTGGGAACAATTGAACCATAACAAAAAAAAACGGTCCTTCGATTTCAATTTGAATTGGTTCCAGAGTTTGCCCATATAAAAAAACTGGTTCCATCACTTTAGATAGTTCGCCTACGATTACTTTCACCTGCGAATGGGAATGAAAGAATACAAGCCCTGGGAATCCATCTGCAAAAAAAGTCAAAATTTCTTTTTTACTATTCTTTGATTCATAAATGTATAAATCTTTTGCCACATATTTAAGTTCGATTGGAATTTTTCTTTTGGTTACGTGCATAAGAATTGTAGTCAAAATTACAAATTTACTTCTTTGAAAAACTAGTTTTCCTTAGACGAATTGCAGGATCAATTTCATTTCTTTTTTTTAACGTATGATTGAAATAGTCCATTCTACTCACATAACAAGCGTATCTGTTTTTATCATTGAATTCCAAATTTTATGTTTTCTCCATTTACAGAAAATCACATTGTCTGGAATTGTGTAATTGTCCGTGGAACTTTCAATATTAGATTTAGTTTTTATCAACCAAGGTGAAACACCAAGAGATGCAATTCAAAATAGTGTCCAGGTAGCGAAAGCCGCAGAATCTTTGGATTATAAAAGAATTTGGATCGCAGAACATCATAATTTTCCATCCATTGCAAGTGCCGCAACATCAGTTGTGATCGGTCATATCGCATCTCATACCAACACCATTCGAGTCGGTGCAGGCGGGATCATGTTACCAAACCATTCACCTCTTGTCATCGCAGAACAATTCGGAACATTAGAAAGTTTATACCCGAATCGAATTGATTTAGGTTTGGGAAGAGCACCAGGAACAGACCAACTCACCTTACGAGCATTACGTAGAGATGCAATGGCATCCCAACATTTCCCAGAAGATGTGAAAGAACTCATTGAATACTTATCTTCTGAAAAAGAAGAAGGAAAAGTAAATGCAATCCCAGGTTTTGGAACCAATGTACCTGTTTGGATTCTAGGTTCGAGTTTATTCGGTGCTCAACTTGCCGCTCTACTTGGATTACCATTTGCATTTGCTTCTCATTTTGCTCCAACATATTTGAAGGATGCTGTTTCTATTTACAAAAAACAGTTTCGACCATCCGCACATTTAGAGAAACCTTACGTGATGATGGCAATGAATGTGATCGCCGCTGATTCAGATCCAGAAGCAGAATATTTGTTTTCAAGCGTACAACAATCATTTTTAGGTATTTTAAGGAACAAACGCACACCCTTTCCACCACCAGTTGCCTCAATGGATTTACTCTGGTCAGAAACAGAAAAACAAATGGCAAACCAAATGTTATCCATTTCTGCTGTTGGTGACGCAAAAACCATCAAATCAAAAATAAACCAAATCCTTAGCGATATAGTAGTGGATGAATTGATGGTGGTATCTTCTATTTTTGATACATCCAAACGGATCCGTTCCTTAGAAATCCTGATGGGAATCAAAGATCAAATTTTAGTATCTTCGACTTAAGTTCCATTTGAACGATTGATTTATTTTTTTTTAAGTTTCAATTTTTATCGAATCATATACTCTCAATTTCTAAATCGTTGCGGAGATACTGGGAGCCGAACATGACAAAGCGTATCCATAGATTCAATTCAATTCTTCTTTGTATTTGTCTCATCGCATTTTGCGGATGTGAACGTGGTTGCATTCGTTCGGCAATAAAAGATAGGTTCCAAAAAAAAATGCGAGATTTACCCGCGCCTATCACCAATTCGGATCTATCCCAATCCATCACCACACCAGGAGATTATTTATTTTCCATTCTACACCAAGAAATTCCACGATACTACAAAGTACATGTTCCCAAAACTTACACGGGAAAAGAAAGTGTTCCACTGCTCTTCGTCTTTCATGGAGGTGGTGGTGATATGGAGATTCAATCCAATGAAGAGTATTACCACCAAATTTCAAAATCAGAAGAAATCGGCAATATTGTCGTTTTTCCCAATGGTTACAGTGAATACAAATCAGGGAAAATAGCGACTTGGAATGCTGGTAATTGTTGTGGAGAGGCTAAAAAACAAAACATCGATGATCTTGGTTTTGTTAAATCAATCTTAAAACACCTAAAACAAAAATTGAATGTTGATGAGAAAAGAATTTTCTCCACTGGCATGTCAAATGGTGCTATGATGTCGTACCAACTTGCATGTTTTATGACGGAAGATTTTGCCGCGATAACGGCAGTCGCAGGGACTGACAATACAATCGATTGTAAACCGCAAAAACCAATCTCCATTTTTCACATCCATGCAAAAAATGATGACCGAGTTTTATTTTATGGTGGAGCCGGTTCAAGTTTTACGGATAGAACACTTGTGACTGATTTTGTCTCTGTTAATAAGAGCATTTCTAAATGGGTGCAGTTCAACGGCTGTCAAACAGTTCCAAAAATTGTATTGAAGAACCAAGGAGCTCAGTGTGAAGAATATTCAGGTTGTAAAGATGGGGTTAAAGTGAAACTTTGTGTCACAGAAGATGGAGGTCATTCTTGGCCAGGTGGGAAAAAACCCTCCATTCTGTTAGGTGGAGGGCCGCCTTCAAAAGCCATCTCTGCAAATGAAGAGATGTGGGATTTTTTCAAATCCCTATAACCGAAATCATTTACTTTTCAGTTAAGTAACTCCAAGGAGTCTCTGCAAAAGATTTTTTGGCATCTTCATTGAATTCTTTGATGGTTTCTTCATCTTTTTTGTGTGACACAAGTGTGCCAAGTAAATCAACTGCGACTAATTTGCCAAACATTCCAGTGTTGCTTAGCATATTGGGTCGAAGGATATTTGCATAATGTTTTTGTATCTCATCTGCCGTTTCGTAATCTTTGTTTGTATCAATTAAAAAACGTCCCATATATCCAATTTGACCAACTCCAACTTTTGTTTTGGATTTTTCAGCCACTTCTGCACTCGTGATAACAGTATAAACAGTTTTTCCGCCACCGGAAGAAGTAGTGACCGTTACGTTACCGGAGGTTGTAGAGGAAGTTTGTTGTGGTGGTTGTTCAACTTCGTATTCCATTGCGACGACTGCGTACTCACCTGGTTCTACGTTCAGATAGTAAACAATACCACGATTTGCCCAATTAGAAGCAATTGTCGGAGTTTTTACGATGAGTGATTGGCTTGGATTCACTTTTTTGTCAATGCGAACCACGTACACTCTAGAAGCAATTTGGCTTCCAAAAAATTGTTTTACATTCATTTCCACAGCTAATACAGAACTGTCCTTGGCAGCAGGATTCTGCGATGGCATGGATTTACAACCAATTGCAACTAACAATGAAACACAAATAATTAACGTGTTTTTAATATTGAACATGAATATTCCTTTTCTATAAGATAGATTAGGTTATCAAATCCAAACGAAGATTAGTTGTAAATACAAAAGTTAATCTTTAGTAGAAAACCTTTATAACGATTTGGTTAGCTGCTCAATCATTCAACAATCTGATTACAATTTGATTTACTATTATAGTCCCCAAGGCAATTCCAATAATTTACGATTCACTCGATATTCAAAGGCCAAAGTTTCCATACACTGAAAACACAAACAATCGTGGTATTGATTCGCCAAATATTCAGATTCCGCTTTTGTCAAATTGACTTTAGTGCATTGGCAGAGTTGGATGGAACCTACTTTACATTCAAAGATGCGTAAACAATTTGGACAAATTTTTTCTTCATGTTTTGGATTGGATATGCCCTCGGATAAACAATTTGCATTTTGGGGGGAATTTTTATCTTCTTTCAACTTGTGACTCCATTTGGTGTTAGAATCACACATTCGAAAATAGGGTGATCCGGTTTCATTGTCCGGGACCCTTTCAAATAGAAGGAACGAATGATCGTTTACGGGCGAATCATTTGTGGGAAGATCCGACTTTTTCACTCCGATTCAATCGAAATGAAATTTACGGTTGCACCGTCAGTTGAGGAATTCCACCTCATTCCTCCCGGAATGAATTCAGAAAACTAAATGGTCATCAATTGTCAATCGACTGTTGGTTGGATTGGTATTATTTTCTTCTCATTCAATGGCTTGATTTCACCAGGCATTTGGTCTTTCAGGAGGACACCTGATTTTTTTTGCAATAAACACTCTTTGATTAAATAGATAGTTTTTTCTACAGCAAGTGAGAATGGAAGTCCGAGTGGCCTCACATTGGAAATACAATTTCTACTTTCATCGGTGAAACCAAGTTTTGGTTCGTAAGTAAGATAAATTCCCAAACTATCGGCAGCACTGAGACCTGGTCTTTCCCCGATGATCACAATACAAATTTTTGCTTTTAAAATCTCGGCAATTTCATCTCCCAAGGCAACCCTTCCCCATCTTGAAAGGACCAAAGGAGCAATTGAAAGATTTGTGTTTTGAATTTTTGCAAAAAATAATTCTAAAAATGAAATTAGGTTATCATCAATGGCTTTGGCAGATAATCCATCGATACAAACGATACTCAAATCATAACCAAGATTGTATGGAAAAAGACTCAGCTTTGATTCTTCAGAGATCCTTCTTCCTAAATCAGGCCTTAACAAATATTCTTGTTTCGAAGAAACTTGACTTTTGATAAAAATGTTTTGGATTCCATATATTTGGCAAAGTTCATTCGATTGTTTTTGGATTAACTCCCAGTTTGGTTCCTGGTTCACAGCATCCTTTGCGTTCGCATGGTCCAGACGGAACTTTAACATCTCTTTCGTTGCGATCGATCCACCAACTCGATTGAGGCCAATCCTTGCTTGGGTAAACTGTTTCCATTGGTCCAAATCTGACATTGAATCTAAATCCTCATTCCATTCTCAAATAAAGCCACCATTTGATTTTCAATTGGTAAAAAGTTTTTCCCTTTGGAAAATATCCCAAAGTCAAGCAACCATTGTTCAAATTCAGGTGTTGGTCTTAGTCCTAAAACTTGTCTCAAATACAATGCATCATGAAACGATGTGCTTTGGTAAGATAACATGACATCGTCTGCGCCAGGAATTCCCATGATAAAATTACAACCGGCCACTCCCAAAAGAGTGAGTAAGGTATCCATATCATCTTGGTCCGCATCTGCGTGATTTGTATAACAAATATCAACTCCCATCGGTAACCCCATTAGTTTCCCACAAAAATGGTCTTCTAATCCAGCACGGATGATTTGTTTACCGTTGTATAAATATTCAGGTCCTATGAAACCAACAACAGTGTTCACAAGTAATGGTGAGAATTTTCTGGCAACTGCATATGCTCGTACTTCCAATGTTTGTTGGTCAATCCCATGATGGGCGCCGGCAGACAAAGCACTTCCCTGACCTGTTTCAAAATACATTACATGATCACCGATCGTTCCCCTTTTGAGTGAAAGTGCCATCTCTCTTGCTTCTCCCAACATAGAAAGATTGATTCCAAAACTTTTATTTAAATCTTCTGTTCCACCGATGGATTGGAAAACCAAATCAACCGGCGCTCCTTTTTGCATCACTTGCATGGAAGTAGTAACATGCGTTAGAATACAAGATTGTGTCGGGATCGAATACTTTTGTATGATTGTATCCAACATTTCTAATAATGTAATACAAGTGGGGATATGGTCCGTCGCGGGATTGATTCCAATTACGGCGTCACCACTTCCAAGTATTAATCCATCCAGGATACTAGCAGCAATCCCTTTGAGGTCATCGGTAGGATGGTTTGGTTGCAAACGAACAGACAAACGACCTGGTAATCCGATTGTATTTCTAAACTTTGTGACAATATTGATTTTTTGACTCACTAAGATCAAATCCTGATTGGACATGAGTTTCGAAACGGCAGCAACCATTTCAGGAGTGAGAGCCATTCGAATGGATTCTAATACTTGTGCATCCGTGGTTTCTGAAAGCAAAAAATCTCGGAATCCACCCACCGTTAAATGGGAAATGGTTTGGAAAGAAACTTTGTCATGAGACGTAAGTATGAGCCTTGTCACCTCATCAATGTCAGATGGAATTAATTCTACATTTAAGAAATCAGACAAATAAATATCAGCTAACACCATTTGCGCGGCAATCCTTTCTTTTTGGTCCGCCGCGGCGATTCCAGAAAGTTGGTCGCCTGAACGAAGAGGACTTGCTTTCGCCAAAACTTGTTTTAAGTCTTGGAACTGGTAGGTTTTTTTCCCGATGACGATCTGATAACTCACGGTTTTACTATACCTGATTTTACGGAATTCAACAGAACTTTTCTAAAGAAAGAGAATCATTTTGAATCCGAATGTTTGTCTAAAAACTAAGCAGAAATGAAAAAAGCCCTTCTGATCCTCGGGAACCAACTTTTTGATTTGAGTTCCATCATTCCGAAAGAAAAACGATTGGAATACAGTGTCTTTATCAGGGAAGACAATGAGTTGTGTACTTACTATCGATTCCACAAACAAAAGATTTTGTTTTTCTTTTTGGCAATGCGGGCTTATGCGGAAGAATTAAAGTCTCTCGGATTTTTTGTCCATTACGAACATTATGATCCAAACTCAGAATCGTATGAAAATCAATTTTTAAATTTCATCCAAGTAAACAATATCCAAGAAATCCATTTTTTTGAAATCGAAGATACATTTTTTGAAACAAGAATGTTATCCTGTTTTCAAAAAACTGGAATCAAATGGATCCAACACAAATCTCCAATGTTTCTCACTTCGCGAAATGATTTTAAAGCATATTTACAAACACATAAAAAACCGTTTATGAAAACGTTTTATGAAGCGCAAAGAAAAACTTTCAACATTCTATTAAATGAAAAGAGTGAACCCATTGGCGGAAAGTGGAGTTTTGATTCTGAAAATCGAAAAAAATTACCCAAAAATTATTGTGCACCTAACTTACCGAAAATCAAATTCTCAAAAAATGAAATAAAAACCTTTGATACAGTGGATACTCATTTCCCAAACCATCCAGGGAATACAAAAGATTTTTGGTTACCAACGGATAGAAAAGGAGCAAAACTTTGGCTACAGGATTTTTTAAAAGAAAGGTTTGTTCAATTTGGTCCTTATGAAGACGCATTCTCACTTGATTTTCCTTTTTTACAACATTCAGTATTAACTCCATTTTTAAATGTTGGATTATTGACTCCCAAGGAAGTGATCGAATCCACTTTAGACTATGCAAAAAAAAATTCTGTCCCCATGGAATCGCTGGAAGGTTTTATCCGCCAAATCATTGGTTGGCGTGAATTCATTCGAGGGATTTATCAAAATTTTGGAGCTAAACAAGAGTCAATAAACTACTTTGGCCACAAACGAAAACTCACCAAACATTGGTATGATGGAACAACCGGGATTCCACCTCTCGATTTTGTCATACAAAAATGTAATTTGTATGGTTATGCACATCATATTGAACGATTGATGGTCGTTGGATCTCTTATGGTTTTGTTTGAAATTGATCCAAAGGATGCTTACCGCTGGTTTATGGAAATGTTCATTGACTCTTCCGATTGGGTGATGGGTCCGAATGTTTATGGGATGGCACTCTTCAGTGATGGCGGCATATTTGCCACCAAACCATATATATGTGGATCCCACTATTATCAAAAAATGGGTTCGTTTCCGAAAGGTGATTGGGAATTGGCTGTGGATGGACTTTACTGGTCCTTCATCGAAACCCACAAAGATCAGTTTTCCAAAAACCCACGCACTTCTGTCCTCGTTGGAAATTTACACCGAATGCAAAAAGAAAGAAAGGAGATCATTTTCCACTCGGCAAGGCTCTGGAAGGAAACTCTCACCACACTCAACTAATCCTGTCTCCTGTTGCTGTGGTTCGTTGCGATTTGGAAAGGCGAATCCGATTCAGAAAAAATTTCCGAACCAGTTGACAAATCTAACAAAATGTTTCAGTTCCGGTATAAATTTAGATTAAATCTAAATTTTTTTGCTTGCCCAATTAATTAGATTAAATCTAATTCTATACTAAATCTAGAAAGAGAAGGTCAGTATGAGAAATTTCAGACGTTTCACAATCGCCCTCCTTGTGTTGTTCCTCGGCCCCATTGGCGCCGCCGACACAAAAGAGACCCCAGGGATGGACCGCCAAAATACATCCAATCAGTTTTGGTGGCCAGAACGCTTGGATTTGGCACCACTCCGCCAACACGGGTCGGAATCCAATCCATTGGGCAGACAGTTCCATTATGCAAAGGAATTTAAGGAATTGGACATCCAAACCTTAAAAGAAGAAATCAAAACGGTGATGAAAACTTCACAAGATTGGTGGCCTGCAGATTACGGTCACTATGGTCCTTTTTTCATCCGGATGGCTTGGCATAGTGCGGGAACCTATCGCATCTCCGATGGTCGCGGTGGTGCCGGTGGTGGACAACAACGATTTGAGCCACTGAACAGCTGGCCGGACAATGCCAACCTCGATAAAGCAAGACGCCTCTTATGGCCCATCAAAAAGAAATATGGAAAAAAAATCTCTTGGGCAGACCTAATGGTGCTAACAGGAAACGTTGCCTTGGAATCAATGGGTTTCAAAACGTATGGATTTGCTGGGGGAAGGACTGATGATTGGGAAGCAGACCTTGTCTATTGGGGGCCTGAAAAAAAATTCTTAGAAGACCAACGTTACAAAGGCAATCGTGAATTAAAAAATCCACTGGCTGCTGTTCAAATGGGATTAATTTATGTGAATCCAGAAGGTCCAAATGGTAATCCAGACCCACTAGCAGCCGCTAAAGACATCCGTGAAACATTTGGTCGTATGGCAATGAATGACGAAGAAACAGTTGCTCTCATTGCAGGCGGACACACATTCGGAAAAGCTCACGGAAAATCTGATCCTTCCAAACATGTAGGCAAAGAACCTGCTGCCGCTGGACTCGAAGAACAAGGGTTTGGTTGGAAAAACAATTATAAAAAAGGAAATGCAGAAGACACCATCACAAGTGGACTTGAAGGCGCATGGACGGCCAATCCAACTAAATGGACTACCCAATATTTGAACAACTTGTTTGGTTTTGAATGGGTACAAACCAAAAGCCCTGCTGGTGCCATCCAATGGGTTCCAAAAGATGGGGCTGGTGCGAATATGGTTCCAGATGCGCATGATAAGTCATTACGTCATGCTCCTATCATGTTCACAACAGACTTGGCATTAAAATTTGATCCTAGTTACAAAGTGATCGCAAAACGGTTCCAAGAAAATCCAAAAGAATTCGAACTCGCGTTTGCAAAAGCTTGGTTCAAATTAACACATAGAGATATGGGTCCTCTCACTCGCTATATCGGAAAAGACCTACCAAAAGAACCATTGATTTGGCAAGATCCTGTTCCTGCCGTAAACCATAAGTTAGTTGGTCCAAAAGAGATTGAAAGTTTGAAGGGAAAAATCCTTAAATCTGGCCTTAGTGTTCCGCAACTTGTAAGAACTGCTTGGGCTTCTGCTGCAAGTTTCCGAAGTACTGATATGCGTGGCGGTGCAAATGGAGCAAGGATTAGATTATCTCCACAAAAAAATTGGCCAGTAAACGACCCAGATGAGTTATCGAAAGTTCTAAAAAAACTAGAACAGATCCAAGAAGAGTTTAACAAATCTGGTAACAAAATCTCTCTTGCTGACCTCATCGTTCTTGCAGGGAATGCTGCCATCGAAGAAGCCGCAAAAAAAGCGGGAGTGAAAGTAACAGTTCCTTTTACCCCTGGCCGAACCGATGCAACAATCGAACAAACGGATGAATATTCCTTTTCTGTTTTGGAACCAAAAGCGGATGCGTTTAGGAACTACTACGGACCTGGAAACCTAATGTCACCTACCGAGATGTTAGTTGACAGAGCCAATATGTTGTCTCTTTCCATTCCAGAAATGACAGTATTACTTGGCGGTATGCGCTCGTTAGATGCAAATGCTGGAAAATCCAAACATGGAATTCTTACGACAAAACCAGGAGTATTATCAAACGACTTTTTTGTGAACTTGCTCGATATGTCGACCAAATGGCAAAAATCAGAACAAACAGAAGGTTTATACGAAGGTTTAGACCGCAAAACAGGATCCAAACGATGGACTGCTACATCTGTGGATTTGATTTTTGGTTCTCATTCTGAACTTCGTGCCGTCGCGGAAGTATACGCATCTGATGATGCAAAAGAGAAGTTTGTAAAAGACTTTGTGTCTGCTTGGAACAAAGTGATGATGCTCGATCGTTTTGACGTTAAATAAATGATGGAACAATTCAGTCGCAAACAATTTGTAAAACGATTGGTTGTTCTTTTCACCACTCTCTCCCTTTTCGGGGGAGAGAGTGAAATTATTGGAAAAGAACCAAAAAAAGAAGAGAAACTCATCCCAATCCCTGATGGGGAAAAACCTGTCTCAGAAAATGATCCCACCGCACAAGCATTAGGTTTCCACCATAATGCAAAAGATACTGACTTTATATTGTTTCCAGAGAGAAAATTACCCCAATCCAAAAATCAGGTTTGTCTACAATGCGCACAGTTTACAAAACTAAATGATGGTTGGGGAAAATGTACGATTCTCACATCTGGCGTGGTATCGAATATGGGATGGTGTTCTGCTTGGTCAAAAAAATCTTGATTTGAAATCTATCTATTTTTTGATTCACTCGAAGGTTAGGAGACCCGACATTCCGTGGATCAAAAAATTCAGATCGACTATATATATTTACTAGATTGTTTAAAAGAAGTATTGGAAGAGATAGGGCAAAAAGATTTAATCCCCTTTTTACCTTTCGATCTAAGTATTTCACCTAACAAAAAACAAAAAAACAAACAAAAAAAATCAGCGAGCTCATTAGCCTTTGTTTCCAACTCCTCAATATGGTGGAAGAAAATGCCGCTGCCCAATTCAGAAGAAAACAGGAAAAAGAAGATGGCTTCACAGCACTATCTGGACTTTGGGGTCAATCTTTATTCAAAGCAAAAGAATACGGATTCACTCACAAAGAGATACTACCTATTTTAAAAGAAATTATATGTGAACCAGTTCTAACCGCCCATCCAACGGAAGCTAAACGTGCCAGTGTATTAGAAATACACCGAGACTTATATTTACTCCTCGTAAAAAAAGAGAATAAAATTTGGACAGATCTAGAACAAAATACCATTCGGGAAGAAATCAAAGTCCAACTCGAAAGACTTTGGCGAACAGGAGAAATATTACTTCATAAACCCGACATCAGAAGTGAAAGAAGAAATATCGAATACTATCTAAGGAATGTATTTCCAAACGTCTTACATGAGTTAGACCAAAGATTTTTCCATGCGTGGGAACAATCAGGTGGACACCTTGATGATGTATCTGATCCCAAATTAATACCAACTATTCGATTTGGAAACTGGATTGGAGGTGATCGTGACGGTCATCCTTTTGTTACAAATGAAATCACAAAAGAAACATTAACTTTAATTAGTCAATATGCTAGAGAAATTCACAAAAACAAATGCATTGAACTTACAAAATTTTTATCTCTATCTGATCGCATCCAATCGCCACCTATAGAATTTTTAGATCGATTAGAATTGTGGCACGAAGAGCATAAATCCATTTCACCAGAAGTTAAAAATCGAAATCCAAATGAACCTTGGAGACAATATTGTAGTTATCTAATCGAAAAAATCGATAATCAAATATCAATTCAGGAATATTCAGAACATTTATTATTTTTACGAGAATCACTGATTGCGATTGGAGCTAAAAAAATTGCAAAGCATTATGTTTTTCCTATGGAAAGACTTACTGTTTCGATAGGGTTTCATTTGGC
The DNA here is from genome assembly GCF_000017685.1 of Leptospira biflexa serovar Patoc strain 'Patoc 1 (Paris)'. Lineage (NCBI taxonomy): Bacteria > Pseudomonadati > Spirochaetota > Leptospiria > Leptospirales > Leptospiraceae > Leptospira > Leptospira biflexa. Next base: position 2,584,346 of record NC_010602.1, read on the forward strand.
TAAGACAGATATTCGTCAAAACTCCGTGTATCACGCAATTGCAATTGAACAAATTTTGAAAACTTCCGGGAAGGAAGAATGGAACTATCGTGAGTGGACTGAAGAAAAAAAAATACAATGGATTTTAGATGAACTTAAATCACAAAGACCTTTCCTCTTACAAGATTCAGATCCTGGAAAAGAGGCATCAAACATTCTATCAACTTTCAGATCCATCAAACAATTTATCTCCGAATTTGGAACAAGTGGTATTTGTAGTTTTATCGTAAGTATGACCCAAAGTCTATCAGACTTACTGCTTGTTTATTTATTCTTAAAAGAGACGAATTTATTAGAATATCATGAAGACAAAGGTTTCCTTTCACCCTTCCAAGTGGTTCCACTATTTGAAACTATAGAGGACTTAGAAAGATCTCCAGACATATTGGAAGCATATCTGAAACAAATAATCGTAAGAAACTCCTTTGTGAACCAATCCATTCAAATTATGTTGGGTTATAGTGATTCCAATAAAGATGGAGGAATATTTGCAAGCCAATGGAATTTATATGCAACGGAGATAAAATTAACTGAAATTGCTAAACGTCACCATTTTAAACTTAAATTCTTTCACGGTCGTGGTGGGAGTATTTCAAGAGGAGGCGGTAAAACACATAAATTTTTAGATGCCCTTCCCCATGGCACATTGGATGGAGAAATTCGAGTTACCGTACAAGGCGAGTCAATTAGTCAACAGTATGCAAATAAAATTACTGCTATTTATAACTTAGAATTGTTTCTTGCAACTACTACAAAAGTTACATTACGGCATCAACGGAATCAAAAAAAGAATCATCCTGCATATCCAATTTTGGAATCCTTGTCCCACCAAACTAAAGATACTTATACAGATTTGTTGAATACAGAAGGTTTTTTAACTTTTTTTTCACAAGCAACACCAATTGATGCAATCGAAAACTCAAAAATTGGATCGCGACCTTCTCGAAGAACAGGTAAACGCACTTTCAATGATTTACGTGCGATCCCTTGGGTATTTAGCTGGAGCCAATCGCGATTTCATTTGCCAAATTGATACGGTGTTGGCTCTGTTCTTTATGATTTAAGTCAAAATAATAAAGAAAAGTTCCTGATTTTAAAAGAAGAAATCAACGAATGGCATTTTTTAAATTATTTAATTAAAAATAAGATCCTAACCAAAATAGATGTAGAATACAAAAAAACTATGGATGTTCTTTACAATTTACGAGGAAAAGAAATTGGAGAAGTAAGACCGTCGCTGATTGAAACTCTCAAATTAAGAGAGTCAGGTCTTTGTATTCTACATGAAAAACAAATCGATTTACTTAGAGAATGGAGAAAAAATCAAAACGAGTTTTTATTAGAAGAATTATTAGTAACTGTGAATGCAATTGCAAGTGGTTTGCGAACTACAGGATAATTTACGTTCCTTCATTTGAGAAGGAACGTATTTAACTTTTTAAAGTTTACCAGCTTCTTCTTCGTATAGTTTTGCATCAGCTTCAAACTTTTCAGCCAATTCGATCATTTCTGCTTTGCGATTATCTTGGTAAATTGCCTTACCACCTTTTTGTGCTTTCGCTAAGCCTCGGTATTTTGTTGCTAAATCTTTATGTTCCTTTGCAACTTTCAATAGATAGGATTTTACCACTTTTTTTTCTTCAGGTGTATTTGCCTTTTGAACTAACACTTTTTCAATGTCTTCCAACGCAAAAATTGAAGTAGCAGCGAATGCTAAGATTAGAATCGATAGTTTTTGAATCATTTTTATCTCCCGTTCTTAGACAACTAAGCAGAAAAAAAATCAAAAAAAAATATAATTCAGGAAGCGCATTTTCTAATGATATTCCAATGCTTCGCATAACGTGCCTAATGTTTGTGCAATTTGTTTATAAAATCATGTTTAAAACTCAGGTCGTTTCCGTTGGAATCTAAGACATTCATTTCCATTGACAATTCATAAGATCCACTTTTTCAAACACCCAAGGTTTGTGTGCATGTTTTGCATTTTTGTCTTCTATCAAATCAAACGATGTAGCAAGGTTTGACATAGACTCAAAACTCAAATAGAAGGAAGTGTCTTTCATTTTGGTTCTTTTTGGGCAAAGATCCACACCATCTGATTTTAAAAATGAATAATGAGTGCCTAAATCATCTCGGAAGACCATACCTTCTTTTAACACACAAACTCGTTTCCAATCCTTCGTGTGTAGTTTCAATTTGGTTTCTGAGTCTGTGATACAAATTTGGTCAAGAACAACCACTCCTAAAAACTCAGCTTTCAATTCACAACACTTAGGGTTCATACTCCAGTTACGTTTGGTGACCAGTTCGGTTTCAGAGGATAGGTTTTCTGCCACTTGGGTGGATGGTGATGAACAGGCGAAAAAAAACAAACTACTCCCAATCATAAACCATGTAAGATATACAAATCCCTTCATACAATCACCAATCCCATTGAAATTTCATACGATTACCCCATACGAAAACCCAAAATTCTATCTTTTTTTAAAAAATATTTTCTTTCAACATCAGATTTTGTCCTAGGGCCAGAGTAAGGTTGTATCCAGAAGAGGTCGATCATGGATTACGTAGAATCACTTTTAGAAGAATACTTTGATGTTTCCCAAACATTACAATTGGGTCAAGAATGGTTAGAGAGTTTACTTGCCATAGAAGAAGAGATTTGTTGGGAATTTAATGTTCCAACGACAAATAAATTTAGAGATTTGTTTCGATTGATTCCGTCTGGAATTTCGAAAGAAAATTATGTAGCCACATCGATCCAAATCCTTTCTCGAGAAAAAGCAAGGTACTACTATAAACCGAACCATACAGTATTTCATCAATCCAAAGCAGCCTAAGTTGAGATCGATGCATTGAGACATCGATCACAATTGTTGCAAGAGGTAAATGGTGAATCAAAATATTGGTGGATAAACTTTCTTCTACAATCTTCCGTCTTGGTATATTGAAGCATTTGGTAGAGGCGTTTTCCACCTTCTTTTTTTTTGATTTCCAGGTCTTCTTGTACAAAGAGGGATGGATCCCAAGGATTTTCTATTTGTAAGGTACCTTTCTCTAAATCACCAGAAACGAGTCCCACACGACATAACAAATTGATTGCTGTCTGTACGCGGTGGTCTGATTTATTTTTATAAGTCATAAAAGACTGGATGGTTTGGTAATCCAATGCAGACAGTTGGTTTTCTTTTTGCACCATCAATTGGTATAATTTTTTTAAATATCCAAGATCTGGATTTTGCCAATCAATAAAATCCATTTGAATCGCTAAATCATCTTCCGTATAAAATAGTTTACATTGAGATGGTTTTCCGTCCCGACCTGCTCTACCTATTTCTTGGTAATAGGCTTCGATACTACCTGGAATTTGTACATGGTAAACATTGCGGACATTTTTTTTATCGACACCCATTCCAAATGCATTCGTTGCAAGTAGGATCACTTGATCAGATGTAAGGAACTTAGAGAGTGTGGCACTTCTATCTTGATTGGATCGTTTTCCGTGGTAAACCAAATGCCGTATTCGTTTGGTATCCAACCAATGACTCATTTTTTCTAAATCTTGGATCAAACTAAAGTATAAAATCGAAACCTCTTGGTTCGACTTTAATTCTTCTAATATCAATTTGTATTTGGTATCCGTATCAAAACATTCCGTAACTGATAAATGTAAATTGGGACGAAACAATCCATCATCAAAAATTTGAATGTCTTTCGGCAAAATACCCATTTGTTCCAGAATATCATTTTGCACGCGTTGGGAAGCGGTTGCCGTTAGCGCAATGGTGGGTGGAAATTTTAAAATTTCACGGAACCACCTAATTTTGGTATAATCGGGGCGAAAATCATGCCCCCATTGACTGATACAATGTGCTTCGTCTATGGCAAGTAAAGAGATTGGAATGGATTGGATCACTTCCAAAAATTCTTTTTTTTGAAACCGTTCGGGAGAAACATATACAATTTTCCATCCACCAGAGTTTAATCTTTCATAACGCTCCATTCTTTCGGAACGACTCAAACTCGAATTGATATAGGTGGCATTGATCCCTTTTTTTTGCAAAGAATCCACTTGGTCTTTCATTAGTGCAATGAGAGGAGATATAACGATACATGTCCCTGGCATTTCCAAGGCCGGGATTTGGTAACAAACAGACTTCCCCATACCTGTTGGCATGAGTACGAGCGCATTACCACCATTTAATACATGTTCAATGACAGATTTTTGGTTCCCTCGAAACTCGGAAATGCCAAAGGTTTGCAGTGGTAAATTCAATTTCATGAGCTTTCGCCACTCTGCAACATACTGGATAATTTAGAGACAATTTTTCGTTTGAAATGAATTCATCCAAAAAGAATCACTTCTCAAACCAATTGTAAAAATCGTTTTCTGTATTCCGTTGGAGTTTCTCCCATCACTCGTTTGAAGGCATCATTAAAGGCTGACTTGGAATTAAACCCAACGGCAAAGGCAATGGTGAGTATATTTTTTTCAGGATCTTTTTCCATCAACTGACAGGCTTCCCGAATTCGATACCCATTGATCCACTGGTTAAAATTGATGCCCTGTTTTTGATTGATGATGGCAGACAACTGATCCGTCCTCAATCGGAATTTTGAAGCAACATTTTGTAGATTTAAATCTTCATCCAAATATAATTTTTCAGTAACTAAGGCAGAATCAATGTCCTTTAAAATTTGATCTGAGTTTAAATTTGCTATCCTTTGTTCTGAGAGTCGCGGTTTCGAAACAGTGGCAAAAAAGATTGGAACTTCTTTTGTTTCCTGAATCCTTGCAAAAAGTGCAAACTGGAATAAGATAATTTCAAAAAAGTTTCCGTATTGAATGGCATTTCGTAAAATAAAATGATCTGGTAAAATGTTAAACGCATACAAATTGAAAGAGATGATGGCAAGAAGCAAACAAAACCATGCGACGATATAGTATTTTGCCATTTGGTATTTTTGGAAAAAAACATAAATACCTGCACCCATGAGCGTAAAAGAGACAAAAATCGCTAAAAAATGAATGGTTTGGTCAAAGATAATGTGTTTCCAAAAAAGACTTAGGATGGCATTGGAAACAACCAAAACCGAAAAGACAATCATCACTCGATTCAATTTTGGCATTCGTTTGGAAAGTAACAAAAATGAATTCGAAAAAAGGATCACACTCCACAAGGCAATCGATCCAAAAAACACAAGACTACGGTCATTCCAACGAATCCAATCGGACCAAAGATAAATTTTTCCATATCCTGTATAACTGATTTGGTAAAAACCAGAACACAAAATATAAAAACAATAATACAAAAAACTAGTGTTCCGAGTATTAAAATAAATACTGAGATTCAAAATAAACACAATGAGTAACACACTAAAGAAAACTAAAAAATGATCTCGCGTTTCCATTACTGATTGTAAGATTCCATCCTTTGTCAAAAGTTTTGGCGCGAATAAAAAATTCGAAACTGTCTTTGCTTCTAAATAAAACGTGGGATGGTCTTTTAATGATTTCGTATCAATGGAGAAGATAGGAAAAGGATGATTTGGAAATAAATGTTTTCTCTTAGGAACTAAATCACCTTCGGTAGTCCATTTGCGACCAGATCCTGTCCACTGCACAAGTTCAATCGAATCGAAGTAAGCAACTTGATTTTCCAAATACAATTCGTCTGGAATTTCTTTGTCCAACCATTCGACTCGAAAAAGGATTGGCTCTGTATAAAAACCCAGTTGTAAAGGAGCATCTAATTTTTTCCAGTCCAATAGAGTTAGGTTTCTTTGGTCCCAGTTTTCCTTCACTGAAACTGATGCGTAAAACAATCGAAACCGTTTTTCGGAAAGCTCCTCCTCCCCCATCTGGCAATTCCCAAAAAGGAATACCATTATGATGACTACCCATTTCCGAACGTTCAGTACCCGAATAGATTGTCCAAAGAAACTCATCCTTTCCATTTTCCATACAGTATAAAAAAGGAAAGGAATGTCAAAATCATTTCCTACATGGCACAATCCTTACCGAAAAACGAGTTTCCTACCGTCATTTACATCCATTCAAAAATTAGAATAGATTTAAATATCGAAGCTTCCTTCTCATTTTGGTAAGGATGGATTCAACTTTCCTAATTCGTCTCACCACAACTGGAGGTAACGGACATCGTTGCCCCAGAACCTCCAGAATACCTTAAATTGATTGTACAAGGTAAACTTCGGACCGTAAACGAACGTGGTTGGGTATAACAAACGGAAGCTCCACCTTCCCGCAGATACCCATAATAATAAAAGGGAGAAGTATTTGTGGCAGGAGAGGCAACAAAATCCAGATAACGAGAGAAAGTTCCATTGGCAATGTTTGTGGCTTCGGCGGCAGGTTGCGTACACGCTGCATCATAATACAATCCAGCCCGCGTCGCAACGGCGCTACTATCATTAAAAAAAACCACTTGGGCAGGCGCAGTGGAGAGACCCGTTACGAGTGCTGTTAACATTCTTGTATCTTCACAATCGGACTCAGATTGGTTCCCGACGGGAAAAACAGTTGTTGATTTTGATTTTTGATTGGTTTGGTTATCTGTTGTTACATTCGGAAGGTAAGCAAAACAACTTTTCTTTTTTTCACAATTCACAAATAGGAATTGAATTCCAATGAGAAAACATATACCATTTAGTAGATGTAGAGGGTAGTTTGATTTTATTTTCTTGTTACACATATTCTTTTTCCTTTCTTATTGAAGCATGGTCTCATTACCGAGTCACAACCGTTTGGCGGACTTGGATCAAAACCTACTTGGGATAAAGAATCGTTTCTTACATTCGGTCAATATATTTCAAAATCTCACACGTACTTCCTTTCAAAAAAGGAGTTCACTTTTTTTCCCACTTCACACTGAAACTCGAACGGAATCATAAATCCAGTCGAAGGATTTTTATGGGTGCGTTCCCCATGGTAAGGTTTTATAACAATCGTTTCAATAAGGGTCGGGCTACTCCGGGGTTCGCTATCGCTCCCGTCACCTACCATCTAACGATGGCAGGTGACAAGGCCCTACCTATCCCTACCGCAAAACAAAAAATTTCCAAAACGACCAAGTGAGATAAATTTGAGTCGCCGATAACTCAACTCCCCTTCTATCATGACGATTGTGTATTACAAACCATAGAGAAACCAATTCAAGGGGTCTGGGTCTGTTAACGGGAAAAATCCTAATTTTTTGGTTAAATAAATGAAACATTCGTTAGTTGATGAAATCCTAATCGCAAGGGAGATGAAAAATGAAAAAACTGTAGCGCTTGTCCGATTTGCATTATTTTCAATTACCTCCATAATGGATTTTGTATCGTATCTTGGATGGATCAGTTATACAATTGTCACACCAAGTTTGATCACAGTTGGACTTGATTTGACGTTTCTCGTTTTTGCCAGTATCGTATTAATTTTTGTAAATTTTTTACCTTATAAACCATATTTAAAATTTTTCACAATTGCATTCGATTATTTCATCATAGGGCTTATGATGTTTTTAGATCCAACGATCATCAAAGCAAATGGTCTGATTTACTTTATCGCAATGACAAGCGCCATTTTTATTTTCCAACTCAATTTATTAAGGCATTCTAAAACGGGAACCATATACGGCGCAATCCTAGCTTTTATATATTTTATGGTAGTTTCAGTTGGTTTAGGTGATGGATATCCCTTTGATTTGATTCCCATGATTTTTGGTTTGGGAATGTTGTTAGCCATTGGTTATGTGACTACCGTATCGAATATTGAAATGGTAAAAGAAGCCAATACAAAACAAATGATGGAAAGATTCCTTCCTTCACAGTTAGTAGGTGAGTTCTATAAAAACAAAGTACAACTAGAACCTGGAGGCGAAAACAAAGAAGTCACTATTCTTTTTTCAGATATCCGTGCATTTACAAAATTTTCAGAACAAAGGTCAGCTGAAGAAGTTGTTACATTTTTAAATGACTATTTGTCTCGCATGACTGATGTGATCTTCAAATTCAACGGTACGATAGATAAATTTATCGGTGATGCGATCATGACTATATTTGGTGCTCCATTCAAAAGAGATGACGATGCTCTCCGCGCCGTTAAAACTGCAGTTGCCATGATGCGTGAAATAGAATCGTTAAATCAGAAACAAAAATGTCCTGAAGACAAAATACATGTAGGAATCGGAATCCATACAGGAGAAGCAATTGTTGGCAATATTGGATCGGAACGAAGGTTGGATTATACTGTCATTGGTGACAATGTAAACTTAGCCTCAAGGATCGAAGGGTTAACAAAACATTATAATTGCCCAATCTTAATTTCTGAAGTGACTTACAAACAAGTAGTCGGCAAATATTCAACCGAAGATGGTTTTGAAATCAGAGAAATTGACCAAGTCATTGTCAAAGGAAAATCGAAACCAATCACAGTGTGTGAAGTAGTTTGTTTGTGAATTAGTTATCCATATTCACTCAATTACAAACAAATTTCCAAGAAGTATTAATAGTTTTTTTTAAATTTTTTAAAAAGATATCCTATTAACACAGCTGGAATTTTCAATTCATTTATTCTAACCTAATCTTCCCAGATAAAAACTGGTCACTATAGTTGCCTGTATCAGTTTCATAAAATACGAAACTTTTTACATCCACACACATATAATCCAGACCTTCTGATGTCAAGTTAGTAGAAAGAGAGCTAATTCCTTCAAGGAGAGGTGGGCCTTGAGGATTTCCATTCGGATACTCAAAATATTTTGGAAACAATGCATAATTGATAAAACTGGGAGGAGAATATCCAAAGATATCAAAATACAGATAAGTTAAATTTCCTCCATGTTTGAATTTAGCTTTGAATTCCAATTGACCTGCAACATATTCAGCTACAATACAATGTTTGTCACAATCTCCAATGGATGCTGGAATTTGAGGAACTCCTATACAATCTCGATTATGGTAATAGTTTACTTCTTTCGAAGAGGAACCAAATTCATTTCTTGCAACTAGTATTAGTTTTAGTTTTAAATTGGAACGATGGATAAAACTAAACCAAATTGTTCCTCCCACGTTTGGATTGGCAGGAGTGAAGGTTTTAAAACTTATTGCATTCAATACAGTTCCGTCCGGTTCCAATTTCATATCTCGTTTCCCGAAATATGCAGTAACCGTTGTTTGGTCATGTATCGGAAGTTGGAAACTAATGTTATTAACTAGTATTTTACCATAAATTCCGTATTGGTCATCAATTTGTGGTGCATTGTTCACGTGTGTTTGAGGGTCATTTAGGATCGGAGCATTCAGGGGTTGGCCCGGATTGGCCGGTGGACCCACAACGGGCGGGATCGGAGGTAACAATTCCCCCTCTGGCTGAGCTGTTTCGGAGTTTGTTGGTGTTTGATTTGAAGATGCCAAACCCAATAAACCAAGGGTATTGGTTGGGTCTGATTTTTGTTCTTCCTGTGCACAATTAAGAAACAATAGCGATGGAAAAAGGATAAGCAACAAGCAGAAAGAAATAATTCTCTTATTCATTGAATTATTTTTCCGGGAATAGAACATTTTATTTGTTAATAAATTTTCCTTAAACATAAGGGACTCACCTAACTACAGATTCAATTCCTATCTGGAATCATATACATTCTAATAGATTTAATTATTCTTGTCGTCCTGGGACGGGAATCCGGAGTCCTATAATTTTTTTCCTCCTTTATAGGATAACGAAGAACAAAAGTTAACCAAATATTAATTGTAGTTAGCTGCTTTATAAGCAATTTCCATTGTCAACACATTCACTACAAAAAATATACAGTTTTGAATTTGAAATATTTTTCCTTCCTGAATCCCGTCCCAGGACGACAACTTTCAATCGTTAGAGTAACATCACTCCATAGAAATATTTGTTCTTTGTGTGGAGGAAAACTTGAAAACAAATAGAAAATCAAAACATATAACAGCTGCAAAACTATGTTTAATTTTGTTCACGTCGATGTTTAGTTTAATTTTGGTGAATTGTTCTAAGGAAAAAAAAGATGATATGACAAGCCTGCTACTTGCACCGCTTCTGTATGCATCATACCCTGTAATTCCTGATTTACCAGAACCGACATTAAATTCGGTGAATTTGACTATCGGTGATACTGCGTTTACAAAGACAATCGGTGCCTGTAGAGGTAATTTTGGCGTTGATGACACTATAAGGATTCCAGGTAACGATTTAACTTTGCCAGCGTTCTTTATTAACCGCGTTGATTTTACAAAAACAAACAATATCTCATTAACTGCAGCGGGTACCTTTATATTGAATGTAATGGTGCAAGGTGGTGGGTATGATCCAGTTGCTACCTGTCCGGTGAAAATAATGGAAAATTCAAATACGATTTATGATATTCAGGTACAAAACTGCCCTGTTGATCAAATCCAAGCTCCAGTGACTCCAGCGACCAATCTTATCTCGTTCCGAGTTCGTTGTACGAAAGGTCTTTAAAAACAAAACAGAAAGTTTTTCCAAAATTGCATTTTGGAAAATTAGAAAATTAGCTCCAATGCATCGACTTCGATGTATTGGGTATAGAAAAAAAATAAAGGTAGTTTTATGTCAAAAATTCAAATGTTTAAACCAATTGTACTAGTTATCCTTCTTACTCTTTCTTTTTTCGTAAGTTGCAAAAACGAAAAGAGTTCTGACAAAGAAGGTGTACTACAGTATTATGCTTTGTTACTAGGATCAAGTGCACCACTTGCGGAAATTACTGATGCAGATTGTACAGACCCTGCGCCAACATTCGCATCACTTGGTCAAGCGGGAACAACAGCTACTTGTTCCAATTGTCATAACGCAGGTAATGCAAATGCAGGTTTTGACATCACTTCTTACAATAGCACTAGAAATAGGATTACGGTTGGAAACCCAAAGGGGAGTTTATTATTTAATAAAATCAATTCAGGATCCATGCGAATTTATAATACGAATGCAATCAATAAAGCAATCTATTGTTGGACACTAAAAGGTGGGAACCCCTGAATCTCTTTCATAAGAAGATTTTTTTTCTTCTTTTTTGGATATTAACAACCAATTTATTTGCAGACACAAAAACCAAATCACTGGTGGTGAAAGTTGCTAAGATTCACTTTTTAAGTGAGGCACCCCAAGAAACGATTCGAGGAAACATAACAAATGTTTCCGGGTCTGCAAATATGGTTTCAAAGAAGGTATCCATTCAAATCGAGATGAAGTACATAAATGTTCCGAATCGATTGATGAATCGTCATATGCATGAGAACTATCTAGAATCGGAACAGTATCCAACTTCAATCTTCAATGGTGTGATTACAACCTGGGATATTCAATCTAAGGTAGTTGAAATTGAAGGGGATCTCACTCTCCACGGAGTCACTAAAAAGAATTTTAAAATCCATGGAAGTATTGAAACACGTGAAAAAGATTTTTTGATCCGATCAAATTTTCAAATTCTTCTAACTGATTTTAAAATCGAAATACCACATTTAGTGATCTTAAAACTAAACGATACGATCCAAATCGAATCAGAAATTTTATGGAAATACCAAGAATGAATCAACTTTTTTATCGTTTTATTCTCTCACTCATTATACTATTGTTAGTCTCCCCCATTGACTCCCAAGAATTTAGAAAAACTGCTTTTTTAGGTACTAGTTTGATTCATATGCCTAGTACGGAAGACGTTGGCAAAAACGGAATTGATTTTCGAATCAACCACCGCTTCGGAGATGCAAAGTCCACTTCTTATGATTTTCTTGGGTTGGACCAAGGAGCTAATACGCAACTTTCTTTGGACTACGGAATTACAGATCGTATATCAGTTGGGCTAGCAAGAACCTCTTTTCAAAAAACATATGAAGCGAGATCAAAGGTTCGTTTGTTGACCCAAGATTCTGATTTTCCTTTGACGATTAGTTTTTTTGGTGCCTTTGGCCAAGAAACTTCCAAACAAGAACAATTTTTTGGACCCTACCTTCGGCCTTCGACAGGAAATCCATCTTTGGATTCCAATCTTGAAAAACGATTCAATACTTATGAATTGAGTGATTCGGATCGCCAGAGCACTCTTTCTTCTATTTTGATTTCGAGAAGATTCAATGACTTTCTTTCCATTCAAGTATCTCCCATGTTTGTTCATAGAAATTACGTAAAAGAACATCTGTCTAACGATCGAACAGGTTTGGATGTATCCTTTCGTCTTCATTTATTTAAGCGAGTGGATTTTACGTTTGCTGCAATCTTTACTCCCAAAAGAGATTACGTAGGTGATTCATACAGAAGCGAAGATCGGAAAACAAAGATTGGTGGCGAGGAATATTCCGTATCAGAAGTGAATGATTTGATCGCAAGAGGAAAGGCTGTAGATGCTTTTGTAAACAACGTAATACTGTCGAAACCTGTAGAATATACATCTGTACCATTCAGTACGGGAATCGATTTTGAAACGGGTGGGCATGTCTTTCAGTTTTTTGTGACTAACAGTCGTTCCCTTGCTCACACCCAACTCCTGCGTGGTGCTGATTACAACTACGATAAAAAAGAATGGACAATCGGTTTTAACATTCACCGATATTTTTCTTTATAAAAAGATTCCAAGTCGACATCGGAAAAAACACCATTGGAGTTTTACTCCTTTAGTATTGAATTCCGATGCTTTAATCCCGATTATTCGAACCGAGCGCTTTTTTCTAAATAAAAAATATGAAAATTGCCATTTTCGTCTTCGATGAATACATCACTTCTTAATAATATACAAGAATATTCATTCACTATAGGATTTAGCGTTGATGAAAACGAAAAAATTCCGTCAGGCAATGGAAGTCCATTCGCTGGATCCCATAGATAAAGGAATTCATCGTAGCCAAATGGATATGCGGTATGTGAAACTCCTGAGAGAGATATATTAGCAAAAGTGACACCTGGACCATGTTTGTATTTTGTTGTAAAATTCCATTGTCCGGCTACTTTCGTAACTTCAATACAATGATCGTTGCAATTACCATAAGTAGTGGGAGCAAGAGCCACTCCACCGCAGTCCCGGATGTGACTAAAATCGATTTCTTTCGAAGACGAACCAAATTCATTCCTTGCTACTAGAATTAGTTTTTGTTTTTGATTGGAACGGTGGATAAAACTAAACCAAACAGTTCCTCCCTGATTTGGATTGGCAGGAGTGAAGGTTCTAAAATCTGTTGCATTCACAACAGTTCCGTCAGGTTCCAATCTCAAATTTCGCTTCCCAATATAGGCTGTAATCGTTGTTTGGTCATGGACTGGTAGTTGGAAACTAATTTGATCAATTAGAATTTTACCATAAAGTCCATATTGGTCTTCAGCTTGTGGTGCATTGTTCACTTGTGTTTGAGGGTCATTTAGGATCGGAGCATTCAGAGGTTGGCCAGGATTGGCAGGTGGACCCACAACGGGTGGGATCGGAGGTAACAATCCTCCCTCTGGCTGACCTGTGTCTGAATTTGATGAGTTTTGATTTCCAGATGCCAAACCCAATAAACCAAGGGTATTGGTTTGCTTTGATTTTTGTTCTTCTTTTGCACAATTGAGAAACAATAACGAAACAAATAGAATAAGGTAGAAAAATGTTAAATAAAACATATGTTCCAAACTTTTATTTTTTTGAAAGGGGAACGAACGGCTAACGTGATCCATTGCCTTAAACATGAGTGAGTCTCCTGAACAACATGATAGAATTCGATTTACCATCGAATCTGAATGATTCTAATCTGTTTTGGAGTTTCTGTCTTCCTGGGACGGGAATCAGGAGAGGAATTTAATTTTTTTTAATTTGGAATAAGATTTTCTCTATTTCGTAAGTAACAATGTAAGAAATAATCTTACAGTAATGAATTCATAAAAAACTAATTTCTGTTATGTGGTTTCTGAGATTGAATTTTTTTGCCTGAATTCTGATGCCGTAATTTTTAATTCTTTTTTGAAGGCTTCGTAAAAACTGGAAAGTGATTTGTAACCAACTTCAAAACCAATGTCACTTACATTTTTTTCTGGATATTTGAGCAAAAGTACTTTTGCCTCTTTGATCCGATAACTATGTAAAAAGGAGTTAAATGTTGTTTGTTTTTTACCATTTAAAAATTCAGATAGTTGCCTCGGGTGTAACTCCAATTCTTCGGCGAGAACTTCGAGAGTTAAATCCTCATTTAAATATATTTTTTCTATCTCCATTAAGTGCAATAGCCGATTTTGAACTCGATCCAAATCCACTTGTAATAATCGGGATTTCACATTTTTTTGTTGGTCACCTCCTTTTTGGTAGGTGATCGCAAAAAGAGAATGTCTTTCCAATGCTAACCGCAATCGTTCTTCCGAAATAGGCTTCGGGATAAAATCAATTACACCATATTCGAATGCACGAATGGCGTTATCAGTATTTGCTGAAACGACAATCGTATTCGTAAAAATTGTAGGAATTCTCTCTAATATATCAAAACCATCGAATCCAAAAATATTAAGATCTAAAAAAAGTAAATCGATTGGTGAGGATTTTAATTCTTTATCCGCTTCATCGATAGAGGTTACATGTTTGATTTCTTTTATTGAAGATTCCAAAACTATATTTAATAATTTCGTAAGAAATTTTGCGTGAACTGGCTCATCTTCTAATATTAAAATTTTCATTTTATAGAGTTTGGATTTGAATGATAACCCGATATCCTTTTTTAGATTTTCCATGTAGCAAAGACCACTTGCCAGAATAAGATTCCTCTAACCGAAGTCTTACATATTCTAATCCAGTACCTGATCCATGTCTCACAACGTTCTCTTTTTCGACCTTACAATGGTTATATACAATAAAACAATAAACCGAGAATAAATTCCCATCTTTTTTGACGTTTTTTTTGAGGATTACAAAGCTTAACCTTGCTTTTATGGAATCCTCATGAGTAAACGCATTTTCTATGAGCGTATGGAAAATTAGCGGAGGAATTACTTCCGTTGGATTGATCCCAATTGTTTTAAATCGATAATCTTTTTCCATTCGCATTTTCATGACTCCTATATGGTATTTGCATAATGCGATTTCATCACCAATTGGAATCAGTTGTTTAGAAGCAACTTTTAAGATAATATGAAGTTCTCCTACAAGGGAATCTAAAATTTGTTCCGATTTTTGCGGACTTTCGGAAACCCAATACCGAATCGCCGAAAGTGAATTCATAAGAAAATGAGGTTGGATCGTTTTTTTGTATAACTCTAATTCCATCCTCTTGGATTGAATATTTGCATGATAAATTTTATCTTTTAATAGTACTGATTGCTCAAGTTCTAACTTTTGTTTTTCGATTGTAACATGTAGTTTTGAATGGTTTTTCGAAAGGAAAAAAGATTGCGAAAAGAACAATACAAAATTCCCGATAGGCGCATATACTTCAGTTTTAATAATATTTTTTTCGAATAGTATATCGTTTAGTATCGTAAGAAATAAAAAAAGGAATCCAAACAAAAACCCTGATGCACTTTCTCTTTTATGAATCACTGCTTTGAATAAGATCCAAAAAATATAAATACAACAAAATAACATAGAAATTTCAGCCGGCAAAAGTGTTTTTTCTATCCATGTTGATTCCGAAAATAACACAAAAACTGAGAAACTAAAAAAAATAAATTGGAATAGATTTAAAGGAATTTTATTGATTTCATTGGTGAAAACTTTTCCTATAAAACTAAGTAAAAATGGAAAAGTTAAATAAATTGAAATAAAAAAAATCTTAATTAACCATCTCCATTCGAAATCAGGAAACAAAATCATTAAAAAAAATTCACCACTCGTAAATTGGTAAATCATACTAGAAAAAGAATAGAGAGAGAAATAAAGAAGACTTAGATCTTTTTTCCGCAAAAGAAAAAGAGTAAAATGGTATAAAGAAATAACAAACAAACTCGCAATCAAAAAAATATCCAATGCAACACGTGTTTGTTTTGTACGGAGCATCGTTTCTTCGGTTCCAAACTCTATACTTTGGCGAAAACCTGCATTTAAGGATTTAAAGTTTGCAACATGGATGATGATTTCAATCGTTTTGGCAGTAGGTGTGAAAAATACAATTTTTGGTAACCAATACTCTTTCGTATTTTCTTCATTAGTTCCAACAATTCCATTTTCTGAGATCACTGAGCCATTTAAGAACATTCTATAAGTTGTAAACGAATGGGGAATATAAAAAGATAGTTTTTGATTGACTAAATGATTTGGAAGAGTTAAGAGCATCCGAAAAGTGCCATAACTTTTTGCATCATACTCCTTCTCCTCATATTTGATCTCATTCCAAAACCCAGGAATTGAAACGATTCCTCTTTCAATTTGTGAATTCGAAGTTCTAAAATCACCTGAACTTAGAAATTTTTGGTAATAAAAATCCCATTCTCCATCGAGCTTAATGGAAGTTTGGTTTAAGACGAAAGTTTCAGGCAGAATTAATTTTCCATTTTTTACTTTCAATATACTATTGATAGTTGATTCATTGTTACACGAAAAGATTGTTAGTATGACAATTGCAGCCGAAACGTGGCTTAATGCACTACGGGAAATCCTTCTTAAGAGCAGGTTATGATTCATTTATCTTCCATAAAAATATAAAAACGGAAAACTAACTCCGGATTCCCGTCCTAGGAAGACAGGTTCCTCAATTTGAATTAGAATTCAGTATTCAGTATTCAGTATTCAGGAATTTGTCGTGAAGAATCAATCCATAATTGTCAATATATTTATTATAATTTCTTATTTGATTTTAAATCTGTTTTGTGCTCCAACAAAATTAAACTCAACTTGTGATCCAGAGAGCAAAAGTTTTGCGATTACCGCATTACTAGAATTTGGTTCAAATGACGGATCATTTTTATGCCCTATATTTTCTGGTTTAAGCCCACTTCGGTTTCATTATGGCACCGATTTTTTAATTATACAACAGAATGAAACGATCAATCCAATTACTCCATTTTCATCTGAACCCATTGTTCATTGCGAATCGAATCCCACTCTTCCTCAAGGATTAATTTTAGCTGAGTCAAATTGTACGATTTCGGGAACTTCACTCATAGGAATTGATTCAACTAAATATTTCATCACTGCAAAAAGTAGTAACAAACAAACAACTATCCCATTGGTCATCAAATCTTTGTTTATTCCTAAGTATGCTTATGTTGCAAACGTAGGATCGAATTTAATCAATTCCTATTCAATCAATGCGAATACTGGTGTATTAAATAATACAGGTTTTGTGGCAGCGGGAGGAGGACCAGAATCGATGGCGATCAGTCCTAACCAAAGGTTTTTGACTGTCGCAAATCGAAACACGAACAATCTCAGTCAATTTTCAATCAACCAAACCAATGGAAACTTAACTTTAGTCGAAACGGTACCGAGCGGTGGGAGTACTCCAGTTTCAATCGTCTACCATCCCAAAAAGGATTTACTTTATGTAAGTAACTCTTATAACTATTCTACTTTTTCTGTTAATCCACTGACCGGGAATTTATTGTTGGTGAATACAGTGGCGCATACAGATGCATCAAGTGGAATTATAGTCGAACCATTTGGAAATTTTTTATATAGAGCCAATTACAGTGGTAATGCCATTGAGTCTTATCCGATTGATAGCAGTACAGGTTTTTTGAGCCAAAACCCAATTCAGTCGATCGGTAGTGGATTCCGACCAAGAAGATTGGCATTCCATGCCAATGGAAGAACTTTATATGTGGCTTACGATACTGATAGTAATCTTTCGACCTATCAAATTGACTCAAATACAGGGTTCATGAGTTCAGTCTTCCCTTTAATACCCACCACAGGTAATGTTTCTGGCGCCATAACGACAGATCCCACTGGACGGTTTTTGTACATGGCGAACCGAGATACGAATGTTATTTCTATGTTTGCAACAAGCCCCGAGACAGGTGAGTTGTTTCCATTTTCTCCAACTACGATCCCTACAGGGACTGGACCCTTGGGGATCACTGTGGATCCCTCAGGCAAATTTTTATATAATACGAATATTAATTCTGATACCGCGGGAATATTTACAATCAATCAATCGAATGGAATTTTAACATCAAACGGAACTGTCGGAACCAGTACATCTCCAGCGGTAATTTTAACTTCAGGAACGAATCCTTAATCAATAAGGTAAAAATGATTGGTATTAAGATGAAGTGAACATACCTATGACAAACATTCGATCGATTCCAATTCTCCTTAAAAGATTTTGTATGAAGAGTATTTAATCAAGGTTTTCTCTTTCAAAAATCTATGGGTTCGACAATTTGTTTTGCCGAACCCTTACAAATTTTACAAATTTTATCTTGTACCCTCGTTCATAATTTCGCTATGATTTTTGTTCAATCCAGCTGCTGTTAAGGACGGTGCGCGTACGTGACCCGCATACTGCGTGTAAGTCGTTTGCCCACTGACAAAGGATGTTTGGCACTTATCAAGTCCACCAGCACGATTGTATCCACAAGAAGAGTGGAATGCAACTGCATAGTCATCAGCACCTGGCAAAATAAACGAAGAACCAAATCGAGTTTTATACCCTGGGACATGATTCACTAGAACGGAAGCTGTTAAGTTGTGATTGTATGCACCGCGAGCTGTTGTCACGACAAGTGATCGATCCATTGCGTTTCCAGATCCACCAACTAAATTTGCTAATTCAGAACCGCCAGAAGCAGCCGCTAAAGCAGTTACCTTTGTGATATTGAATCCTTTTGAAGTGATTGTATCACCTAGATTTGCTAACCAATATTCAATCGCATAACATCCTGCTGAATGACAAACCACCTTACACGTATTTGTTCCTTTACAATAATTCGTAAGGCCAGTTGCAATATTGGTTTGGGCTCTCGCCGTTCCATATGTCCTTGGATCAGTACTTCCGTCGTAGCCAATAAAAACCTTGGAACCTGAAACCGCATTGGCGTTTGTTCCCCAATAGCTGTTTACATCGGTAGTTCCGACACCGTCGTGGTTTTTACTGGATTTCCCGTGGATGAACACGGTGAATGTTTCGGCACTTATGCTAGTTGCAAATAGCATGGCCAAGATTAGGTTGATTGTCATTTTCATCTGATACTCCTTTTCAAGTAGCACCACGCTTACAATTTTGCCCAATTCGTGTCAAATATTATTACAAATGCCATATTTATCTCTGTTAAACATATAAATAACATATAAAAACCAGCATTTCCGTGGATTCCCTCAGGGTTTGTCGCGAAAATCAGGAATAAAAAGGAGGCTACTGTAAGCAGAATGATCCAAACGACTTCACTGAAAAAACTGGATGTGTTTTGTTTTTCTCGGAATTTCGGAATCAATAAAGATATTGTTTCCATCTTTGCAAGCGAATGGTATCTGATTCCAATTCCTTGGATTCCCAAAATTGCACTCCTAACTTGAATCAGGTGAATTTTCCAAAAAGGAATCACAAATGCACAACCCACTCTCCCAAATCAGTCAAATCACAATGGCTTCTTCCTCTCTCCTTTCACTTTGATTGAACTTACATTTTTCCAATTTTTTAAAAAAAAATAGATTCGCCATGAAACTACCCAGTCTCGCATGATCCTCATTGGATTCCGTTGATTCATTTCTCAATTTAACATGGGGAATTTATCGCCGAACAACCGTTATCATGCAATTATGTTCTCTAAGCCAACATCCCTAGCGATTAAAGAAATCATCACAGGAACTGATTTATTCCTGAACCTCTCACCTGAAACAAAAGAACACCTAGCAAAGTCGTTCGTTAAAGTCAAAGTTCCCAAGAACAAGGTTGTGATCAAACAAGGAGAACACGGGGATGCACTCTATCTTGTGGCAACCGGAAGTTTTAGCGTTTATGTAACAACAGACGGAAAAAAAGAGAAAGTGGGTGAAATCAAACCTGGCAGTTGTTTTGGCGAAGGTGCTCTTGTGACAGACGAACCAAGGAACGCCACTGTGATCTCAGAGCAGATAGGAACCGTCTACAGAATTGGTCGTGAAGAATTCAAAAAAGCCTTCAAAGATCGTTCGGAAGAACTAAAGGCTTTCGTTAAACTGATCAGTCGTAGGTCACGTGCTTTGCATCGTAGTGTGTTTCGTCCTGAACCGAGGCGTATCAAAGAACTCATTTCGACAGTTTCCCTTTTTAGTGGCGTGGGTGCAAAACTCATCTCTGAGCTTGAACCTCAAATGGAATGGATCTTTTTACCTGGTGGAGAAACTCTCATGCGCCAAGGCGACAAAGCCGACGGAATGTATGTTGTCGTCAATGGTAGTCTTGTGTATGAAGTGAGAAATCTTGAGAACACCATTGTCTCTACTGGTTCTTTTTCCAAAGGTGATATCATTGGTGAAATCGCCCTTCTCACTGGGGAACCGCGGACCGCCACAGTTGTTGCAACACTCTCCTGTGAGATAGTGAAAATCAGCACAGCTGCATTTGAAGCCGTTTTCTCCAAACATCCACCCAGCATGTATGCGATTACCAAACTGATCGCAGAACGATTCTCAAACGATCGGATGGGCAAACGAATGCCCAAACAAGCAAGGAGTATCATTACACTCTTCCCTTTACAGAAAGATCTTTCTGCTCGTAATTTTGCTCAAAACCTTTCACAAGCTTTAAAAAAATTTGGACGCACCGCAATCATCGAAAGTCGCGATTTTAAAAAACGCCTTGGCAATCGAGAATATGCCGTTTCAGACTTACTCGAATCACTGTATCAAATGCAGGATTCCCATGAATTCCTAATCCTTTGCCCTGACTTTTAGGACAAACTTTGGACAGAAACAATTCTACACCATACCAATCGCATTTTGTTGTTAAGTGAGGCGCATAGAACTGGTGGACTTACCGCAGAAGAAATCCGTTTTCTAGGCGATTCAGAAGAAGTCCTTGGTCCAACCCGCGAACTTGTTTTACTTTATTCTGATCCAAATGAAAAACCAGCCAATACCGCAAACCTAACACGAATCAGAAAAACAGATTCAGTCAGGCATATCCGCACATATAGTAATCATGGATTTGAAAGTCTAACTCGCTTCATTACAGGACGTTCCATAGGATTCGCATTAGGCGGTGGTGGTGCAAAAGGCCTTGCCCATATCGGACTTCTAAAAGCCATGCAGGAAGAAAACATACCCATCGACATGATTGGAGGCACAAGTGCAGGTGCCCTTATGGCAAGTATTTATGCAATGGGTTATCATGCTCCCGAATTAGAACGTGTCGCGAAAGCTCTTATGAGCGACAAAAAAACTTTGAATGACTATACGATACCAACGGTCTCTCTCATTCGAGGTAAAAAGTTCAACACTGTAATCAAAAATTTTGTTGGGAATCGAATGATCGAAGATCTATGGTTACCGTATTTTGCTGTAGCCACGAGCCTCACTAAATCCCAAAAAGTGATCTTCGATCGTGGACCTGTATGGAAAGCATTACGTGCATCGGCATCGATTCCAGGAATCTTACCACCGTTCTACGAAAAAAACGAACTGCTTGTTGATGGAGCCATGCTCGATAACATTCCAGGAGCTGTGATGCGCGAGAAGGGAGCCGATTTTGTGATCTCTGTGGCGCTCTCTTCGGAAGGTGATTCCACTGCAGATGAAGTCTTCAGTGCCATCTATGAAGAAAATAATTCGGGGGCCTTACCTTCAGCACTTCGAATGTTATTCAAACGAATCATTGGCAAAACACAAAAACAAAAAGACGTCCCAAACCTTTTGAGTTTACTCATGCGTGCTACTTTTGTTGCCTCAGATGCGGCAAAAGCCAAAGCGAAGGCTGAATCAGATATTTTTGCTGAATTGCCAGTAGAGCAATATGGTCTTTTCGATTGGAAAAAATTCCACGAACTGGTAGAGATTGGATATAATTATGGGAAGGCCAATGCCAAAAGTTGGAAAAAACAACTGGGGATAAGGGGTTAGTGACCATTTTCTAGAAACTAGGAAAAAAAACTTGCATGACTTGGTTCCATTTCAAAAATTTTAGTAACAAATGTTAATCATTTTAATCCAAAAGAAATGAATTCAAAGCAATTCACAAAAATGACAAAATTCAAACTACACTTGGTTTCGGTACCAAGCATCTTGGCTCTGTTCACAATATTTATGTCTATCAATTGCCAGCGATTAACATTGAATCATCCCTGTGATCCGAAATCCGATAGTTATCTCTCGACCTTACTTTTATCCTCTGCCGCGCAAGGTCCCGTGCCGTATTGTGGCTTCCGCATCCAAACTCCTATCAAACTTTGGGAAAGCCAAGCGTATCTAAAAGCACCTAATGCCGATCCTTCGGATCAATTTGGAACTGCAGTTGGCATATCTGGAGATACGATTGTTGTTGGAGCCATCGGTGAAGCAAGTAACGAAACTACAATTACGAATGGAGAAAGTGCCAGTAGCGATAACTCTTTGGGTTTAGCGGGTGCCGTTTATGTATTCCAAAGGACTGGATCCACTTGGAGCCAACAAGCATATATCAAAGCACCCAATGCCGAAGCAAGTGACCAATTCGGTGTCAGCGTCGCGATTGATGGAGACACGATTGTCGTTGGTGCCAATTTGGAAGATAGTAATCAAACGACCATTACCAATGGTCCTACGGCAAGCGGGGACAACTCGGTGTCTAATTCCGGTGCAGTTTATGTATTCAAAAGGTCGGGTTCCACTTGGGCCCAAGAGGCTTATCTCAAACCATCTAACGCAGAAGCTAGTGATCAGTTTGGATTTCCTGTAGCGATCTCTGGTGATACGATTGTTGTGGGATCTTATTTGGAGGACAGTAACCAAACATCCATTACAAATGGTCCTACGGCAAGCGGGGACAACTCGTCTACTGACTCTGGGGCCATCTATGTATTCCAAAGATCGGGTTCCACCTGGTCCCAACAGGCCTACATCAAACCTTCTAATGTAGAAACCCAAGATTTTTTCGGAAAAGGATTAGCCATTTCAGGCGACACCATTGTGGCAGGTGCCAATTTCGAAGATAGCAATCAGATCACCATTACAAATGGCGGAATCGCAAGTAGCAATAACGGAGCTCTCAATGCTGGCGCCGCATATGTATTCCAAAGGTCTGGTTCCACTTGGGTTGAACAGGCCTATCTCAAAGCGCCCAATGCAGAAGCTGGGGATCAATTTGGCGAGGATGTTGCTATCTCAAAAGATACAATCGTTGTCAGTGCTTTTGCCGAAGCAAGCAATCAGATCACAATCACTAACGGGCAAACTGCGAGTTCAGATAACTCCTCAACCAATGCAGGTGCGGCATATGTTTTCAAGAGGACGGGTTCTACCTGGACCCAGGAAGCTTATCTCAAAGCACCAAACGCAAAAGCAGACGAATATTTCGGCGTTTCATTAGCCATTGAAGGAGATACGATTGCTGTCGGTACTATTTTTGAAGATAGCGGCCAGAGGACAGTTACAAATGGACAAACGATAAACATCGATAATTCTGCACCTCGGTCTGGCGCAATCTTTGTTTATGGAAGGACAGGATCCAATTGGGCCTTGAATGCATATCTCAAAGCACCAAATGCTGATACGGATGACCGACTTGGAAATGTAATTGCGCTTTCTTTAGATACAATCGTTGTTGGAGTACCCCAAGAGGATAGCAATCAAACTACAATTACGAATGGGCCAACAGCAAGTTCGGATAACTCTTCTGTATCTTCCGGTGCCGCCTCTGTCTTTATTAGAAAATAAATGAAAAAAACCATTCCATTCCAAAAAGAAATCCTTCTCGTTACGGTAACAACCCTTCTATGGACCGTAGTATATCTCCTTTTCCTACGTCCAATCTCCCAAAATGATTCCCGTTCTCGAACACCAAACCAAGTAGATGCACGAGGTCTCACTTCTTATCATAAACGAGAAGTGAATCTAACCATCACCAAACACAAAAATAAGATTCAAAATTGTTATCTTGAATATTTAAAAACTAAACCCTCACTAGAGGAAGGCAAAATTCAGTTTGATTGGCAGATAGAACCAGACGGAGATCCAACCAAAATAGAACTCATTCATTCTGATTTCTCCTCAAACATTCTAACCGAATGCATTCAAAATGAAATTGGTTCCTGGGAATTTCCACCACCAACCGAAAGATCACATAACACGTATGTAGATTATACCTTTCATTTCAAAAAAGAAGTAACGGTTTCCAATTAGAAAATATAGTTATCTTTATCTCCCGGTCGGCCCATCAAATCAATCGCAGGGCACGGTCCTCTAACTAAATTTTGTGAATTTGGGCGTTCCCAATTTGATTGGAGTATTGGAAATAGAATCTGGAAGGGTCGGGCTCTTTCGGGGTGCGCTCTCGCTTCCGTCCTTCGGACCAAGCCCTCCAGATCCCTTACGCGGGAAAGTAGACCTAATTTCACCCGAAACGATCCTCTGGATCTCGGTGTTGGTGTGTAACTGCTTTGAAGTTAAAATGAGAGACCAGAAGAGAATTGATTTAATTTTGGGGGAATGGAATTATAACGATCAAACCTAATTATGCCCCTTAGCGAAATTCAATTAAAACTCATCCAAGAATCCAAAGGCATTCTTGTTCGAAACCTTCACCTCACCACAGAGGAAGCAATCGAAGTCATTTCCAATGCCATTAAACGTGAGTTAGTTGTAAGAAAAATAACCATGGAAGTTTTGGAAATCAGTTCTCTATCCGTAAGAACATCCTTTGTTCGCGCAGTTGTCAAAAATGTCCAAGACCAAGTGATGAAAAATCCAAAATGGAAATCCAACAAATGTGGAAAGGTACATTGAAAAGTTTTACCAAACACTTTACAAAATTGTAAATCCTGACCCAGACTGAAATCGCAATTCCTCATTTCGCGCGATTGATCTTCTAGAAATTCCTTCCTATTTTCAATTATATATATCCATCAACTCAGTTACTTTACCCCCCTGAACAGGGGGTAAAGATTCGTGAATTATAAATTGACAAAACTAAAAAATTTTAAACCTTAACATCCTTATCAAAATGATGTTATCAAAACTTATCAATAAATTACCATCGGGCAAGTCAGGTTTGCAATGTTTGCAATACATCTCTAAACTTTATATATTACTTTTTTTTATGGGTTGGATAACGATAGAATCGCAAACGAATGTCGTTGAAGATTCGATTCCGCAACTTAACAATGATAATATTATATCTCCCAAAGCCATAAAAGGAGTTTTAGATCTGAAAGAATGGGATTTTGCAAAACAGGGAAGTATCGAGCTGAGTGGGGAATGGGAATTTTTTTGGAAAGAAATACGTGACCCACAGAATATGAAAGACATCAAGATAGCTACAGCAAGTGAAACGAGGGAAGAACTCTCAGATAAAAAATATTTTAATGTACCAAACGCTTGGAACGGATCAATCGTAAACAACGAATCCATAGGATCAGATGGATTTGCGACTTTTCGTTTGAAAGTTTTACTTCCAGAATCTTCTAAACCTTTGGGTTTTCATATTTATGATGGCCAAGGTTCCGCCTATACGATGTACATGAATGATAAGTTAGTTGCAAAAAATGGCTCTCCTTCCTCAGAACAAAATTTAGAAAAAGCAATCTATATACCCCAATACGGAGTCATAGAAAATTACGAAACAAATTCAATTCTTGTCACAATGATTGTTTCTAATCATATCCATCAAAAAGGGGGATTCCAAACACCTGTTACCCTAGATATCGCAGAAAAAATCATTGCAAAAAAAAATATGAATACATTTCTTCAAATATTTTTGTTTGGTGTACTTCTAATTATTGCTCTGTATCATTTTTCTCTGTTTATCTATAGGAAAAAGGATAAATCCGCTCTTTGGTTTGGACTACTTTGTCTAGTGATGGTTTTGCGACTTGTATGCACGGGTGAAAGGTTGTTTATGCAAATGTTTCCAGACCTTCCTTTTTCTTTGTTACTAAGAATGGAGTATTTTGGATTTTATGCACTTGTGCCTCCGTTTTTTCTGTTTTTAAATTCACTTTTCCCTTTAGAATTCACAACGATAGTTCGAAAAACATTTATCATTTTACCAAGTGTTTTTATAGCAATAGTTCTATTAACACCGATTAAAGTATTTACTTCAACTTTATTTGTTTTTCATTTAATTGTTATATTTGCGATGGTTTATATCACCTTCGTTTTGTTGAAAGCTGTTCGTTTAAAACGTAAAGGAGCGAAACTAATTTTACTTGGATTTTTTGCTTATTTTTTTGCGGGATTGAACGACTTAATTTTCCATAATTTTTTAATTGGATTTGGCTTAATTCTACCTTTTGGTTTGTTCTTTTTTATTTTTGCCCAAGCGGGTGCCCTCGCTCATAGAATAGGAGATGCATTCAATACGAGCGAAGAATTATCAAGTGAACTAGAAGAGAAAGTTAACATCCGAACCAAGGATCTGGAATCCAAAAAACAAGAAATTCTAGAACTCAACCATTTTACTCATGAAATAAATTCACAGGTAGATTTAGACTCGATTCTGGAAGAACTCAGTTCTCTTCTATTTAATAAATATGGAATATTAGGATCTTGGCTTTTGTTACCAAACGAAAGCAAGGAATTTCTTTCAGTGAGTAGGTTTAGATTTTTTGCTAGTGTGGATGATCATGTTAAAGAATATTTGAACCATAAAATCATTCCTATAAAAGAAGAAGGAGGTTTTATTTACAAAGTATATAAAAGGGGAAAAACTTTCTATTTAAATAAAATACCAAAATTTAAATATCAAATCGATAAAGAAATTGCAGAAAATGTTGGGTTTGATTCTTTTTTACTCGTTCCTTTGATGAGGAATAGCCAATGTATTGGATTGCTAAGTTTTACGAATTTTAAGGATTCCATGAACCTTGATAAGGATGATATAACCAAAATATCAAATATCTGTTCACAAATTTCTGGAGCGATTGATAATAATCATCTAATCGCATTGGTTCAAAAGGAAAAAGAAATAGCCAACAATGCTAAATTAGAATCTGAAAAGCAAAAAAAAATCACCGAACAACTAAATCTGCTTATTAAAAGTTTAAATGAAGATTTAAATTTAAATACGATTATGAAAAAAGTTTCCGAATATATTAGATCCAATTATAATATCGAATATCATGGGCTATCGACATTAGATCATCTAGGAGAGAATCTTATTTATGCCCATTCCCTTATGCCAGATTTTGTCTCCCATAAAGAAAGAGAAGTTATAGAAAAACTAAAAATCCCATTAAAAGAGAGTCTAGGAACTCATGCAATAGCCTTTAAATACAATAGACCGATCTTTGCACAAAGGATAAAACAATCAGCTTTATCGCCAGAGGAAGAGATTATACATAAAATTTTAAAGTTTGAGTCTATACTCGTTATCCCATTGATTCTTCAGAATAAGCCGATTGGTTATATTAATCTTTACAATGTTGGCAAAATTTTTATAAACAAAGAGCAGATAACATACTTATCAATATTAGGTGAACAGTTGGCTGGAATTGTTTATAGTTCCAAACTTTACAAGGAAGTGGAAAAAGAAAAATCTAAATCGGATAAATTGCTCCTCAACATTCTTCCGTCTTCTGTTGCAAACGAGTTGAAAGAAACCAATCAGGTTAAGCCTCAGTATTTCGAATCTGTCTCAGTACTTTTTACAGATTTTGTGGGATTTACAAAAATTTCAGAAAATCTATCTCCGGAAGAGTTAGTTCAGGAATTAGATGGTTGTTTCAGTCAGTTCGATGAAATTTCCAATCATTTCAATTTGGAAAAATTAAAAACGATTGGTGATGCTTATATGTGTGCGGGAGGTCTTCCCATTTCCAATCGCTCTCATCCAATTGATGTCTGTTTGGCGGCATTAGAATTTCGATCCTTTATGCTCCAGATGAGTGAGATAAAAAAAGCTTTGGGTCTTCCATTCTGGGAATTGCGAATTGGGATTCATTCAGGACCTGTGACAGCAGGTGTTATCGGTAATAATAAATTTACTTACGATATTTGGGGAGATACAGTCAACACAGCAAGCCGTATGGAATCTTCGGGCAAACCTGGAAAAATAAATATATCTGGCGAAACCTATAACAAGATCAAAGATTTTTTTGATTGCGAATACCGGGGAAAGATCGAGGCTAAAGGTAAGGGCGAAGTGGATATGTATTTTCTTTTAAAGATCAAAAAAGAATTTTCCCTAGACGAAGATGGATTGGTTCCAAACCAAGACTTGCTCAACCACTCAAAAGACCTAGTTGGAATCAATGGATAGAAAAAAATCCATCACTGTTGGTATTTTAGAAAATGATGAATTTTTTTTAAATGAAGTCAAAGAACGACTCAAATCTATACCGGAAATTGATTCTGTATTAACCTGGGAATCTGCAGAAAATTTTTTTAAAGATCCGGCTATCGAATCTTTAGATATCTTATTTTTAGACATTATGCTTTCTGGAATGACTGGAATCGATGTGGTTGGAAAAATGAATGAGTCTGGATCCAAGATCAAAGTAATTATGCTTACCAATATGAGTTCTGATGAAATGATTTTTAATTCTATTAAAAATGGGGCACTTGGATATATTTTGAAATCTGATATCGGAAGGATTCGGGAAATTATCGAAGTTGTAAAAGGTGGTGGGGCAACCATTACACCAACGATTGCCCTTCGGGTGTTTTCAAGTTTTCGCAAGGTAAAAACAAACGAGGAAGAATCCTTGACTGATCGCGAAACTCAAATTTTGCAATTACTAGTAAAAGGAAAAAAGATATCTTCTATAGCCGAATTACTTTTGTTAAGCGAACATACTGTCCACGGGTATGTAAAATCAATCTATAAAAAACTTATGGTACACAACCGAGTAGAGCTCACACTCAAAGCACAAAAGCTTTCCCTTCTATGAAAGGGAATGTATGGGCCTTTCTACTCGGAGTTTGTTTATTTCTCAGTTTTTGTAAAGAAAGCACTACATTAAAGTCGGATCAAATTCCAATTCAAAATCAAGCCTACATTGACTTATCTAAAATACCGAATTTTGAAATTCATTCTGTGGAAGGATATTGGGAATTTTATTGGATGTCACTCCTTGGACCAACATTCTCCTCACCTAAAAGCGATTTTTCAGATGAGGTGAGAATACCAACAAACTTTCGTTATCCAGAGAAAAATCCAGATTTGATTGTGAATCAGTTTCGCCCTTGGACAAAATTCAACACTGGAAAAAATCAATTTTCTCCTTATGGATATGCTACCTACAGAACAATCATAAAAGTTCCCGAGAAGAATATGTATCTTTCCATTTTTTATCCTCACCTATTTAGTTCGTCGAGGATTTGGATCAACGGAACTGAGATGGCCCACGTAGGATTTGTATCCGAAGATTTAGACAAAATAAAGTCTTCTCGGAAAGATACAAGGTTTAGTTTTTATTCTAATTCAGAATTTATTGAAATTGTTTTGCAAATTGCAAATGTCAGTTCCGTCCAAGGGGGACCACGCGGAAAGTTCCTCATTGGAACAAATGAAGGAATCAACAAACACTATATCAAAAATGTAATTTTTGACGCTGTCATCTTTGGATTGATATTTGGATCCATGATTTATCACTTTTTTATCTATTTACTAAACAGAGACAATAAACCATTTATTTTCTTTTCTTTTGTATGTTTTACTTTTTTGCTTCGGTTGCCTTTTCACAACACTAAACTTTATGAATTTTTTATTTCGGAGATTGATTGGGATACACAAAGACTTTTCCTTCATTTCGTGAATGTAATATCTTTACTTTCCGTCATGTATTTTCTTAACAGTCTCTTCCCAAAACGAATCAGTCCCTATCTTTTTTTATTTTTTTGGTTAGGTGCGATTGTTTCAACATTAATCGCATTGATAAGTCCAAAATTATTAGCTATCGCAAATATCTATTATGCGGTAATTTATTTACCCATCTTTATCATACAAGCTACGTACTTTGTGTTTTTTAAACTGCCGGAGAGAAGATCCTTTTTTCTTATGGCGATCAGCTTGCTTGGTCTTGGATCTTTTTGTCTGTTCGCAATTATCTTAAATTTGTTTGGAATTGAAGGTGGAATTTTTCTCATTATTGGTTTTCTATTGTTTGTTCTTTTTCAAGCACTTGCACTGAGCCGATTTTTTACTATTGCCTTGGAAAATCGTTCTAAACTTAAATTAGAATTATTGCAGGAAAAACAAAAGGCTCTTTCACAACAAAGAGAAGAATTGCAGCTCCTAATGCATGATAGTTTAGGTAGTGAATTGACAGACGTTCATGTATATTTAGAAAATCATTTGGAACTAAAAGAACAACAGTTGCCAAAAAATTTTATCAATGGTATCTACAATCGAACCAGTCAAATGATTCGTTCCCTACGAAATCATTTACTTTTTATTGAAGATCTGAATTTGACATATACGAATCTTTTTGTGGGATTAAATATAACAATACTGAGGCGATATTCGGACGTTGGACGTGAAGTAGAGTTTAACATTCCTGAGTTTTTGCTTGGTAATATTTTTCAGGAAAAAATTAATTCGATCCAAGGGGATTTACCGATAAATTTGTTTTATCTTTTCAATGAAATCTGCACCAATGATTTAAAATATGGAATCAATGAATCGAATTGGACGATTTCATATTTGGAATCTACAATTTCAATCTCACAAACGAATCAATCAAAAATAAATCATACCAACTTAAATATTCTACCAAAGGCAGCCAAGTTAAGGGTCAATAAGCTCAATGGTAAAATCAGTGCTTTCATCCAAGATGGTTTTTTTCATTTGAATATTGAGTTACCCTTTCCGTTTGTTGAGAAGTTTCAAACCTAATGGCAATCCAACTACCGTAAGTTGTAATTTATATTTGTAGGTGGTATCATTTGTTCATTTTTCCAAGGCACTTTCTGTGAACACCAGTAGAATATTTTCTTGGATATTCCTCATAAAATAAATTCGCCAATAAGCAGACTTCATTCCCCCCAAACATAAAAAAAGCAACAGAATGCTTTCCTGACTCCTGCCAGCTGAACATCCTGTTCAGACTGGCGAGCTTCGCAATCCTGCTCCGCCTCCGTCAGAAAGACATTCTGACTTGGGTGCCAGATTGAATTTACGAATTGTTTCCAGACACAAAAAAAGCCTTACATCTTTCGACATAAGGCCTCTCTTTTCTTTTACTCTTCTTCAACTCTATACGACAAAGGTTCCATCCTCTTTACCCCATCCACGATTGATTCTCATCAACCCCGATGAGGGAAAGCCGGCGGAGCAAAAAGCAGCACTGCTGCGACTGCGAGCTTTGCACTCGAAGCGTGAGCCTCGGGCTGTAGCTTCGAAGTGCTTCGGCGCTGACCGCCAAACAGAACAAAGTAAAACAAACAACGCTATAATCTATACTTGCATGTTAAGCACATGCAAATTGTAATATGGTCAAGCCGATCGAGCGATTAGTATCACTTGGCTGAATCCATTACTGAACTTACACCTGTGACCTATCAACCAGGTCGTCTGCCTGGACTCTTCAGGGAGATCTTATCTTCAGGTGGGCTTCCCACTTATATGCTTTCAGCGGTTATCCCGACCGAACGTAGCTACTCTGCCATGCCACTGGTGTGACAACAGATGCACAGTGTCCCTTCGGGCCAGACGAGTTTTGGCTAATCGCCAAACTCGCATTCTCGCTCCCTATGGGTCGCTGCGAATGGTTCGACCAACCCGGTCCTCTGACTTGATTTTAAAGATAATGGCGTTTCCCTCACCACTTTGCATACAAAGTGGTGAGGGATCGGGCTCTCCCTCGACGAGGGCGCTCGGTCGATCCCTAACGCAGGGGAGCAATAGCTTGTTACTGTTGAAATTTCCTTATAAATAAATTTGATTTTTTTTTCTTAAAAACCCATTCCGCTTTTATTTCCAATGTATCCAATATAAATTTTTCGATTTTCTGGATCTGGGAAAAAATATAGCCTAACTTCATCCTTTCCTATACTCCATTTTAGATGATAACTAAAAACTCTGATAATGCCATCTGGACACAAAAAACTTCTTTTATCCAAAGTTTTTCTAATTCTTTCTGGTGAATCTGGAGAACATTCGATCCCTAAATTTTTAAAATCGAACCAACCATCTAACCAACTAGATACTTTTGCGTTAAGACGAATCAACTTTTTAAGCAAATTATTGAATCTCATATCACCAACAGAAATTCTAGATAGTTGTTCTTTAGCATTTTCACAAAAAAATAATTGAGGAAAGAATTTCGAAATTTTATGAATGAAATATTCCATAGACTCAATCTCTTTTTTTAAAGCCAAGTAAATCTTCGTTTCTATGTCAAATTGCTGAATTGAATTAGGCGAATAAATATTCTGTATAGTTTCATTTGAAGCTACTTCATCACCATTATATACTCGAATTGCAAATATGACTCTTTCCCAGTACTTTTGAAAAACGAATCCGATAGTAATCGATTGCGATAAATAAGCACCGAAAATACCCAATGAAATATTATGTGATTTGTCTTCAAGCTCAACTTCAACCTTAGTATCAATGAATTCCGATACTATTTCTTCCCTTTCCTCATCGATAAATGGTTTAACAGAAACACCTAATAAGAGAGTTCGTAAATCATCACCTCTACCCTCATAAATCCAGTTTTTTATAGAATATCCCTCGGAAATAAATATTTCATCTAATCCCGTTGGAAATCGAATCTTTGTGAACCCATATTTGGAAGAAGATTGAAACGTCTTTATAAATTGAATCATCCCTTCGTCAATTTTATCCTTTAAAATAACGCTATTCCCTAAAGATAGTTCGTTGAAATAAACATCCATATCAAATCAACTTTAGTAGCTGGTTATTCCACTCATCTAAAAAATTCTTAGGATAATTACTCAAATTTCCTTCATTATCAACTTTAATATTTGTTATTTCAGAATATTGTTCTGACTCATAATCTATTCTATTAAAAAACAGGACATTAACATCCCTATGATTAACCTTTTTTTCTTTAACGGACACCCTGATACCGTTGATTATATGATCACTATGTGTCTCTA